>CACERX010000010.1 GCA_902562015.1 uncultured SAR324 cluster bacterium
TTAAAAATTTCTAAAAACAGGGCAAGAATCACGGGACCAGTCAAACCTGATTATCTCTTTGCAGAAAGTACCAGCAGAGATGCGCTTAGAATTACTAGAACCAGGGCACGCATTTCTGGACCGGTTAAGCCAGGAATTATATATGCTGAAAATGTTGGTCGAGAAGCTAAGAGAATGTCCAAAACCCGTGCTGTTGTGACAAGTCCTGTCAAGCCAGAAAAATTGTATTCCGAGCAGGTAAGTAGAGATGCCAAGAAAATTTCAATCAAAACTGCAAAGCGGTTCATTACGGACAGAAGAGATATGTCCGTTTATTCTGATATTATAGAAAACATGAGCAAAAGGCCTACATTAATTAACAATCCTGTTAATATTGAAAACACCAACAATTAATAATAAAAGCAGTTTTTAAAAAAACTATAAGTTCATGTTCTTCTAATTTCCCTATAATCTTTTCTCCAAAATAAATATTAAGCTGATTTAATTAAATTTTCCAAGATGCATTCATGAACTCAACAAACAAAAATGATCTAGATCCACAGGAGACCCAAGAATGGGTCGAAGCGATGGAAGCTGTAATCGAAAGGGATGGTCATGAAAGAGCTCAATATATATTAAGGCAACTGGCTGACCAGTCAGTTCTATCGGGGGGCGGAAGTCCGTATAAAGCGAACACCCCTTACTTGAATACAATTCCACCTGAACTTGAAGTACGTTCAGAGGGCAATCAAGAATTGGAATCAAAGATACGCTCAATTATTCGCTGGAATGCGGTAGTTATGGTAATGCGTGCGAACAAGGATGATTCTGATTTAGGTGGACATATAGCAAGTTATGCTTCATCTGCGACACTGTACGATGTAGGTTTCAACCATTTCTGGCATGCCCCCAAAAAGGATCATGATGGAGATCTGGTATTCTTTCAGGGACATTCTGCTCCTGGAATTTATGCACGGGCATTTTTAGAAGGAAGACTTACTAAAGAGCAGTTAGATAATTTCCGCAGTGAATCTGAAGGCAAAGGAGTTTCTTCATATCCACATCCATGGCTTATGAGTGAATTCTGGCAATTTCCGACTGTATCCATGGGGCTGGGGCCCATAATGGCTATTTACCAGGCAAGATTCCTAAAATACATGCAAAATCGGGGTTTGGCAGATACGGCCGGTCGAAAGGTCTGGGCATTTTTAGGTGATGGTGAAGTAGATGAACCTCAATCTCTTGGAGCAATTGGTCTGGCATCGCGGGAGAATTTGGATAATTTGATTTTTGTGATTAACTGTAATTTGCAGAGACTTGACGGTCCTGTAAGAGGAAACGGGAAAATTATACAGGAACTTGAAGGAGAGTTCAGAGGCGCAGGTTGGAATGTTATAAAAGTAATTTGGGGTTCTTATTGGGATCCCTTGCTTGCAAGAGACACGGAGGGTTTTCTTCGCAAACGTATGGATGAAGCGATTGATGGTGAATATCAAGCTTTCAAAGCTAAGGGTGGAGCATATACAAGGGCTCATTTTTTTGGTAAATATCCTGAATTACTAGATATGGTTTCCAATATGTCTGATGAGGATATATGGAGACTGAACAGGGGTGGACATGATCCTCATAAAATTTATGCTGCATTTCACTCAGCAGTTAATCATAAAGAACAACCTACGGTAATTCTTGTTAAAACAGTAAAAGGTTATGGCATGGGTGGTTCAGGTGAAGCAATTAACATTACTCATTCCCAAAAGAAAATGAAAATAGAAGATCTCAAAAGTTTCAGGGATCGTTTTCGTGTGCCGATTAATGATGAACAGGTAGAAGATCTTTCTTATTACAAACCTCCTGCTGATTCACCAGAAATTAAATATCTTAGAAAATGTCGAAAAAAATTAGGTGGACCTCTCCCATCTCGCAGAGTAAATGGAGACAAACTGACTATTCCGGCTTTATCTGTGTTTGACAGATTATTAAAAGAGACTGGGGATCGAGAAATATCAACTACGCAGGCATTGGTTCAGGCGATGACTTTACTCTGTAAGGATAAAAATATTGGTCAGCGTGTGGTACCTATTGTTCCAGATGAAGCTAGAACATTTGGTATGGAAGGTATGTTTCGTCAAATTGGGATCTATGCACATGAAGGTCAAAAGTATGAGCCGGTTGATCGTGAGCAGTTGATGTATTACAAGGAGAATCAGAGTGGTCAGATGCTTCAAGAGGGCATCACTGAGGATGGAGCCATGTCTTCATGGATCGCCGCAGCTACATCTTATTCCAATTCTGGTATGCAGATGATTCCTTTTTACATGTTCTATTCAATGTTTGGTTTTCAGCGAATTGGTGATTTGATATGGGCAGCAGGAGACATGCAAGCAAGGGGTTTTTTAATAGGAGCAACTTCAGGACGCACAACACTGAATGGTGAGGGGTTGCAGCATGAGGACGGACACAGCCAGATTATGGCTGGAAACGTGCCTAACTGCATTTCATATGATCCAACATTTTCCTATGAATTGATGGTAATTATGCATGATGCAATGACAAGGATGTTTAAAAAGCAGGAAAATGTTTTTTATTACATTACAACAATGAATGAAAATTATTTTCATCCGGGACTTCCAAGTGGACAAGAAAAAAATATTATAAAAGGCATGTACCTGCTTCAAAAAGGGAAAAAAGGCAAAGTAAGAGTGCAACTTCTTGGATCAGGGACAATTTTGCGAGAATCAATAGCAGCTGCTGAATTGCTCTCTGAAGATTTCAATGTGCAAGCCGACATCTGGAGTTGTCCGAGTTTCAATCAACTGAAAAGGGACGGAGATGATGTTTTTCGCTGGAACCTTCTTCATCCTGATAAGAAGCCAAGGAAATGTCATACTACACAATGCCTCGAGAGTTCCATTGGTCCGGTCGTCGCCGCAACTGATTACGTAAAACTTTTTGCTGACCAGATTCGTGCATATGTCCCTAAATCGTACACTGTTCTTGGAACAGATGGATATGGACGTAGCGATTCACGTGAAGCGCTTCGCAAACATTTTGAGGTAGATCGCTATTACATTGCTCTGGCTGCTTTAAGTGCTCTCTGTGATGAAGGCAGTGTTTCTGCGAAGACAGCGAAGTCTGCAATAAAAAAATACGGTATTGATACGGAAAAAACTAATCCATTGTTTTCCTGATAAAATAATCTATGATCAAAACCAAAGAAGTTTTAATTCCAGATATAGGAGAATTTGATCAGGTAGAAGTTATCGAAGTTCTGGTCAAATCCGGGGACACCGTTTCCACTGAAGATCCCCTGCTTACAATGGAAAGTGATAAAGCGTCAATGGACGTTCCCTCACCATTTGGAGGGATTGTAAAGACTGTGAAAATTAAAGCTGGTGATAAAGTTTCACAAAACGACCTTATCCTTACCCTTTCTGTTGAAGGAAATGAAAATTCATCTTTGGAAAAGACTTCAAATGAATCCTCAATTCCAAAAACGCTAGAAGACGCAAATTCATCCCAAAAAAATTCCATTGTAATTCCCTCTTCTAAGAGAAATTTGGAGATTAATAAGGATTCAGGCATAAGGAGCAAATCAGAAAAATTGGGTAGAGATAATGCTCATTCCTTCACTGCTCAACGCCCCTCCCCTACGCAAATGTTTATAGATCAAAAAAAATTTTTACGTGCTCATGCGAGCCCCTCGATCCGAAAATTTGCTCGTGAACTGGGAGTTGACCTGAGTCAGGTTAATGGTACAGGAAGAAAGGGGCGCATTACTCAGCAGGATGTTCAGGTGTTTGTAAAAGACGTTATGTCAAGTGTTTACTCAGTTGAAACCCCTAAAGGAGGAACCGGGATTCCTGAAATACCTGAAATTGATTTCAGTAAGTTTGGTTCAGTTGAAATTCAACCCCTCTCACGTATCAAAAAGAAAACAGCAGTTAACTTGCACCGGTCATGGCTCAATCTGCCAATCGTTACGCACCATGATGATGCTGATATAACCGAGCTTGAGCAATTCCGTAAATCGCTCTCTGAGGAAGCGGCCAAAAAGGGTGTTAAACTAACCCTGCTTTCCTTTCTTTTGAAAGCATGTGCTGTAGCTATCAGGAAACATCCTACTTTCAATTCGTCAATTTCTGCTGATAAGGAAAATTTAGTTATTAAGCATTACCTGAACATAGGTGTAGCTGTCGACACCCCTAATGGTTTGGTTGTACCAGTTATCAGCGATGTTGAGCAGAAAGGATTAATTGAGTTAGCGAAAGAATTAGGAGAAGTTAGCAAAAGAGCTAGAACAAATAAACTTAAAAGCGATGACATTGAAGGAGGATGTTTCAGTATATCCAGCTTAGGTGGAATTGGTGGAACAGCATTTACTCCTTTGGTGAATGCACCTGAAGTTGCGGTACTTGGAGTAACACGTTCTCGAATGGTTCCTATCTGGAATGGAAAAGACTTTAATCCAAAACTAATGCTCCCATTGGATCTAACCTATGATCATCGCGTGATTGACGGAGCTCAGGCAGCCAGATTCATGGTGGATCTTTGTGCAATCTTGGGGGATATGCGGAGAATGTCTCTATGAGTATTTCTGAAGTTAAAGTACCAGATATTGGAGATTTTCAAGATGTAGAAGTTTTAGAATTAATGTGCAAAGAGGGACAGTCTATTGACGTTGAAGATCCCCTAGTCACGATTGAAAGCGAGAAGGCAACCATGGATGTCCCCTCACCTTTGGCTGGTAAGATAATAAAAATAAATATAAAGACAGGTGACAAAGTTTCAGAAGGGGATCTAATTCTGGAACTTGATACAAGCAGTGTGTCAGAACAAGAAGGACAAAAAATGATTAAAAAAGAGGATCAATCTTTCGAAACTAAGGTTTCAGGATCCATTAATACAAAAATTTCAGCTGATTCATCTACAGCTTCAGACATAAACTGTGAAGTTTTGGTGCTGGGTTCTGGTCCTGGCGGATACACAGCTGCTTTTAGGGCAGCAGACTTGGGAATGCGGGTAGTGTTGGTAGAACGACACGAACAGATTGGAGGAGTTTGCCTTAATGTTGGATGCATTCCATCTAAAAGCCTGCTTCATGCTGCAAAAATTATTTTTGAAGCTCAAGAAATTGATGCACATGGTATCTCGTTTGGGAAACCGACCATTGATCTTAATAAACTTCGTGAATGGAAAAATTCAATAATAAGGCAGTTAACCGGCGGACTGAAAAGCATGGCCAAGCAGCGTAACGTAAAAATAATAAACGGTTTTGGCGAGTTTACTGATTCTAATAATCTTACAGTGACAGATAAGAATGACAAAATTTCTAGGATTAGGTTTTCAAATGCGGTTATTGCAGCAGGTTCAAGACCAATTAAGTTGCCTTTTCTTCCAGAGGATCCTCGCATAATTGATTCAACCGGCTCATTGGAGCTAACCAATATCCCAAAAAATTTACTGGTGATTGGAGGAGGAATAATTGGCCTTGAAATGGCAACAGTTTATCATGCTTTGGGATCAAAAATTACTATTGTTGAAATGCTTGATGGACTGATGACTGGAGCAGATCGTGATCTGGTCCGTCCTTTTCAAAAGCGCATTGCTAAACAATATAATGATATTTTGCTTGAAACAAGAGTGACCGAAGTTGAGGCTCTCAACAAAGGTCTGAGAGTTCATTTCGATGGGAAAAATTCTCCAGATGAACCGCAGATTTATGATTGTATCCTCAGTTCTGTTGGGCGTGTTCCAAATGGTTTAAACATTGGTGCAGAAAAAGCAGGAGTAGAAGTTGATGAAAAAGGTTTTATTAGTACAGATTCCCAAATGCGCACCAACGTATCGCACATCTTTGCCATTGGTGATCTTGCTGGAAAACCAATGCTTGCCCACAAGGCATCACATGAAGCAAAAATTGCTGCTGAGGCTATTTCAGGAATGAAAAGTTTTTTTGATGCCCGAGCTGTTCCATCAGTTGCATACACAGATCCTGAAGTGGCTTGGACTGGTATTACTGAAGAAGAAGCCAAAACGCAAGGCATTGCTTATGGAAAGGGAAGCTTCCCCTGGGCAGCCAGTGGAAGGAGCTTATCTATGGGCAGAAGTGAGGGACTCACTAAAGTGATATTTGAAGAAGACTCAAAAAGAGTTATAGGTCTTGGCATCGTCGGGCCGAATGCAGGTGATTTAATTGCTGAAGGTACTCTAGCCATTGAAATGGGCTGTGACGCAATTGATATAGGATCTACAATTCACCCCCATCCTACTTTATCAGAAACTGTGGCATTTGCATCAGAAGCATACGAAGGTACAATTACAGATTTATATATTCCTGGTAAAAAAAAATAATGTGATTTACTATTTCATTTGTTAATTTAATTAAGACTAGGATTTCAAAAAATTTAAAAAAAACACTTTTTTTAAAAAAACACTTGACAAAAACTTTAATTTTGGAGAGCCTGTTAACACCTACTTATAAATTTTCAATCCTATATATTGGCATATCCACACAAGATATTTCTTACCGTATTAATCTCTATAATTAGTATTATCCTTAATTTAACTCCAAAGTAAGTACAGTTTTTGAAATTTTTAATCCTCTTGTAATCACACCATCAAAGTGGATTCTCCTATCAGGAGATCCCTAATTATTTATTAACTACCTTAGAAAAAATACATGTCAAAAAGCCTTCCTGATAATGGCAATGGAAATGATGTAAAAAACAATAACGACGTTGTTCCCAAACCAGATACACTCAATTTAATTGAATTAAAGAAAAAAGATATAAATTCTCTTATAAAAATAGCCCGGGAGTATAACATAGAAAATGCCAACAGCATGCGTGGACAGGAACTGCTTTTTGCTCTTCTGCAAGCGCAGACAAGGCGTAAAGGTATTATTTATGGGGCAGGTGTTCTGGAAGCATTACCAGACGGTTTTGGATTCCTGCGTGCACCAGATTATAATTATCTGCCTGGTCCAGATGATATATATGTTTCCCCTTCCCAGATCAGGAGATTTAATCTTCGAACCGGAGATACAGTAGCTGGACAGATCCGCCCACCTAAAGAAAGTGAACGTTATTACGCCTTGCTGAAAGTTGAAGAAATTAATTTCAGTGACCCTAACAAGGCTTTTGAAAAAATTCTTTTTGATAATCTCACTCCACTACACCCTGAGGAACATTTGCATCTTGAACGAAAGGACAATGATTTGACTACAAGGGTGATTGACTTAGTATCACCTATAGGTAAGGGGCAAAGAGGAGTTATTGTCGCTCCCCCAAGGACGGGCAAAACAATGATTCTTCAGTCTATAGCAAACAGCATTACTGAAAATCATCCTGAAGTAGATTTAATTGTACTTTTGATTGATGAACGTCCGGAAGAAGTTACAGATATGCGTCGCTCAGTAGCTGGAGAAGTGGTTGCTTCTACTTTTGATGAACCAGCAACTCGGCATGTACAGGTATCTGAAATGGTGCTTGAAAAAGCTAAAAGACTTGTTGAGCATCAGCGGGATGTGGTAATATTACTCGATTCTATAACAAGACTTGCAAGGGCTTATAACACAGTCATTCCTCCAAGTGGGAAGATTCTTTCAGGAGGTGTCGACTCAAACGCACTTTTTAAACCAAAAAGATTTTTTGGTGCTGCTAGGCACATTGAAGAAGGTGGTTCTTTGACTATCATCGCTACTGCTTTGATTGATACAGGCAGTCGTATGGATGAAGTTATTTTTGAAGAGTTCAAGGGAACAGGGAATATGGAACTAGTGCTGGACAGGAAACCTGTTGAAAAAAGGATTTTCCCTGCAATTGATCTTAGTAAATCTGGTACACGTAAAGAGGAGCTTTTAATTGAGAAAGCAGACCTTGACAGAATTTGGGTGCTGCGTAAGGTTCTCTCTCAGCTTAATGTGGTTGAGGCTCTGGAATTCCTGATAGAGAAAATGGAAAAATTCAAAGAAAACTCAAACTTCCTTGATATGATGGATAAATAGATTAACTTTGAAGTAAAAAAAAATATCGCAAAAAACTTACAAATGAAACCTAAAATACATCCAGAATATAAAATGACTTCATTTCGCTGTGCATGCGGATCCACTTGGAACGTACTATCTTCTAAGGTTGGAGAATTAACGGTGGAGATTTGTTCAAACTGCCATCCATTTTTCACTGGTGGAGGAAAAAATGTGATTGACACAGCAGGAAGAATAGAAAAATTTAAGCGCAAATACAGCCGGACCTGACCGGAAATGCTGGATAAACTTGAGGAAATTAACTCGCGATTTGAAAAGCTCACAGATGAGCTTGGGAAACCAGAGGTAGTTCAGGATCAGAATCGCTATCGCAAGCTTACCCAAGAACATTCCGCTTTACAGGAAATAGTTGAGTCCTACCAAATCTACCTTAAAATCCAACAACAACTTGAAGGTAACCGAGAGTTATCTGAAGACAAGGGTGAAGATCCTGAAATACGAAAAATGGCAGTTCAGGAAATTCATGAACTGAACATACAGATACAAAAGATTCAAAAACAAATAGAATTACTTCTGTTACCAAAAGATCCAGATGATTCCAGAAATATAATCATTGAAATACGAGCAGGTACAGGTGGGGATGAAGCGGCTCTATTTGCCAGAGATCTTTTTCAGATGTATGCGCATTATTCTGAATCTCAAAAATGGCGCTTGAAACTTATGAATGAAAGCAGGAATGATCTTGGAGGATTTAAAGAAATAACTTTTTCGATTGAGGGTAAGGAAGTATATAGTAGACTTAAATATGAAGGGGGGGTCCATCGTGTTCAACGTGTTCCAAAAACCGAGACACAGGGAAGAATCCATACTTCAGCGGCAACTGTGGCTGTTTTGCCAGAAGTGGAAGATGTCGAAGTAGAAATCAACCCTGGAGATTTAAGAATAGATGTATACAGGTCATCTGGCCCCGGAGGTCAAAGCGTAAATACAACCGATTCTGCAGTTAGAGTTACCCATATTCCAACCGGACTTGTAGTCATTTGCCAAAATGAGAAATCCCAATTAAAGAATAAATCACAGGCATTAAAAGTTCTGAGAGCACGACTATATGAAAAGGAGCTTGAAGCCCAGCAGTCTGAAACAGCTGAAAAACGAAGGGGCATGGTTGGTTCCGGAGATAGAAGCGAACGTATCCGGACTTATAACTTTCCCCAGGGGCGTCTTACAGACCATCGTATCAATTTAACTCTCTACAAACTGGAAGATATTTTGCTTGGTAATCTTGAGCAGGTTATTGACCCTTTGCTCTCGCATTATCAGGCAGAATTATTGAAGTCTTCTTGAGCTTAATTTTTTCATCCGGTATGAAAAGCATTTACAAATTTTTTCAAGAAAATGCTCTATTTAAACTTTAAGCTTAGACTTTTTTCAATCTTTTCTTTCAGCGCGATTAATCAAAAAAATAGTAATGTCTTTTGAGACCCTTCTAAGTCCAATTAAAGTTGGCAATGTAATTTTAAAAAATAGAGTCATTATGGGTTCTATGCATACTGGACTTGAAGAGCATCCGAAGGGCTCACTAAGACTTGCTGCTTTTTACGCGGAACGTGCAAAAGGCGGAGTAGGTTTGATTATAACGGGCGGGTTTGCACCAAATAATGAAGGCAGAGTTTTTGAAAATGGAGCTGACCTAGTTTCAGAAAAGCAGTTGGCTTTTCACAAGCCAATTGTTAGTGCAGTCCATGAAAAGGGTGGTAAAATAGCTCTTCAGATTCTGCATACAGGGCGGTACGGACTTATGGAAAATTGTGTGGCCCCATCTCCAATAACTGCTCCGATCAATTTCTATCGGCCTAAAGAATTAAGCAACTCAGAAATTTTGCAAACGATTGAAGACTATGCTCGATGTGCCAAACTGGCAAAAGAGGCAGGTTATGACGGTGTTGAAATAATGGGATCTGAAGGATATCTGATAAACCAGTTTATTGCCAAATGCACAAATCATCGCACAGATGAATGGGGAGGTAAATTTGAAAATCGTATTAGATTCCCTTTACGTGTAGTTGAAAGGGTACTGGAAGAGGTTGGTAGTAAGGGTTTTATACTGATTTTTCGTCTCTCTTGTCTTGATTTAGTAGATGAAGGGAGCAGTTTTGAACAGGTTGTTGAGCTAGGGCAGCGAGTTGAAGAAGCAGGAGCATCTCTTATTAATACAGGAATTGGCTGGCATGAGGCACGTGTTCCAACAATTGCTATGATGGTTCCCCGTGCAGCATTTTCTTGGGTTACAGGTAAGTTACGTCCTTATCTGAATATTCCGGTTGTGACATCAAATCGTATAAATGATCCTGTTGTTGCAGAGAATCTTTTAAGAGAAGAGATAGCTGACATGGTTTCTATGGCAAGACCATTTTTGGCTGATGAAAACTTTGTAAAAAAAACTGAAGAGGGGCGTCCTGAAGAAATAAATACTTGTATAGCCTGCAACCAGGCTTGTCTGGATAATATCTTCCAGATGAAAACAGCAAGCTGCATGGTTAACCCTAGAGCTGGTCGAGAAACTGAATTGAATTATGAACCTGCTTCTACGCCCAAATCAATTGCTGTCATTGGTGCAGGTCCAGCTGGCATGACAGCAGCATACATTTCCGCAATGCGTGGTCACACTGTAACTTTGTTTGACCAAAGAGAAAAATTGGGAGGACAGATAAATTATGCAGTAAAAATTCCGGGAAAACAGGAGTTTTTTGAAGTAATAAGGTTTTATAAGGTAATGCTTAAAAAATATGGAGTTGAAATTAAACTTGGACACATCATTAGTTCGCAGACCCCTCTTACAGGAAAATATGATGCTGTAGTTTTAGCAACTGGAGTTCGTCCACGAAAAATGTATTTGGAAGGAGCAGATCATCCCAAGGTGCTGAGTTATTTAGATGTTCTGGACAGGGAAAGAGCCGTGGGCCGCAAAGTGGCAGTTATCGGTGCAGGAGGAATTGGTATCGATATGGCTCACTACCTGACAGCAAAGAGTCCTTTTTCGGGAGATGTCCCTGATTATTTGAAGGGGCATGGTATACTTGACTCTAGTGAAGCATTAGAAGTTAGAAAGCCCAAAAAACGCGAAGTTACAGTATTACAGCGTTCTTCTGATAAAATAGGAAAAAGGTTGGGTAAAACAACAGGCTGGGCACATATACAATCATTGAAATCTCATGGTGTTAAGCTGCTTCCGGGAGTAACTTATCATAAAATTGATGATTCAGGATTACATTTAACAGTTGCCATGAAAAAAGGTGAGGATCCCAAAGAAACTATCCTAGATGTGGATAATGTTATCATTGCTGCGGGGCAGCAACCCAGGTGCGATCTGGAAAGTGATTTAAGGCAATCAGGTTATGAAGTTCATGTGATCGGAGGGGCTAGAGAGTCTTTGGGACTTGATGCAGAAATTGCTATCAATGAAGGTGCAGAATTAGCTGCAAAACTTTAAATCTCTAATTTGTACCTTTGGAAAATATTATCTCATTTACTGTTAAAATATTTTAAAAAATTCAAATTAGTATTTAATTAAAAAAAATTAATTTAATTAAATACTGAAAATAATCTTAATCAAAATGCTGAATCATTTGGTTTTAGATGGAATGATTTAAAAGTATTTCATGAAATGAGGTCTAGTAAAATCATACATATTATTTCCTGCCATGCTGAAGGGGAGGTGGGCGATGTTATTGTAGGTGGAGTAAGCTTCCCACCAGGAGAAAGCATTTGGAAGCAATCGCGCTGGATAGATAAGGATCAGTCTTTACGTAGATTCGTTTTGAATGAACCACGAGGTGGTGTATTCAGGCATGTGAATTTACTGGTACCTCCAAAAAATAAAAAAGCTGAATTCGGATTTATTATTATGGAACCGGAACAAACTCCTCCTATGTCCGGTTCTAACACGATATGCGTATCCACAGTATTACTGGAAAGTGGTATGATTCAGATGCAGGAACCCGAGACTGATTTTTTTCTTGAAGCTCCAGCAGGATTAGTACATGTAAAAGCTAATTGTAAAAAAGGTAAAGCACTTAGTATAAAGATAGAAAATGTTCCTTCGTTTGCTGATAAACTTGATCAAAAGCTTGAGGTTCCCGGAATTGGGACTGTCAATGTCGATACGGCTTATGGTGGTGACAGCTTTGTGCTGGTAGATGCAAAGACTCTTGGATTTACTATTGTTCCTGATGAAGCAAGAGAACTCGCTGAAACAGGTGTAAAGATTACAGCCGCAGCGAATGAACAAATTGGTTTTAAACACCCTTTAAATATGGACTGGAATAAAATAGCATTCTGCCAGTTTACAAATCCAATTAAGCTTGTTAATGGAGTACTAAATGGTCGTAATACCGTTGCCATTAATCCGGGTAAACTGGACCGGTCTCCATGCGGTACGGGCTGCTCCGCTAGAATGGCTGTAATGCACGAAAGGGGAGAAATAAATGTGGGGGATAAATTTGTCGCAAGTTCAATAATAAACTCACGTTTTTATTGTTCAATATTAAAAAGTACTAAGAAAGGCAAATTTAAATCTATTATTCCATCAATTAGTGGTAGGGGTTGGATTACTGGAACACATCAGCTAATGTGTGATCCCGAGGATCCGTGGCCTGCAGGTTATAGACTAAGTGATACTTGGCCAAATTTTGATATATGTAATAAAAAACCATAACCATTAAAAACAAAGAAAATTTTTTTAATTTATTCTAAATAATTATATTTCCAATCTCTTTTTAAGATTCATGCAAAAACGTTCCACTGCGCGAGGCTTTTACATACCATACTCCATCATTTGCTTCCCACCAGACTGAGTTATTTTTTTCTAAATTAATCATAGATGCGTTTGAAGATTTGAGCAGTTTCAAGGGGTTTAATCCTGCCCATGAGACTGCTTCATCAAGCGAAATATTGTACCATTTCATCACATTCCTAACACATTGATCTAGAGTTACTACCGACCCTGCTGGACGTGAAGTTTCTTTACTATAGACTACCGACTCGTGGTCAAGATGTAGTTCCATTTCTCCAAGTTGATATATACCAGGTTTTGCTGCTGCTCCTGCAGTAGCGTCCGTTATCAAAAGAGTCCTTTTGGATTCCTTGGCTCTCAAATAAACTTTCAGTGTTTCTTGAGAGATATGATAGCCGTCGGCGATGAAGCTGGCACTTAGCTTATCTTCACTAAGTTGGGAAATTATAGGATTGTTGTTCTTTGAAAGTTCTGTTCTGGTGCCATTCCCTAAATGAGTAGAAAGCATTGCACCTGCTTCAACGGCTTCGCGAATTTTCTCAGATCCTGCTTTAGTGTGACCTATAGCTACGATAATTCCCTGAGAAACTAAATTCTTTATAAATGGCATCGCTCCATTAACTTCAGGAGCTAATGTTACTAGAGAGATTTTTCCATCTGCGGCTTCCTGCAGTCGCAGGAACATTTCATGGTCTGCATCTCTAATTTTATCAACCGGATGACACCCAGAAAATCCTGGATGTGGTGAGATGAATGGTCCCTCCAGATGGTAGCCGGCAATCATAGTTTTTGCCAGTTTGCAAGACTGACGAGAATTTTCCAGATCTCTGAAGCATGATTTTAGATGTTCCTCAGATGATGTAATCAGTGTAGGTAGACATGTTGTTACTCCACTTGCAAGCATAGTTTTAAGTGATTTATTAAGGGTTTCATCAGTAATCCCAGGAGTGTTAAAGTCAACTCCGGCAAAACCATTTACTTGCAGATCGACCAGTCCAGCAGTTTTGGTTATTTGAGAATTTGAAGAAAAATACAATGGATCATAATTCCCAGATATTTTCTTAAAATTTTCCTGATTTATATTACCTTCAGTTGAAGATGGAAGTTCAGTGATTGGCATAAAGGGTTATTAGATTTTAGCAGTTTAATATAGTTGCCAGTCCAGCTTGTTTTTTTCGATCCATTTGTAGTGATCTTTGAAAGTCAATAAATAAGATGACTCATCATCGAGAATTATTGTCACACGAGGATGCATCTGAAGAATTGAAGCTGGACAACTTGCAGATACAGGGCCTTCAATCATTTTCCGGATTGCATCAGCTTTTTTTGCGCCATTTGCCAACAATAGACAATGTCTTGACTCCATAATTGTGGCAATCCCCATTGTAACAACGTGTCGCGGAACTTTCTCAAGCTTGTCAAAGTAAATTGAATTGTCCTGAATAGTTTGCTTGCTTAAAATTTTTACCCATGTACGTGAGGCTAAAGAACCGGTAGGTTCGTTAAATCCAATATGGCCATTTGAACCAATCCCCAACACTTGCAGGTCTATTCCTCCGGCATCATCAATAAGGGTTTCATATTTTCGACAAGAATCACGCAGATCTTCTGCGCAACCATCCGGAAGATGAACATTCTTTTTGTCAATGTCAGTATGAGCGAAAAAATTGCTCATCATATAAAAATGGTATGAGTGTTTGTTTTCCGGGCGTAAACCGCCATATTCATCCAGATTAAAAGTGGTGCAGTTCCGGAAACTAAGCTGACTAGACTGATGCATTCTGATTAATACCTTATACATTCGAAGAGGTGTGTCGCCAGTTGCCAGACCCAATACTGGTTTGTCTTTACTCTGAATAATTTTGCGGACTACATTGGCACCAACTTTTGCCGCTTCTTCCGGACTTTCTCTGATCAGTATTTCCATTTTTTAAATAGTAATAATTTTATTTTTGACAAGATTATTTTGCTGTGCATTACTATGCGGGACTATACTTCTCAAAGCTATAGCTTCCCAAGATATTTTTTATTATTTTTTAATTAGCTATAAGATTAATACATAATTTTTAAAAAAAAACCTGTAATTTAAATTTTGTCTCAAAAAAGTAATGAAACTTTTAACGAAAACTAGTTATGATGGAGTATTTTCAACAAAATTTATAAATAGACAAAAGAGTTTTGGCAATTGAACGAAAAGAAGTTACTCGGGTCTCAGCCGATATTCAGCATGTGTAAAGACTTCTAAGTGAGTTTATAACTTGAAAAAAATATGCTTTGCATCGGAATTGACGCGGGTGGTTCCACTTTGCGGGTGGGATTGTTTTCTGAAACCCTAGAATGCCTTCACCTTGAAGAGTTTCAGGAAACAGCAAATCCCAGTATAATCGGTTTTGAAAAAGTTGGAATTTTATTACGCTCTTCTTTAATTGAAACACTAAAGAAAGCTTCAGTGGAACCGTCTGAAGTTCAGTTTATTGGAGCGGGAATGGCTGGTGCTGACCAGGCTGCAGAATGGCTGAAAAAGGAATTTGTTTCTATTTTCCCTAAATCAAGAATAACTGTTGCTCCGGATTATGAGATTGCACTGATTGGCGCTCATGGTAGACGCTATGGGATACTCATACTTTCCGGTACAGGCAGCTCTGCCTACGGCATTAATGGAGAAGGTGATTCGATCCGTTCAGGAGGGTGGGGTTATCTTATTGGTGACGAAGGAGGAGGATACTGGTTAGGAATACAAACTTTAAAAGCAGCTGCCAACGTGGCAGATGGCTTTGAGGAAAAAACGGAACTTTATCAAAAAATATTTCATCATTTAAATATTTCCCATCCAGATGATCTGATTAGCTGGACTTATAATCCAGGAACAACGAACCGTAAAATAGCACAAATTTCAGAACTTGTTATAGAGGTCGCATCAAGTGGAGACCCCGTTGCTACAAAAATTGTGGAAAGCGCAGCTGAACATCTTTTTCAACTTTATCAGAACTTGGTTGAGCGACTTAATTTTATTGATCCTCCAGTGATGTTCGCAGGAGGCTTGTTAACTTCTGATACAGTACTTCAAAAATTGCTGATGAAAAAAATTGGACTTAATTATGTACCTATTCCGAAATATTCACCAGTTGCTGGAGCCGCGCTAATGGCTCAAAATTTATAAATTTTCTGCACTAAAATGAAACTAAAAACAAAATTATTTTTTCTAACTTTTTTATTAATATTTTTTACAGCAGTCAATTCTCCGGCCGTGGATCATGAAAAAATTGCTATTTTTGCCGGTGGATGTTTCTGGTGCATGGAGGCGGACTTTGAAAAAATTCCGGGAATTATAGATGTTGTATCAGGATACACTGGCGGAACATCAAAGAACCCTAATTACAGTAACTATAGTAAATCAGGACACATAGAAGCAGTCCGGATTGAATATCAACCATCCTTAATTAGCTACATGCAATTGCTAGAAATTTTCTGGATGAATATTGACCCCACTGATAAAGATGGACAGTTCTGTGACCGTGGTCATGGATATACATCTGCAGTTTTTTTTCTCACAGAGGAACAGAAGAAGCTTGCTCTAGAATCCAAATCTTTGATTGAACAGTCTGGTATATTAAAAGAACTTGTCAAAACACCGGTTCTAGAGGCTAAAGAGTTTTACAACGCAGAAGGTTACCACCAGGATTACTACAAAAAAAACAAAATAAGATACCATTATTATCGTTTCAGATGTGGTCGTGACAAACGGCTTGAAGAACTCTGGGGTGAAAAGAAGGAAGAATTAAAAATTATAAATCAAACTTCCAGCTATGAAATCCCTATAAAAGAAGATTCGTTGAAAAAATTAACCCCAATGCAGTTTGAAGTGACACAGAATGATGCTACTGAACCACCTTTCAGGAATAAATATTGGAACAATAAAAGTGAAGGCATCTATGTGGACATTGTTTCAGGCGAACCACTATTCAGTTCAACTGACAAATATAAATCTGGAACTGGTTGGCCCAGTTTCACCAAACCACTTGAAGTAGAAAACGTAGTTATGAAAGAAGACAGAAGCTTGTTTACGGTAAGAACCGAGGTTAGAAGTAAGCATGCTGATTCCCACCTTGGACACCTCTTCAATGACGGTCCAGAACCGCTAGGGTTGAGGTACTGCATTAATTCCGCGGCACTTAAGTTTATTGCCAAAAAAGATTTGGAACAAGAAGGTTACCAGATCTACCAGAGTTTATTTAATAACTGATCAATACAAGAATTTAATCAATAGAATTTTAATAAAGTATTAATTTAACTCTGACCCTATTTAGGGTTAATGTTTTTTAGTTTAACTGCCTTATAATATTTCTGTACCGTTTTTCTATTTGTTCGTGCTTGATGTGATGACCTTCCACTACCACTTGCCTACCGGCAGACCAGACCTCTCGAACCAGTGAATCGTTGTCTGAAAATATCCATCGATCTAAGATTTCATCTTCAGAAGAGCCGAAAAATGCAAGGGCATCAGAATCCAATGTCAGTAAATCAGCCCATTGTCCCGAAGCAATAATTCCTGAATTGCGGGACAAAGCCTGGTTCCCTCCAATGAGTGCACTTGTATATAGGGATTCACCCAAGGACCGGGAATAATTCTTCATAACATTACGTTCCTTATTGTAAAGTCTCTGCACATATTCAAGCATTCTCAGTTCATCAGTGAGAGAAATACTAACGTTTGAATCTGTGCCGATCCCATATTTTCCTCCTGAGGAAATATATTTTGAGCCGTTAAATATGCCATCTCCCAGGTTAGCTTCAGTGATAGGACATAAACCGGCTACTGCACCAGACTTTGCAAGCTTATGAATTTCTTCCGGATGCATGTGTGTAGCATGAACAAGGCACCAGCTTGAATCGACATTAACGTTATCTATTAACCAGTCCACAGGACGTTTGCCGTAAGCGTTTTGAAAATCTTCAACTTCCTTCATCTGCTCAGATATGTGAATGTGGAGGGGTTCACATTTTCTTGAATCAAGAATTTCCTTTAAGGCTTCAGGAGATACAGCACGGATAGAATGAGGTGCCATACCAAACATATAATCTTCAGGAGCTGTTTGAATTTCATTTTTGATTTTCTCCAGGATACGAAAATAATTCTTAGTATTATTAACAAACCGCAGTTGCCCCTTTGAAAGATGCTCTCCGCTCAATCTTTCCTGCATGTAATAAACCGGTAAATGAGTTAATCCAATTCCGGTTTGGATTGCCGCAGCTATTATGCGTGAAGATGTTTCAGCGATGTTTTCATAAGGTTGTCCACCCTGCTGATGGTGAAGATAATGAAACTCACCAACTGATGCGTATCCGGATTCCAGCATTTCCATGAAAACAAGTGCAGCAATAGCCTCAATATGCTCTGGATTCAACTTTTCCAGAAAACAGTACATCAGTTCGCGCCAACTCCAGAAACTGTCTTGATTTTTTGTTTTTTTTTCCGTCATTCCTGCTATTGCTCGTTGAAATGAATGACTGTGAAGGTTGGCCATTGCCGGAAGAAGGATGCGGTTTCGCAGTTGCAAGTCATCCGGGCCTGGCATAACTTCGCATTCTACATGTGTAATCTTACCGTCCTCACTAATTGAAATCCGGACATTGCGAGCCCAGCCTTCAGAAACTAGGGCAAGTTTTGCAAACAGATTCACATTTACTCCATGATTTTGTATTTTCGTATATACTTAATGAGAATAAATCAGAAGTTGAAAAAATTAAACTCGTAATAATTCCTTCTGTCCCGATTATACTATATTTTTTTTCATGGGTATCGCAACTGACCTCATCCTTCTTGTAGTAACAGCATTCTTCAGCGGTGTTGTAATGCAGAAGCTTGGACAACCGTTGGTGCTGGGTTATATTCTTACCGGAATAGCTTTCAGTCCATATACAGGAGGATTTGCACTTACAAGCGTAAATGAGATTGAGTTGCTTGCAGAAATCGGAGTAGCGCTTTTGCTTTTCGCACTGGGATTAGAGTTTTCACTAAAAGACCTAAAGCCTGTCAAAAAAATTGCTCTTATCGGCACACCAATTCAAATAATGCTTACTATCGGTATGGGATACGGAATAGGTCAGCTGATGGGATGGGATGTTAAATCATCCATCTGGCTTGGTACATTGGTTTCTCTTTCCAGTACAATGGTACTGTTGAAAACATTAATGAGCCAGGGATGGCTGGGTACTCTTTCTAGCAAGGTTATGGTTGGAATGCTTATTGTCCAAGATTTAGCCGTTGTTCCGTTCATGGTTTTGCTACCAATGCTGAATGATCCATCAGTCGGCTGGCTTTCACTGGAAATTGCAATCTTAAAAGCGGTTCTGTTCCTGGCCGGAATGATTTTCTTTGGAACACGCCTTCTACCTCGGATCATGCAGCATGTAGCCCATTTAGGTTCACGTGAATTATTCCTGCTTGCAATCACTGCAATTGGTCTGGGCGTGGGTTATGTTACGTATTTGGTTGGGCTGACCTTTGCCTTCGGTGCATTTGTAGCAGGAATGGTATTAAGCGAGTCTGATTATGGACACCAGGCATTGAGTGATATTATTCCGGTTCGTGACCTTTTTGGACTACTTTTTTTTGCTTCAGTTGGAATGCTTTTCAATCCTGCTTTTGTAATTGATCACTGGCAGGAAGTGTTGATTCTCGTTTTAATTGTAAGTTTAGGCAAGGGCAGCATTTTTGCCCTGCTGGCAAAAATATTTAAATATAGGAACGTAGTCCCCTTGGCATTGGGACTAGGACTTTTCCAGGTGGGGGAATTTTCATTTGTGCTGGCACAACTTGGAATTTCCACAAATTCCATCAGTCATGAAGTGTATTCTCTGGTTTTGACAACAGCTGTAATAACAATGTTTATGACTCCTATAATTTCAAGTCAGACACACCGTTTGTACTCTCTTCGCAAACTCTGGTTTAGCCAAGAATCGAATGATTCCAAAAATTATCCAAAATCAGGGAAACGTAATCATGTAATTATTGTTGGAGGAGGGCGAGTGGGTTTCCGAATTGCTCAGCTACTAAAACGCCTGAGCGTATCAATGATAATTATAGAGCTGGACCAGCTTCGAGTTGACAGAGCAAAAAATTCTGAAATTTCTGTTATTTATGGGGACTCAAGCCATGCTGTAGTTTTAGAAGCTGCAAATACTTCTGCTGCACGAATGCTTATAATTACTACTCCTGAAATCGTTATTGCTCAAGCCATTGTAGACAAGGCGCGCAAAATGAATCCTTCAATTCAGGTTGTGGCACGTGCTCCGGGGATTGAATTCCTTGAAGAATTCAAAAAACTTAAAATTTCTGAAGTGGTCATTCCAGAATTTGAGGCCGGTCTTGAAATGGCACGTAAAGCTCTTGAGTATCTACATATTCCGGCTGCAAAAATTCAGCATTATTCTGAATCTTTAAGGCAGGACTTGTTTGCCTCTTTTTACAGTGAAAATGAGGAATATAAAATCCTTGAAAAGCTTAAACTTGCTGAACACCAATACGACATTCAATGGGTGCTTTTAAAAGAGGATAGTTTTTTTAATGGCAAAACTATCATGGAATTAAAACTCAATTCAGAGTTAGATTGCTCAGTTGCCGGGGTAGTTCGGGATGAAACACTGCATCCAAATCCTGATCAGCATTTTCGGTTTCAGGCAAATGACCGTGTTGCAATTATCGGAACTGATTCAGCACGTGAAAAATTTACCCAGTTGGTCTTACCTGCATCACGTATTGTCAAAGAATCTTGAAAAAAACTGACTTTTACTTATTTCTCTAACCTATGCAGCAAAATAACAAAATCTTTTTGTACAATCACAGTGGGATTTCAATGCGAATATGATTAATGGACTTGACCACCTTGGATGGTTGGCAGATATACAAAGGAAATAACGACCCGATTTTTTTTAAAATTAACTTAAATTAATAAATGGTGATGAAAAATGACGAAAGTAGTAGCTGATGAACTGGTAGGTGTTGTATGGCCTTCTGCGCAGCCTGGAACTGATCCGGTGCTTTACGGACATGTTTTGCTTGATCCGCAGGGTTCATTCGAAGTTCGCAGTCTCCAGACTTTCCGGCTTGTATACACAGTGGGACGCTATGGGATTGACGACACGGGCAGTATTCGAGTGGTTTTCCGATTCATGGGAGACTGGGGAGCACTCCAGATGAGAGAACCAAAGGGACACAACTATGTTACGGCCCAAGCCAGCACCGGGGCACGTCTCTCTCTTCATTATGCAAAAACCGGCCATCAGCGTCCATGGTTCAAGTCTCTCACTGTCAAACTTCACGGGGGGTACCTTAGTGAAGGAGATACCATAACAATAGTATTTGGAGATACTTCTAAAGGTTCTTCGGGAATGCAGATGCAGACGTTTTGCGAGTCCGGATTTGAATTTAAAGTACTTGCTGACGTATGCGCAGTCGGCCACTACTATCCCCTTGCAAAAACTCCCAGCATAGCTATCGTCCCCGGAGAAGTGAATGAATGGAAGGCGGTGCTGCCGTCGCTGAGAAAACTAAGTGAAGTCTTTCGACTTGGAATAAAAGCCGAGGACAAGTGGGGTAACCCCACTGACCATGCTTCGGGAATTTTTCGGCTTCAAAGTAACCATTCGGTTAAGGGGCTTCCTGAAATGATCGATTATCCACTAGGAGAAAAATCTCTGATCATTGACAACCTTTCTGTTGAAAAACCTGGTATTATTCGTATTCAGTTGTTTGACGAATCTGGACAATGTGTTACTGAAGCTGGACCTTTGGTGATCCATGAGGGAACCTTTTCAGGTTATTGGGGAGACCTTCATGGTCAGAGCGGTGAATCCATAGGACTTACAACATCTCGAGAGTATTTCGAATTTGCCAGAAACATGTCTTTTCTTGATGTAACTGGACACCAGGCAAATGATTTCCAAGTAAACAACACATTCTGGAAATACCTTAATCAACTAACTTCAGAATATAATCAGGAAGGACGCTTTATGGTTTTTCCGGGATACGAATGGTCAGGAAATACAGCTGTGGGTGGAGACCGTAATGTTTTTTTCAGGAATGAAGGACGCCAAATACGTCGTTCTTCTCATGCTTTGCTGGAGGACCGCACTGATATTAATACTGACGCACCAACTGCAGCCCGGCTTTTTAAAGAATTGCAGGGCGAGGATTGTGTAGTTTACGCTCACGTTGGAGGGCGCTACGCTGACATTAAGCAGGCACATGATCCCCGTCTAGAAACTGCAATGGAAATTCATTCTGCATGGGGAACCTTTGAGTGGATGCTCACTGACGGCTTTGCCCTTGGACATCGCTCAGGTGTTGTCTGCAACAGCGACGGACACAAGGGTCGTCCGGGTGCAAGTTATCCTGGTGCATCAACCTTCGGCGCATTTGGAGGACTGACCTGTTTCCTGACAGATGATCTCTCAAGGGACGGAATCTTCGAATGTCTTCGTCGCAGGCATCATTATGGTACGACAGGATGCCGTATGCATATGGATATTGCCGTAAAATTTAATAAGGATTCTAAAGTTTTTGAGAGGGATCCAAAAGTTTTTCCTGAATCAAAGACTTTTTCCTCAAGTCAGGTGATGATGGGTGATATTGTCCAAACGTCCGAAAGAGAAGCACTTTTAAAGATGCATGTCCTAGCGCATTCTCCCATCGAACGTATAGAGGTTAGAAACGGCACTGACTTACTGGAAACTTTTCGTCCATACAAACCCAATGATTTGGGTCACCGTATCCGAGTTATATGGAGTGGAGCAGAGTACCGTGGGAGGGGAAGGCAAAGTACATGGACTGGACAGGCAGTTTTCAAGGAATGCCGTATCGAAAAACTTGCCAAGATTAATGCGTGGAACCACGAGAGGAGGCTTGATATGTTAAGCAAAGACACAGTAGAGTGGGACGCTATCACCACTGGTAATTTTGGCGGTTTTGACGTTTGGCTTGAAGAGGGAGATGACGCAGAACTAAAACTGACTTGTAATCGAGGAGAGATTCAAGCACCTCTTAATTCAATTGGTTTTGAAGATACAGTTTTAAATGCGGGTGGACTTGAAAGACGACTTAGAGTGTTTCGGCTTCCTCCTGAAAACACTCATCGCGAGGTGCAACACCAACTTCTTATACCTCTGAATCCCAATAAAGACAATCCCCTATGGATCTGTGTTACTACAGAGGACGGTTTTCAGGCATGGAGCAGTCCTGTTTTTGTATTCAACTGATGTAGAAAAAAATTAAAATAATTTTCAATATTAAAACTTGATTTAGTTTATTTCAGAAAATTACATTGAAGTATTTTAATTTATTCACAATCCGGAATTACTATTGTTTAAATTTTTGCCGGAAAGTAGTATGTATCAAGACTGATTAATTTAATTTTTAGCTGACCCATGAAAACAAATGCTCCAAATCCAACCAGTCATAATCAGTGGTATCCATTTCAGGATCGTCCCCTTCCCTCCAGAACAGGTCAGTCAGCCGAGAATCCCTCTGTTGTACCAGTATTCGAAACTGTTCCTCTTCCGTCCAGCGTACGATTTGTAGTAATCGGAGCCGGAGTGCACGGCATGTCTACTGCCTGGCACTTAGCTATGGCACTGGAAACATCAGGCAGGGGAAAGGGGTCCGATGTTGTGCTGATTGATAAACAGGGGCCGGGTGCAGGTGCAACAGGCCTTGCTTGTGGCTGTATCCGCAACCTATACATGACCGGTCCCCTGCATTCTATTTTGCGTGAAAGCGTAAAGGTATGGGAAAGTGATCCTATTAATTTTGGTTTCCAGCAGGTGGGCTATGTTTCGATCGGCGAATCAAATCAGGAGTCGGATTATGTTTTGCTCAATAAGAGCCAGATTGAAAGTGGCTATCCTTCTGACTTATATGTTGGCAAGGATGCTAGAACTTTCCTAAAATCAATATGGCCGGATTTCCAAACTGATCGCTGTGATGTGGTCCTGCACGAGAAACCCTCAGGCTATGCTGGTACACATATGGCCTGCTGGGGTCTTGATCAAAAGTGCAGACAATGGGGGGTTCAGCGGGTATACGGCGTTGCCGTAACGGAATTCGAACAGACCGGCGGACGGGTGCAGTCGGTGCAGACGAGTAAAGGTATTATTCACGTGGACGATGCAGTAGTACTGTGCACCGGGGCATGGCTTCCTACCCACACCGACATGCTCAGTCTGCCTCGTACAATTGATGTAAAATATCCTGACGGACATCTAGAAACGGGGATGGACATGTGGACATACTGGCGACTATTGGAGGGAGAGGTTTATCTGCCGGAAGGAGTTGATTTCAGGACAGCAGATGGAAGGGACAGTCCCGTTTTGCACGTAGAGTTGATGAATACTCCAGTTGAAGGGTACGACGGCAGGGAATTGCAGGACCACGTATATTGGTACACGCGCTATGCCGCTGAACGGGTTGGATCGCCTGGTCTGCAGGGTGGAACAATTCCTGTTAAGATGGGACCGGACGCGATTCTCGAACCATATGGACACCTTAATGATCACTATCAGGCAGATCCATGGTTCGCGGACTATTACTGCCGTGTAACTGAAATGCTATTTGGACGCTTCGGCAATAATCTTCGTTCGCACTTCAAGGAAAGGCGTAACGGGGGAATAGGAGCATTTACCCCTGACAATGTGCCGATATTCGACTGGGTGACGGAAAACGCCTTCATGACCGCAGACTCTAACCACGGCTTTAAGATGATTGGCGTGGGCAAGCTTGTTGCCGCACTACTTACCACCGGAATCACTCCCGATGAACTCAAGCCATTCTCATTAAGGCGCTTTTCTGAAGGCTGGACCTATGGTGACCGAAACTCCAACTGTCCGTGGGTATAATGATGTTATAAGCGGAAATTATGACCTGTGGGCATCATGTCATCTGAGGGAGCCTCGCCATGTTTTCTGCTATATTCCTTTCTTTTGCATTGGTCCATTTTGTCTCCCTTGCAATACTGATTAACGAAACCTCTGCACGCCAAATCTTTGACTTCACCATATTTAATGAAAAAACCACGAGTTTCCAATTTTTCACATTCCTGGGCCATATTTAATACCTTAAACTTATTGCATCAACTGATTTATATTAAATTGAAGATGCTGTTTTAAAAGAAGACTTATCTGACTGTTTTACGCTGCTCAATTTTTTATTACAGCCCTTAATAAATCGCAGTTTATATTTTAAAATCGAGCAGGTCAATACAAAATATCAATCATTTTTTTACATTAAATTATAATGTTCAATGCCTATTCTCATACAGAGGTCCACCATAGGTTCATCTGTTGCATAGATATAATTAGGGTCAGAGTAATTAAAATTTTTTAAAATACTAAAAGAATTAAGCAAGTAATGGCTCGTTTACAAAGGGCAAATCCACCGGGTTTTCCAGTACATATTCTGCATCGCGGAAATAACCGTCAGTCATGTTTTAAAAATAATGTAGATTATTCGGCATTTCTTTGGTGGCTAAGGGAATATTCAGAAAAATTCGTGGTTGAAATTCATACATGGGCACTAATGGGAAACCATTATCATTTATTATGTACTCCAAAGGTTGAAGGTGGATTGAGCCAAATGGTTCAAGCCTTAGGGAGACAGTACGTACGTTATTTTAATGGACAGAATCAAAGAACGGGGACACTCTGGGAAGGCCGTTATAGGTCATGTCTCGTACAGCCTGACAGTCATCTACTTGAAGTTTATCAATATATAGAACTAAATCCCGTAAGAGCAGAACTTGCAGATAATCCAGCTGAATACATGTGGAGCAGTTACCACATAAACGCATCAGATAAGCCTTCTGCGCTTTGTAAGCCCCATGCTGAATACCTCAAGCTTGGTGAAACGAGGTCTGTTTGTGCTGAAAAATACAAGTTAAAGTGCGAAAGTGGCTTAGACGAAAAGAGAATTGAAGAAATTAGAAAGAGCATAAATAAAGGACTGGCTTTTGGAGATGAGGAATTTAAAATTGAGGTAGAGAAATTGACTGGTCGCAGACAGAGATCTCTTAAAAGTGGAAGACCTATTGGCTGATGTAAAGAAAAATAATTTATTCAAAGCTGAAAAAAACTATTCTTTGATTGTGCTATAAAAATGATTGAATATCCCAAAAAACCTGATGCAGTCTATTATTTCGGGACCTGTCTGGTAGATCTGATATATCCGCAGGCAGGCATGGCAGGGATAAAGCTTATCCAGCGTGAAGGAGTGGAAGTTATTTTTCCTCAAAACCAGACATGCTGTGGACAACCGGCATTTAACGCAGGCCACCAGCGTGAAGCTCGTGAAGTTGCCGCATTGCAGGTTGGATTGTTCCCAAAAGATATTCCAATAATTATTCCGTCTGGTTCATGCGGGGGAATGATTCGAAAACATTATACGGGACTGTTTGAAGAACATGCCTTACAGACCGAAGCAGAGTCAGTAGCAAGGCGTACCTTTGAGCTGACAGAATTTCTTGTCCATGTACTTAAAATTAAATTGGAAGATCAGGGAAAGCCAATTAACGTATCATGGCATATATCATGTCACGCCAAGCGAGAAATGGGAATTGAGAATGAACCAAAGCAGTTGCTGCAACAACTTAAAAACGTCACGCTTGTGGAGCTTGAACGTGAAGATGAGTGCTGCGGATTCGGAGGAACATTTGCAGTAAAGGAGCCCCACATTTCGGCGGCTATGGTAAAGGATAAAATTGAAGATATAAAACAGACAGGTGCAAAGTGCTTGATTGGGGCTGATTGTGGCTGCCTGCTTAACATTTCTGGAGCCATGAAACATGCAGGGATTAAGACAGATCACCAGCATATCGCACAATTTATCTGGCAGCGAATTTCTAAAAACAACACATAAGAAATTTTGAATTAAAATTTTAGATTTTTAAGGTCATTCTTGACCATCAGCAAACACTAAAAAATCACTAAATAAAAGAAATCATGAGCACTCAGCATTTGAGTTTAGAACAGGTAGAGAGTTTAACGGTACTGGCCTTGACAGGTTCCGGGGCTTCCATCGAGTCTGCTTCTTCAATGGGTAAGGCAGTAAGAGCTGCAGAAAGAGATGGAATCCCAAGTCATGGTTTGCTTTACGTTCCAACTTACTGTGAACATATACGATGCGGGAAAGTTGATGGTAATGCAACTCCGGATGTTTCTAACACTCTTTCATCAGTATTACTGGTCGACGCAAAATCTGGATTTGCTCATCCAGCAATCCAAGCAGGATTCAAAGAGCTGATACCTCTTGTGAAAGCCAACGGATGTGTTGGGATGACTGTCCGCAATTCTTATAACTGCGGAGTCCTTGGATATCATGTTGAACAGCTTGCAGAAGCAGGATTAGTTGCTATCGGATTTACAAACTCACCTGCATCAATAGCACCTGCAGGAGGAAATAAACCTGTAATTGGTACAAATCCCTTTGCCCTAGCTGTACCAAATTCAGAGGGAGGTGCAAAATTTATTCTGGACCAGAGTGCAAGTGTTGTGGCAAAAAGCGAGATCATTATGCGCGCTCGGGAGGGACACTCAATTCCGAAAGGCTGGGCACTGGACTCAGAGGGCAATCCCACAACTGACCCTGAAGTTGCTCTTAAGGGAAGTATGTCTCCAAGCGGTGGTTACAAAGGATTCGGAACAGGATTACTGGTGGAAGTAATGGCTGCTGCACTTAGCGGAGCTATGCTTGGTATTGAGGCCAGTCCTTTTTCAGGAACTGGTGGAGGACCTCCAAAGACAGGTCAGTGTTTCCTTGCACTTGACCCTAATGCTTACTCAGGTTCAATATTTAACGAAAGAATTTCGGTTCTTACTGAAGCAATTCAGAGCCAGGATGGGCCACGTTTGCCTGGCGCAAGAAGAATGGAGAATAGAAAACGCATCGATGTTGAAGGTGTGAATGTATCTGATTCTTTGATTGAAAAAATAAAGAGTTATTATGCCTGAAGTTTGTATTAAACTTTTCATTAAACCACAAACATTTAAAGTAAAGTCACTGTTCTTTTTCCCCTTAAAATTTATTCATTTCAGAAATTTAATTTCAGCTTAATGCCTGTTCTCTTGTTTTGAGGTTTTTAGCAATTGTTTTGCCTATTACTGCATGCATTGCAGTCGAGCTCTTGTGTATGGACCGAACGCCTCTTCCTGCAAGACTTTAAAATCTCCATGACAGTATTTAATTGCCCGTTCTTCCAACTGCTCCCTATTTACTGTCTTGAAAAAGACATACTCAGGCTCTACTGTGCTGCATCCTGGAAACATAAGCATCAAAGGTGAAGCTATCCAGATTAAAATAAATTTGCAGCCCACTAGTCAGTTATTCATTTCTGAAATTAATAATTAGGCGCATGAATAGACATACACTGCGCCATTCAACCATTTTTCCTGCAACTTCCTTCCGGAAACATTCATTCAGAACCTGCATTTCTTCATGAGATATAAAAGATGAAAGCCCATGAAGGTATCCAGAAAAATTTTCAATAGTATCAGCTTTAAACCATTGTTCCACATGTTCTTTCCTGATCATGATCGGAGTTCGGTACTCTTTTAGATGCCAAAAATCAATGATCCAGTTGTCTGCTCCTAGCTGTTCCTGCAATGTCTCAGGTGTCCAGTTACAACGTGGATTTTTGGGGTTATTATATATCTTGTCCTCTGCATGATTAAGCTTTTCACGTAATTCAGAATCCAGGTAATTCTGTGGAATTAAATTTGAAAGTCGTTGTCCTTGTGAAGGAACATTTTCCGTCAGAACAATATAGCCTTCAGCCGAAATCCATTTGGATATATTTTTGAGAAATGAAACTTTATTATTTTGATTATGAAGTACGTTACGACCAACTACTCGATCAAAAAGTAATTCATCAATTTTAAAAGAAGAAGGATCCCCGGATTTATCTACTACTACAACGGGCTTTATTCCGGAGGATGATTCCGCATGCATTTCATTAAGAAGCTGTTTTTCAGAATCTGTTTCAACCATAGCATAAACTGTCTCATCAGAAATTTGACGGAGTAATTCTCCTAGAAGCAAACCGTCTCCGGCATTGAGCACCAAAGCCAGTGAAGAACGAGAAAGATTTGCTATTTCTGTAATTTTATCCCGAACATCATTAAGTAACGCCCCAGAACTGTCCAGAGTTCTGGTTTCCCAATAATCTGAAAAAGATGATTTTTCAGCCTCGGAGAGGGAATGAAAAAAAGCTATTTGTGCTTCACGATATTTTGTAACGTTTTCCCTGACTGTAGCCTCATATCCCTGCTCAGATGGTTGATAAAAAATCCTACCCTGCAAAAGGTCAGGCAGGTATTGCTGCGCCACCCAATGATCACGGTACGCATGTGGATATAGATACCCTTCACCGTGTCCAAAACCATCTTTGTCTCTGCTGGCATCCTTAATACTATCTGGAACTTCACCAGACTGCTCTTCCCTCACCGATGAAATAGCGTCAAAAAAAGCAAATGCGGAATTACTTTTTGGAGCAGTACTCAAATAAAGGCATGCTTGCGACAGGTGAAAACGTCCCTCAGGCATACCTACATAGTCAAAAGCATGTGCGGCAGACGCAACAACGCTTAGCGCCTGAGGATCTGCCATGCCGACATCTTCAGAGGCAAAAATGAGCATTCTACGGAAAATAAACCTAGGGTCTTCTCCGGCTTCTACCATTTTAGCCATCCAGAAAAGCGCAGCATCAGGATCTGAACCTCTCATTGATTTGATAAAAGCTGAAATGGTGTCAAAATGCGCGTCTCCGTCTTTGTCATACAGAATTGCTCGTTGCTGAATCGATTCTTCTGCAATATCCAATGTTATTCGTAGCTTGCCATCTGAACATGGCTTACTCGTTAAAACTGCTAGTTCTAGAGCGTTTAAGGCAGCCCGCGCGTCTCCACCTGCAACATTCGCAAGGTGACTGCGTGCCTCTACCAAAAGGTCTACATTTTTGTTTCCAAATCCACGTTCATTATCTTCCAGTGCGTTTTCAAGTATTTTCTCAACTTCAGATTTTGTAAGGGTCTGAAGCTGAAAAATCCGTGAGCGACTTACCAGAGACTTATTTACTTCAAAGTATGGATTTTCAGTAGTTGCACCAATCAAAATTACTGTTCCGTTTTCCACATGCGGAAGCATAGCATCCTGCTGTGCCTTGTTGAAACGGTGCACTTCGTCCACAAACAACACTGAACGACGCTGATGTTCTGTACGAACTTTTCGGGCATTTTCAATGCAGTTACGGATATCTCCTACTCCTGATAATACTGCATTTATTGAAAGAAATTCAGCCTGGGTCGTATTGGCAATAATTCTTGCAAGAGTTGTTTTACCTGTTCCGGGAGGGCCGTAAAAAATCAGACTGGAAAGCTGATCTGCTTGAATTGAACGACGCAAAAGACGTCCGGGAGCTAAAATATGACTTTGCCCTACAAACTCTTCAATCGTCCTGGGACGCATTCTGTCTGCTAAAGGGGCTTCCTTGCGAATTTGATTTTGGTGTGTGAGTTCAAATAAATTCACTGGTAAAGCTTGTTCAACTATAATTGAATGGAAATTTCGATGTTGAGTTTATATAGTGAGTGATACATAACGATCGATTTATTTTGTCGATTTATAAAAAGAATCTTACTTCAGAAGAACTCTTCTAAAATATGCCTTCCTTATCTACAACTCAAGTACGTATTAATGAACTTAGTAACATTATTCATCAGTACAATCGTTCTTACTACTGTAACACTGAATCAGAATCCGGCCTTTTTGGTTGCAATGATGAAACATATGATTTAACGGTAAGGGAATTGAAAGAGCTTGAAAAACAGTATCCTGAATTGAGATTGGAAGACTCACCTACCGTTTTTTTAAGAGGGAAACCAAATACAGCTTTCCCGACAAGAATCCACAAAATCCCTATGCTTAGTCTTGGTAATATTTATTCTTTTGATGATCTTTTAAGCTGGGATGCAGATGTACGAAAAAGACTTGGGGGACAAAAACCCTCGTATGTTTGTGAGTTGAAAATTGATGGAGTTGCGGTTTCCTTGATTTATACGAATGGGTTTTTGGAGGCTGGGGTAACTAGAGGAGATGGAAACCAGGGGGAGGAAATTACATCCAATATCAAAACTATCAGCAGTCTGCCATTAATTATAAAAGATAAAAGTGACTTGGAGATTCGTGGGGAAGTTTACCTGAAGCGAAAAAATTTCAATGCTCTTAATCAGCGGCGTGCAATTAATGGAGAATCGTTGTTTAAAAATCCCAGAAATTCTGCAGCAGGTTCTATAAGGCTTCTTGATAGTACTGAAACCCGCAGACGAAAATTGGATATTTTTATCTATAACATTGCAGAGGGGGGCCCGCAGGAAAATCATACCGGCAACTTGGATTATTTGCAGCAAATGAACTTTCCTGTCAATAGAGAAACAAAACTAGCAGATACAATCGAAGAGGCAGTTGAATATTGCCGTTACTGGGAAGAACAAAAGCAGTATTTGCCATATGATATTGACGGGATAGTTCTTAAAGTAAACGCACTCAAACATCATCGTCAGCTAGGTTTTACTTCTTCATCCCCCCGCTGGGCAACTTCAGTAAAATTTTCTGCAGAACAGGCAGTATCAGTATTGAGAGAAGTTGAAATTGGTGTTGGACGTACGGGAAACTTGACACCGGTTGCGATTCTTGAGCCTGTAGAACTGAACGGTACTACAGTTTCACGAGCAACCCTGCATAACTATGATCAGGTAGAACGTCTAAACCTTCACCTAGGTGACCATGTAACGCTGGAAAAAGGTGGTGAGATAATACCTAAAATAGTTTCAGTCGATCCTACTCTTCGTTCTGAAAATGCACAAAAAATTAAGCCTCCGTCGAATTGTCCTTCATGTGGATCAGCAGCTGAACATTTTGAAGAAGATGTTGAATGGTGCTGTCAGAATAAGAATTGTAGTGCGCAGCAAAAGGAGCAAATTTTACATTTTGTTTCACGAAGAGCTATGGATATTGATACTATAGGACCTGCTTTGATTGAACAGCTGATGCACAAAAGACTTTTAAGAAACGCAGCAGATTTATATCTTCTACGACACGAAGATTTGTCCAAACTGGATCGTATGGGAAACAAATCAGCGGATAATGTATTAGCTGGCATAGATAAATCCAAGCGCTGTACTTTAAGTCAATTTATCCATGCACTTGGAATTACAAATGTTGGAGAAAAAACTGCTGGTATTTTAGCACAGCATTTTGGCACTCTTGAAAAACTAATGTCTGCTGAAAGAGAAGACCTTGAAATGATTGAAGAAATAGGGCCTGTTACTGCAGAAAATATTTTCTTTTTTTTCAGAGATCCAGAAAAAAAACAGTTTATTGCTGATTTCATAGCGAGAGGCGTTAAGCCTATGGAAGAACAAATACTAAAGATTTCTGATTCACATTTTTCTGGTAAAACGGTTGTATTGACAGGTACGCTATCTGAGCCAAGAGAGGTTTGGAAAAAGCGACTTATTTTGGCTGGAGCAAAGGTGAGCAGCAGCGTTTCCAGTAAAACTGATTATTTACTTGCGGGAGAAAACGCTGGGTCTAAAATGTTAAAAGCCGAAAAAATGGAAGTGAGCGTGATAGATGAAGAAGTGGCCATAGACTTTTTAGAGAATGAAAATTAATTTTTTCTACCGATTTCAAATGTTTCTAACATCAAAATTATGAATAGATAATGAAAGGAGTGATATTAGCTGCAGGTTATGCTACCCGTTTTTTACCTGCATCAAAAACTATCCCCAAAGAAATGTTCCCACTGATTGACCGCCCAGCCATTGATTTCATCGTTCAAGAAATGGCAGATTCAGGAATTCAGGATATTCTACTTGTCTCATCACGTAGAAAGAAAGTTATGGAGGATTATTTTGATAGAGAGGTAGAGTTGTCTTCAGCATTTTCAAAGTCTAATGAATTTGAAAAGCTAGAAGTTATAAAGCCTATCGAGGCAAATATTTTTACCCTGCGCCAGCAAAACATGATGGGAACTGGTAATGCTCTAATGCTCGTTGAACCATTCGTGGGAAATGAGCCGTTCGTGGTCGCATATCCGGATGATATAGTACTTGGAGAAAAACCGCTTTCAAAACAACTTATCGAGACTTGGGAAAAAACAGGGAGCACTGTATTAGCTGTTAAGCTAATGCAAGAAGAACAGTTGTCAAGATATGGAGTAATTGAACCTGAAAATTCTGGAAAGATCATGAAGGTGAAAAAAATGGTGGAAAAACCTAAAAAAGGTACCGCTCCTAGCAGATTCGTATCATTTGGACGTTATCTTTATACATCTGCCTTTTTCGATGCACTGAAAACTAGTGATAAAAATCATTCTCACAGTGGAGAATTTACTCAAACTGAAGCAATAAATCATTTGGCCGCTAATGGTATGGTATCCGCTTTAGAATTCGAGGGCACGCGCTATGACCTAGGAGAGCCTCTAGGTTTCCTGACTTCTGCCATGCAGATTGGACTTAAACGTCCGGAGTATAAAAAGGCCCTTTTAGAAGAAATGCGCAGGCTGATTGATTTGCATGGCAATGCTGATAGCGAATGATCTATGCATTTTTTAAAATGAATTAATTCCTCCTAACTGATCAAAATACTACCTTAGAATTTCAGCATAAATTTATGTTTAATTTTTTAAATGAATGATTCTAAATGGTTAAGTCTCTTATGATCCTAATGGAATGGTGCGAATTACGTGATCAGGTGAGATAAAAATTAGAAAAATTTTATAAATTAATTTTAAAGTGCAATAAAATAAAAATACTTTTTAAAGCGTAATTTTAAAATCTTAAAACTAATGAAATAAATGCCTTTTTGTTTCTAGGAAAATTTATAAAGATAAAAACATATGAACGACACTGTACTTATTTTAATACGCCATGGAGAAACTCTCTGGAATACTCAGCTGAGAATGCAGGGAAGCCTTGATAGTGATCTTACCCCAAAAGGAGAGTCACAAATAAAGGCTCTAGGGGAATGGATGAAAGAAGTCCCATTTGATTATATTTACTGCAGCGACACTGCACGGGCACATAAAACTGCTGAAGCTATAAGCAAATTTACAGGGCATAACTTGAATTTAGATAAGCGTCTTCGAGAGAAAAATCTTGGAGTTTTCGAAGGTTTGACATCAGAAGAAGCAAGAGTGCGATATCCTGAAACTTTCCAGCAATTTAAAACTGCTGGAGCAAGCTATGTAATTGATCAAGGTGAAAGTACTCAGCAACTGCTGGAACGTGCCCTTGATGCAATAGAGGAAATTAGAGATCGTCATCTTCAGAAAGTAACGGTGTTGGTTACCCATGGCGGAGTTGTGAGAGTATTAATGAAGCACGTGCTTGGAATTCCGCTTGACGCGCCTACTCAATTTTTGATCGGGAATACAGGAATATTCCGTTTAATCTGGAGAGAAAAATGGATTGTTGCAGAAATGGGCGCGTTACCACATCTGGAAGAGGTAAACAATTCCACAGTGTAAACTACTCCGAATTTTTTTGGGAGCAAATATACTTTTACTTCTATTTTTTAGACTGATTCATCGTAAATATTTCACATTACAACTTAAATTTCTAAAATATCTAATATTGTATTTTGAGTTTACTAGATTTCCTTCAGAGAAGAAAAACGGAGCGTTTATTGTGGGAAAATGAAGATTCAGGACTTAAAGTACAGGTATGGGAGAAACATGATAGGCGTGAAATGCGTTTTGGCAACCATATTATGCAAAGTGTTTTTTCAAGAAACAATGCCAACCATCTAGTCCTACCATATTCACGCTTCATGGTTTTGGGACTTATTTTCTGCCCTGAACCTAAATCAGCTCTTCATTTTGGACTTGGAGGAGGTAGCATTCCCCGTTGGCTGCACATAAATTTACCGGAGCTGCAGCAAACGGTAATTGAAAAAAATGCTTCAGTTATTGAAGCCGCGCAATGCTATTTTGAATTTCCAGTTGACAAGAGGATAAGAGTTATTCATGGAGATGCAGAAAAAATAATTGAAAAATTGGAATCAAAATATGATCTGATATTTTTAGATGCTTTTGGTGAATACGGTGCTCCTGAAGAAGTAACGAATCCATTTTTTTTAAAAAAACTTAGTCGTTGCCTAAATCCAAGCGGCTGGCTTGTTGGAAATTTATGGACAGTTTTGGGAGATTTTTTTGAGCGTCGTCAGCTATGGCAATCTACTTTTAATCAACTGCTTCAGGCACGTGCCAATGAGAAGGGAAATATAATACTTTATGCCAGTCAAAATTCAAAAGAAACTGAAATCAAAAGCTTAAAGCAGATTGCAAAAAACCTGCAAAAATATCACCAGCTCGATTTCCAAAAAATGCTGAGAAAAATTGAAGCCGTATAGAAAAATTTAGAAAGAACGCTTAAAAAATTATAAATTTGTTTTGACAGTTTATGTTTGTTTTTTTGATTTTTTAGGAAGATCTTTTTTTGAAATTGAAACAATTAGAAGGGAATAAATAAATTAATGCGAGAAAGCACTCAAAATCACCTTATATGATAAATTTTTTCCCAGCTCTTATGAAGGATTCACGTAGATCACTTTATTTGCCGTTTTCCTTGGGACACTTTGCAAACGACTTTGTTCCTTGTTCTGTAGTTGTTCTGGCACCAGCAATTGCGCTTGAAATGGGACTCAACCCGATAGAAGTTGGCTTGTTGCTGACACTTCATACTCTTGGAAGTGCTCTGGGTTTTTTTCCGGCCGGGTTACTTGCAGATTCTGCAAAGAAACCGGGTAGTCTACTAGTACTTACCTTCTGGTGGGTCGGACTTGGTTACCTGCTTGCTTCCTGGGCCCCAGGATTTTGGTCACTTGCGTTTTTGTTTGCATTGGCAGGGTGCGGTGACGCAGCATGGCATCCTTTGGCTACGGCAATACTCGTCAAGTCTGATCCACAAAATCGGGGTCAAGCTTTGGGTTTCCATGCCGTCGGTGGAACTCTTGCTGGTGTTGTCGGTCCGGTCATAGTAGGGATTCTCTTAACTTCAATGGACTGGCGTCAGACCATGCATTTGATCATCCTTCCAACCTTATTGGTAGGTTTACTCTTTCTTAAGATCCGGAAATTGGTCGCTGAGCATTCAAAACCCAAAGCTATATCGAAGCAAGATTTTAAGAATCTCTGGAAAAGCTGGACCAAAAAAACGGGGCTGCTGATTATCTGTTTGATGAGCAGCTACCACATGTCCCTGGTTGCCATGATTAGCATGATTCCACTCTACCTAAGGGAATTTCACGGATTAAATTCAGCTATGACTGGTTTGGCATTTGGAATGATGGTACTTTCCGGTGCTTTTATGCAACCTTTAATGGGACGGTTCTCGGATCGTGTTGGTAGACGCAAGGTAATTGTTTTAGGCATTGCTTCTGCAGCTGTTTGTGCTTTAATGATACCGGTTCTGGAAAACTTTGAGCTGCTGTTTATTATAATAATTTTCCTGCTGGTCGGAGTAGGACTTCTCGAGGGAGTTCGCTCATCGGTATTAGCTGCTGCTGTGGAATACACTGGAAGCCGCGAGGGCACCACCCTTGGATTTGCCTTCACCTTGATGGATGGAATTGGTGCCTTCGGTGCTCTGCTTGCAGGGTGGGCCGCAGGGATCAATTTCAGTCATGCTTTCCTACTTGCCGGTATTCTTTGTGCTTTTTCACTGATTTTTTGTTTTTTCGTTTCACTCCGTACCGATAGTGTGGTTCAGGTAGCCTGAAAAAATATGTTCACATAATGAAAAAAATATTTGATATTATTTTATTATTTTGCTGTTTGAGCATTTTCTTGATTTCATGTGCCAACAATGATAATTCATCAGGCAGTTCAAGTTCTTCAGAAGCAACTTTAACCTCAGATAACTCAACATCATCATATTCAGTTTCTGAAATCACTCAAACTAATGAGGGGGACGGATATCTAAGTGGATCATTTGAAGTGCCAAGCAACGGTATTTCATTTATGTTGGGGACTTTCATGGACAATAATTCTGCAGTTGGTTTTTATTCTCTGACTGATCCTGATGGAACTAACATATTAAGTTCGTCTTCAGCATTATATAATTTTTCTTCCGGAAGAACTGGTGGTTATGGATTTGCCAGTGTTCTGGTACCACACACAACCAACTTCAGCGCAAAAGCTGGGACATGGACATTTAAAAACTACGCCAATGATAGGGTAAAACTTAGTCTAAGAACAGGATCTACTCCTTCTACTGCAACAATTATTGTACAGCCCTACATCACAGGGACAACTTGGTCTACAAATGACATTGCATCTGCTTTGTCTGTGATGTCAACTATATACAGTAATAATGGCATCACCTTGAGCGTTAAAGACACTATTACTATTAGCGAAAGTCAATATGCTACTGTTAGCAGTAGTTTCATCGATTCAACAACTTCTGCTCTTGTTTCTCAGGGAAGTGATGAAACCCTGAATTTGTTTTTTGTTGAAGATCAACCATCAAGTGAAACAGCTATACTTGGTGTTTCCGCAGGGATTCCAGGTACAATGAGTATTGCCAGTTCGTGGAACGGAGTAATTAATTATCTTTCAGCACACGCTACGGGTTCTACTCTTAACAGTCAGGTATTAGGAGAAACAGTAGCGCATGAAATGGGACACTGGCTAGGGCTTTTCCATACAACTGAATCAGCCGGTGCTTCCTTTGATCCACTCTCAGACACTGCGCAATGTCCTATAAGCCTTGATGGAGACAATGACGGGAAAGTCTATGCTGAAGAATGCGACGGTTATGGTGCAGATAATCTCATGTTCTGGACTACATGGTCAACTTCGTCGCAGGCCGCAGGGAGGACGCAGGAGAATTTATCAACGGAACAACAATACATTCTTAAATATTCCCCGATTGCCAGGTAAACAATTTGAGTAAAATTTAACAAAATTCATTTAGTAAAGGAGTATCATGAGATTTTTATTAACAACTTGTTTTTTATTATGGAACTTTTCAGGAGTTACTGTTGGTGCTCCAGATAAAGACCAGGTTTTGAGAATGCTAGAAGGACGTCATTGGAAACTTGATATAAGGGAATTTAATAAACTGGGAGATGATGCAGACATTATCTTAATTGAAATTGCTAAAAATGATTCTTTGATGAACGTAATAAGGTTCAGAGCGTTGGAAGTTTTGTCGCTTTTCCCAACAGATAAAACTGCTTCATTTCTGGAAGACACTGCAGAGACAGAATTTACCCCTATGGCAAGGCGTGGATTTGAAACAATGAAACGCAGCTTCGCGAAAACTAAACCAGAAAGAGTAAAACATCTGGCAACAAAACTTTTAAAGCACAGAAACGCGAATATACGTATCTCTGCTGCACGTTACATTCGTTCCAATGATCAGACTTTATTCAAGAGCTTTATCGATACAGAGAAGGAAAGCTGGGTAAGGAAAGCGGTTCAGAAATAATTAATTCTTCTTTGCAAATTTTAAATAATTTTTCAGAAAGTCTGAAAATCTAGATTTTGAAAAGAATTTAAACGAGCAATAATGATAAAAAGAAAAAAAGTTACGATTAAGATAATGACTAAAATTTTTATGAACTGTATATTTTTTTGTAGAGTTTGTAGCTACGATATACTCTCTTAACATAATTTTTTGTTTCATTAAATGGGATTTGTTCTACAAATACATCTATAGGCTTCCCTTTCCAGCGCTTAATCCATTTGAGCATGTTGTGCGGGCCAGCATTGTAGCTCCCCGCTGTGTAAATAAGCTCAGACTTAAAGCGGTCAGAAAGCCCCCCAAGATAAAGTGTTCCAAGTAATTTGTTCAATTTCGGATCGTAAATATCTTCTTTTTTCTTCAACTCAATTTTTTTCTTTTTGGCAACATGTCTAGCGGTAGCCGGCATGAGTTGCATAAGTCCCATAGCTTTTGATGAGGACAACGCTTTAGGGTTAAAATGACTTTCTTCACGCATTATTGCAAGGGCAAAATAGGGATCTATGCCTGCCTTTTCTGAAAAAATTTTCAACTGGGACCAATAAGGTCTGGGATATGCCAGTTTCCACAGAGGATATTCTCCCACCTTGTGTGTAACCAGGTGAGGAAGATAATAATTGGCGACTATCCTTAGCAAAGAAAAAAATTCTCCTCTGCGGTTAAGCAAATGGCTGATATGCCAATTCTTTGTGCTGTCCTTATAATTCCCCAATCCAGCAAAAAGTTCCCTGACAGCTTGTTCTGATTCATCAATATCAAAAAGGAACTCAGTTCTTTCAAGTAGTTCTTTAGTATTTTGGCTTAAGGGTTTTTCTGGTTTTGCATATAGCTTTGATTCTCTAGTTTTGACCGCTGCTAAAATACCTTTCGGAATATTTTTTTCTGAAAGCAGACGCATACCGTAGTAAGTATTTGGCTTATTAATAATCAGTCGTTTAAAACTTTTTTCGGCAAGTTTATTTTGTTTTGATTCCTTTAGTAATTTCCCCTGCCAGTAAAGCATTTTGGCCTTTACTTCTGAGTTAAATATTCTTGTTTTCAGCCCACGTTTAAGATAAACAAGAGCACTTTTAATATTATTATTCTGTTTGTGTGACCAGGCAAGACGCCAAGCAGATTTATGGGCAAGTCTGTGTTTTGGAAATTTTTCCAGCAAGCGGTCCCACCAGAATTGGGCCTTTTTAATTTCTGAATCGAGCATGTAGCGTGAGGCGAAGGTATCGTAAAGTATGGGTAGGTGCTTGGATTTAGAATTAATCCTTTCCAGTTTATATATTGTGCGTCTACCTTCAGGAATGTTTTTCCGTTTTATATATGATCTTGCAGTCCAGTAAAGTTGAATTTCTTTAGGTAGTCCCCATTTTTTAGTTAAAATTCCTTCCTGGTAGAATTTAATTGTGCGAGCATAATATTTCTCAGAGAACATTGCTTTTAGGTATGACTTGCCAAGTTTTTTTGCTATATCATTGCTTCGTCCATTGCTTAACTGAGGTAGGTGTTCGATGAGGTATTTGTCCAAACCAAGTTTTTCCAATTTACGTATACGGTTATTTATTTCTTTGTAAGTCAATTTTTTCAGGTCAGCTACTTTCAACAGTTTGTGGGAAAGTCTCGCCGAAGATTCATCAATAGGATTCTGCCATCCCAAAATTTTGTATTCATGCTTAACTTTATGCCCAGAAAGTTTTGCTCCCTTCATGTACATGGAATGTAATTCATAATCTTCAAGGAAAAAGTTCTTATTTTTTCTAGTATCATGAAGCAAAGGGTAAAAAAACTCTGTTGCTTTGTCTGTATTAAATGATTTTTTCATTACTTCACGAAGAGAAACAAGGTAATATCCTCTTTTCTTATGTTTGAGCAGTTTCCTAATTTCCGCGAGTGCCTCCTGGTGTCTTGATGCATGAAGAAGTATTCGGATTTTTTGAAAAAGCCATGCGTCTTTGATTTTTGACTGAGGACTCAACTTGATACTCTTTAAAGCTTCTTCATAGTTTCCAAGTTGAAGATGACATTTTGATTCTATTATTCTTGAACGACTCCATAATCCGTTATCTGCCCATGCATTTGGCTTGGATAGATCTTTTAAAAGCCGAAGCAATTTCTTGCAGTCTCCTTTTTTATAGTAACTAAAATAAGGTTCCCATGAGTGAGTATTATGAGCATGAACTGTTTTGAGTGTA
>CACERX010000011.1 GCA_902562015.1 uncultured SAR324 cluster bacterium
CAGAAAATTCGGGAAGCAAGAATTGCCAAAAATCTATCTCTTGAAAGTGTATCCGGTCACTTACACATTGCTGTAAAAATTTTGGAAGCCATCGAAGAGGGTGACGCAGAAAAAGGTCCAAAACCAGTATTTTTGAGAGGTTTAGTTCGCACATACTGTAATTATCTTGGGATAGATAAAAATGATGTTGTTGAAAAAATAGAACAGCATTTAAAATCAGATGCAAAAGGCATACAGGAACTCAAGACACTTAAACCAATTTTTGAAATAAAGGAATCTCACCCTATCCGTAACATAGTGATTTTTCTGGTTCTTATAGCAGGAGGTTACTTATTATATGTAATTTATTCTTACCAAATTCCATCTTTCTTTACACAAGACAATCATACACAATCAAAATCTACAATTGTTGCAGATGAGGAAAAATTAGCTGAAAATGAAAAAAATTTTGCTACACATGATGGGAAGTTCACATCGACTCAGTCACTAAAACAATCTAAACAAAATCCGGTTTTCTCCGAAAATTTTTTTCCTCAAAACATAGAACCCTCTTCAAAAGAAGATTCAAACCAATTAAAATCTGATTTAACTAAGAGAAGCGACTCTAATGCAGGTACCGTTACTGAAAAAACAGGAAAAAATGAAGTTCTAATCAAAACAGATAAAACTTCGGAAAAATTAGATGTTGAATCACAAATGAGTCTCACAGATACTAATAAAACAAATATCTCTGAATTATCACAACCTGAAGTACTACAAGATTTTTTGGAGCCTTTGACACTTGAGGTAGAAGCATCTGAGAGGACATGGATTAGTATTTCTGTAGATGGAAATGAGGCCAAGGATATTAGACTAAGTACAGATGAAATCCATCAATGGGAGGCAAAAAAGGAATATCTGCTTACACTCGGTAATACTAATGCAGTTCGAATTTTATTGAATGGGAGGGAAATTGAAACAAACCGGACACATCAACTATTGAAAGATTGGTTAATTGACAAAAGTTTTTTGCCTTAGATTACTCAATTTTTCATTAAGAAAAAATTTAGATTTTATTTTTTGATTCCTTGTTAAATTAACAAGGCCGCAGTCTTTAATTAGTAATAAAAATATATCAATTACATAGCTTAATATTGAAGATAAATGCACAATAGTTTTTAAGATAATTTATTCTAATTTAAATTAAGTATTCAATGAAAAAATGTCCCCCATTTGAAAATGGTAAACGATATTACCCACTCAGCCAACATTATAGGGAGTGTTTTGGCGAAAAAGTATATAAAGTAAGTATTTCAGTCGCAAAGTCCTGTCCAAACAGGGAAGGTCTTAACGGAACGAATGTATGCATCTTTTGTGATAAATGGGGTTCAGCTGCTTATCATCAGTTCAATGATTTGCCTATATTGAAACAAATCAAAATAAACCGAGAGGCAATCCGCAAGCGTTATAAAGCTGAAAAATTTTTGATATATTTTCAAGCCTATACCAATACATTCGGACATTTTAGTGGTCTGGAAACTCTGTATAATAAAGCACTAAATGAAATAGATGTAGTAGGATTGGTTATTGGAACTCGTCCTGATTGTCTGCCAAAAAGGATTTTACATAAATTTTCTGAACTCTCTAAGAATCAATATCTATCAGTAGAACTTGGAGCACAAACTTTTGATGATCAGCAGCTGAATTTTCTTTCAAGAGGTCACGATAGTGCTACTTCAATTTCAGCAATTCGTAAACTGAAATCTTTGCAAGATGTTAATATATGCGTTCATTTAATGTTTGGTCTTCCAAGTGAAAGTGATCAGCAAATACAAGAAACCGCGCAGTTGCTATCAGAACTGAAAGTTCACGGAGTAAAACTTCATAATCTGCATGTACTTCGGGAAACTACACTTGAAAAATTGTTTAATGAATCTAAATTTTTTCCAATAGGACTGGAGGAATATGCTCGCAGAGTAACAATCTTTCTTGAAAATCTTTCACCAAAAATTGCTGTGCATCGTCTAGCTGCGGTCGCTTCCCGTTGGGACCAGTTGGTTGCACCATCTTGGACTCGTGAAAAAATGCGTCCAACTCAGTTTATTGATGATTATTTAGAATCAAATCAAACATGGCAGGGTAGAAAACTATATGCCAATTGATATGATTTTGGTTTGTATGCTACTGGTTACGTGCAAGAAAATATTTAAAGAAGAAGATCACTTCAAAATTTTTTAAATCTACATAAAAAATTTAATTTACTATAAAACAAAATTTTATTGCTGAAACACTAAAGTTGCTGAAAAAACCGGAAAATGAAAATTTATCAGAAAAAATCTTTAATGAGAAAGAGCTAGATGAATTAATTTCAGAGGAATCAAGTCGAGGCTTGGCAAAAAAGATCCTTGAACTGTTGCAGGAATCCAAGGCAGAAGAAATTGTTTTGATTGATGTAAGTGAAACCTCAAATTTAGCTGATTATCTGTTTATTTGTGAGGGGAGGTCACAGTTGCATTGCCGAGGAATTGCTCAAAATGTGGTGTTTCGTTTAAAACACCAAGGTGATGTCCATTTAGGTATAGAGGGTGAGGTTGAAGGGAACTGGGTACTACTTGATTATGGAAATATTATATTGAATGTATTCCATCCGGAAATTCGTAAATACTATAATTTAGAAAAATTATATACAACTGAATTAAGCAAGGAAAGGCATAAATAATAAGAGCCCCCAAAAATTTACATGCAAATGATACTATATGCCAGATGAGGCACTTCCTGGATGGTTGGAATATTTAGAGGAAATTCCACTTGATTCCCGATTAAGACGCAAAGAATCTCTGAAGCGCTTCAACACATGGAGAATAGGTGGAACTGCCGAATGTGTGATTGATGTAGTAAATCTTAAGGATTTAGCGCTTCTGCTGCCGTTTATCCGTAAAAATCATATCCCCTGGTTCATCATAGGCAAAGGTTCAAACCTGCTGGTACCTGACAAAACATGGCCAGGAATCATAATCCACCTAAGTGGTGATTTTAAATGCTGGGAACCTTTAGAAGAAAAATTTAATTCAGGGAAAAAAAAGGTCACCGCTGGTTCTGCATTGGCAGATGTAACTTTTGCACAGAAATGTGTATCTCATGGATGGGCAGGCATGGAATTTTTAATTGGGATTCCAGGCACTATTGGCGGAGCAATTGCCATGAACGCAGGTGCACATGGTGCAGAAACTTCTGATTTTCTAGAGGAGATAGAGTGGATGGATATGGATGGCATTTTACATTCCACACCAAAAGACAAATTGGAATTCCGCTATCGTTACTCTGAACTTAATGGAAATTTAGGAAAGATAATCACTCGTGCAGTTCTTGCACTCAATGAATCTGATCCAGTAACTGTTGAAAAAAAAACACTGGAATGTCAACAATTCCGGATTGAAAAACAGCCATATAACCAACCCAGCTGCGGATCTGTTTTTAAAAATCCCCCAGGTGATTATGCAGCTCGTTTGATAGAAAATTCCGGATTAAAAGGTAAAATAAAGGGTGGTGCTCAAATAAGCCCTAAGCAAGCAAATTTTATTGTTAATCTAGGTAACGCCTCTTCTGATGATATCTTGTCTTTGATTAACACTATTCGTGAAACTGTTTTAAAAAATTACTCAATAGATTTGATGCCCGAGGTTCAAATCCTGCAGAGTACTGTATATAGCTAATTTTTTGTAGTATGTAGTTAATTTAGTTAATACATCACTCTATCCGTCTGAACCAAATACTAACCATGATATTTTATCTCCTTTGTCATGAAGGATCTTAAAAGGCAATCAAATCGAAGACCGGCGGTACGTAAGCTTCACACATCATCATTTACTGTCAGGAAAAATCGTAGTAATCCAATACCTGGTCTTTCAGTTAGACTTCGCAAACCTTTTAACGAGCCTGGATTTCGTAATTCATGGTTACCCTCGTACTTTGTTGAAAATGAACCTGCTCTTTTACGTGAAAAAATACGTTGGTTTATTCAAAGACTTTTTGGAATAAGTGGATTGATTTTTATATTTTGGCTAGCAGCAGGAAGCCTCTGGTTTGGACAGGCTTTTTTCAAGCAACCTTTGAAGAAAGTATATTTTGAAGGTAACCAGTTGTTAAATGACATCGATGTGTTGAAAACTAGCGGACTGCGTCCTGGACAAAAATTATTCGATCTAAATCCGTATCATGTTGCAGCACAATTACAAACTCATCCAATCGTTCAAAAAGCCGATATAAGAATAAAATTCCCTGATGAAATTCATCTAATGGTGCGTGAACACCGGCCTGTTGCTATGCTTAAGATTTCTAAAGAGATTAATGATCTAACGCATGATTCTTTAAAAAATGCTAATTTTTTCCTGATAGGTAATGACCAACGTTTGCTTAAACAACTGCCTTTAGAGGATCTACGTAATTCACCACACCGAAATCTTCCACTAATAAAGGGAATAAAAGTTCCGTATACAAGACTTGGTGAGCGTTTGAATTCCTCTGTTCTCGAAAGGGGTTTAGTATTGTTAAGTACTTTACAGAATATTCCTATGGATCAAATAGCAAAAAATCCTGGAAGTATGACCGGATTTATAGATCATTATAGAATGGTTGACTGGTCTACTCAAAAAATTCGGATTGATGTCTCAGATCCTCTTAACCTGAAAATAAGTTGGCCCCTGAAATCTCACCAATTACATCCAGGCTCAACAGAGATGCTTCGCTCAGTACCGCTAACCATTCAAATAGGTAACAGGAATTTTAGTGAAAGAATTCGTACCTTCAAAAATATTTTTCCTATAATAGATAAACAACATCCTGAAATTCAAAGTATTGACCTGCGTTACGAAAAAAGGGTAATGTTGATGCCATTATAGATAAGTTAAAAAATCAGCATCTAAAGATCCACAAACTTAGATTGGCTAAGCTTTTTATTTTGCATGATTTTGGCAAGGTAAGCTATTAGAGAGTGTTGCGGTAAAAGCCAAAAAAACTATCCGCAGATACGCTAGGAAATGATATAGCGTTTTACTCTTATCCATTTTAACTTTAGAGCAAAAATCAAACAACGAGCAAATTTATTTTTCCTGTCTGTAAACACTGATTACATGAGACAGTTTTAATTGCAGTTATTCTGCACACATGTTAGGATTCAGCTTAAATAATTAGTCAATTAAATTACTGTAGTACATGAAAAGTTATTCCATTATTCTTCTTAAGGACAGCAATAAAGGTGTACGCCAGTATCATTTTGGGGGGAAATTAATTTTTTTCCTGATTTTATTATTTTTAATTGCTACAGCTACATTGAGTTCGATTTATTTTGACCAATATCTGAGAATTGCAAATCAGAGACAGTTGCTTGAAAAACAGGAATTAGTAAAAACAGAATATCAAAAACAAATTAATCTTTACGATGGACGTGAAGCTCATATTGCTTTTCTTGAAGATTATGTGGATGAACTTAAACAGTCAGAATACAATAGCAAGTTAACATTTAAAAAACATTCTGCTCTTTTTAGTTCGAACATAAAAAAGCTTAATGAAATGCATAATTATATATGTCAAACAATAGAGGGTGAGTGCTCAGCCAAATCCATTAATAAGGTAAATACACAACAGACAATAAAGTGGCTTGAAATGGTTTATCAGGATTTTGTCCAAATTAATCAAAATCTCCAAGAAAACGTATCACAACGCAAAAGTTTTGAAGAACAGGAAAATACAATTCAGCAACTACGCAGAAAACTTGTAGAAACAGAACAGGAGTTATCTGAACATATGGAGTTCCTCAAAGTTAATCAAGAAACTGTAAATAGGCTCACAAAAAAGATTACAAATACCACAGGAATTTCTCTCAGCAAAGTTCAAAAAAGTAAGCAAGCAAAAGCAAAAACTGGCCGCGGTGGACCTACAATTTTGGATAGTATGTCACTTGATTCTCCACAAGAATTGCTAAGTCCAGGAATTTTACGACAATTCCTGTACCATAGCTCAGATGATTATTACGAAAAAGTTTCTCAACTTGAAGATCTTAGTCTTTTGATTGACCGAAACCATACTTTCTGGAGGCATACTCCTACCATAATACCGCTCAGAAGCAGAGCATTATCAGATCGATATGGAATGCGCACAGATCCCTTCACCAAAAAAAAAGCCTTCCATGGGGGCCTTGATTTCAAGGCAAAAAGAGGTACTCCGGTTTATTCACCAGCTGATGGAATTGTAAGAATTGCAAGTCGCAAATATGGTTTTGGTTTATTAGTGGAACTTCAACATGGCCGAGGTTTTTTTCCAGGAAAGAAAAAATCTGTACGTTATAGAACACGTTTTGCTCATCTCTCAAAAATAGAAGTACGACGCAGCCAGAAAATTAAACGTGGAGATTTGATTGGATTAGTTGGGAGTACAGGGCGCAGCACTGGTCCTCATTTGCACTATGAAATAATTATTAATGGGCGACGTACAAATCCTTTGATTACAATATCTAAATTTAATCCTGATCAGCGTTTATATTTGCGTTGAAAAAATAATAACAAATATTTATGTCTAAACAATATTACTCCGCACAAGATGGCCTTGGATACTTAGGAGAAGATTTACTTATTCAGGGAACTGTTCATACCCAAAAGAAAATAGTTGTAAGCTGCACCTTAGAAGGCTCTATTCATGGTGATCAAGAAATAATAATATCAGAGACAGGGAATATTAATGGAAAAATCGAAGGGAACATTGTTGTTGTAGCAGGTAAAATAAATGGTGACATGCTAGTACACGAGCGCTTAGAAGTAAATTCAACTGCAAATTTGCATGGAGAGGTACATGTCCCTTCAGGTCAACTTTTAATTCAGGAAGGTGCCTATATGGAAGGTCAATGCATTACCTCAAAAGATAAACATACTACAAAGCAATTAGCTCCTTAATTATACGATTCATTTTGTAAATTTTTTTGCTATATAATGCTATCATTATCTATCAACTAATATGCAATACCCAACAACTAAAAAAAGCTTAAAACAGCAAGCAAGGCCAGCTATACAGACCAAACTACTTAAAAACCATGATCGTATACTTTACGTTAATGGGCTATTTTCACCCCCGAAATCTGAAGAAGGACCAGTTGTTTCGGCCAAAGAAACTGAAGAATGGCGCTCACTTTTTACTATGGTGCTTATTGCAGGTTTTGGAGCAATAATGATAGTTATTTCAGTTATCGGAAGCTACGGAATCAAGGCCACAAACCAACTTGAAGCATACGAACAAAAATTAATCCATCAAATTGAATCAATGCGCATTGAGAAAGCTTTGAAGCATGAAAAAATTAATGCTTTGAAGACAAACCCTGAATACATAGAACTGGTTGCACGCAAAAATCTGGGTTTAGTCCATGCAAGCGAATTTATTTACTATCTTCCTCCTTCAGAAAAAAAATCCTTATCACAAAGATAATTAATTAAAAAAACAGCTCTCAAAGTTGTTCTGTATTAGTGAAAAGTTTTAGATGTTTTTCTAGTTGATTTTGTCTATAGTTGAAAATCCCAACAAACATTACTCTAGCTGTCAGTCTGTTAATTTTCTCTCTGAAAAAAATTTTCTTAAATATAGAAACCCATTTACAGTCATTTCTTCGTTTTTTATTCTCCCTCTAATCTCGTTTGGTTAACGAATTTGAATCAAGTTTTTGAATAAGTAAAAACTCAGATTAAATCTTCTCTCTATCTTTAATAATGACCGCTGTCAAAAAAATAATTATGAAATTATTGGTTCCATATTTTTCTACATAGTGGGATTATTTGAAGTTGAACCAATTTATAAAAAATAAATTTTGTCCCGAATTAAAGATACACCTTGAAATAAAGTAAAAAAAATATAAATCATTACATAATTGATTCCTATGTCTACTATTGATGAAATTCAAAAGCAAGGGAAACTACTGAAAAATGCATTGATTGTCTGTAATGGCAATCCTCCCCCAAAAAGCTTGCTTTACCAACTATGGGAAAAAACAACTTATCGAGTAGCTGCAGATGGTGGTGCAAATCTGCTGGTAAAAAGTAAATGTATGCCAGATGCTGTGATTGGTGATTTTGATTCACTTAAGTCTAAGACCCGAGAAAAAATGCCAAACACAAAATTTTTATATATCCCTGAGCAAGACACTAACGATGCAGACAAGGCTGTTAGTCATTGTTTGAAACTTGGGTTTAAAGAAATTCATCTTCTTTCAGCTGATGGAGGCCGCCAGGACCAATTTCTTTCAGGATTGGAAATACTTTTCAAATATTCAAAAAAAGCACGTCTAATATCTTGGACTCAAATGGAGCGCATGGAATTTATATATCAGAATTGGGAAGAAAAAATTCAGCCTGGAACAACTCTTTCGATGCTCCCTGTTTTTGGATTAGCTCAAGGAATCGTAACAAAAGGGTTAAAATATCCCTTGAAAAATCAGAGCTTAATTCCAGGGAAATCTCCTTCTGGAGTTTCAAATCTGGTTGTCTCCAACCCAGTTAAAATCAATGTAACAAAAGGTAGACTTTTGTTGGTAATACAACACAAAGATTTTTTTAACTGATCATCTGCATTAAATCAAAGTAAGTATAACCGTCAAAGTTAGTATACTTAAAAGGGTCGAAAAGAGAACTGTTGTAGTTACAAACTCAGGTATCAGTTTGTATTCCATTGCAATTATAGAGGCAAGCACAGCTGATGGCATAGCAGCCTGCAGAATGCCAGCATCCCGCTCAATTCCTTGAAGTCCAAACAAGGGTACCAAAATAACAGCCAGTAACGGACCTCCTATCAAGCGGACAGTGCTGGCAGCAAAAACATTAAAATCGATCTTAATTTTTGCAATTTCAGCCATTTGTATACCTAGGGTAAAAAGCATCACAGGTATCATTGCTTGACCAAGCAAGCCGCTTAGTCGAGAGAGGAAAGTTGGTACTCCAATTCCAGATATATTTAAGATCAGAGCAGGTACTAGAGCAAGTAAGGCAGGAGTTTTAAAAACAGAAAAGACCGCTGCCATTCCTCCACTACGTGCCCAACTAGCTACACCTACACATATAACGAAAGAAATGAAAATTGTTGCCAAAAAATAAATAGTAGCAGGAATTCTGGCTATTTCCCCAAACCTGAATTCAATCAATGGTAGACCAAAGTTACCAACATTTCCAAATGTTGCAATTAAGACAAACGCTGCTGTAATTTCCCTGGATTGTCGTAGGATTTTACCAACTAAAAAACCTAAAGCCGCAACTGAAATCTGAACAACAAATGTAAAACACAACATCAAAATAGCTAATTCAGCTGCTATATTTGCCTCGCTGATTATATTGAACACAAATGCTGGAACAAAAACAAAGTAAGCAGTTTTAGAAAGAGGACGTGCTTCAATTTTCAGTAACGGCCCAATGAAATAGCCAACTGCTACAAGAATAAAAACAGGTGTTACAACATTTAGAAAAACTGAGGATAGTGCTAAAAAATTCTCTGAAAAATCAACAAAACTCATATTTACTCAAATTTATTTTTAGTATAATTTAGAAAAAATTTTATAAGATTGATTTGTCTAGATATTCACATTCACGCACAATCACGCAATTCACGCAATCTGGATTTCTTGACTTGCAGACATAACGTCCTTGAAGAATGAGTAAATGATGAGCATCATTTTTCCATTTTGAAGGAACAACTGACATGAGTTTTTTTTCAACTTGCAACACTGTATCACCGTTTGCAATTCCTGTACGGTTGGAAATCCGAAAAACATGTGTGTCAACTGCAATAACAGGCTCATGGAATGCAGTGTTTAAAACGACGTTTGCTGTTTTACGTCCAACTCCTGGTAGTTGCTCCAACTGTTCTCTCCTTTTAGGCACTTTACCTTGGTGGTACTTCACCAGTTGACCGCAAGTAGATGCAATATTTTTTGATTTTGTTGGAGCTAGCCCTATACTTCTAATATGCGAAAATATTTTTTCTGCTCCCGCCTCATGCATTTTTTCTGGAGTTGGAAATTTTGCAAATAATTCTGGTGTAACTTTGTTCACTGAAACATCTGTTGCCTGTGCACTTAAAATCACTGAAACTAATAATTCAAATGGATTGCGGTATAAAAGTTCAGTTTTAGGTTTTGGAATGGAATCGCTCAATTTCCTAAAAATAGTATTAATAGTTGATGGTTTCATGAGCTTTTCTTTTGTTTTATGATACTATTTTTTCTTTATTTCTATGATTCTTGTTTAAATAATGAGTCTCATATTTGAGGAATGCAAAAAACTAAATATTTTCGTTTATGATTGTATTTAACTGGTAACTATCTCAGATACTCTGTCATAAATAAAATCAACCAATATTCTCGTAAAATTGACAATTAAATTTAAAATCATGAAAATGAATTAACTCAGCATTTTCTAATACGTCAATTTCAATCTGAAAATCTTTTATAAGATGCTTTTATCATGAAAAAAAGTAAATTTCTACCACTTAGGATTTCTGTGCTAGTAATTTCTGATAGCCGTACAGAGAAAACAGATAAATCCGGAAAATTACTTGTTGAACGCCTTACAAAAGCCGGTCATTTACTCGCTGAAAAATGTATTGTTCATGATAATGTCTACCAGATACGGTCAGTACTGTCACGATGGATAGCTGACGCTGCAATAGAAATTATAATTACATCCGGCGGTACTGGACTCACAGGAAGAGACGGGACACCTGAAGCTGCATCTGTCCTGTTTGACAAAGAAATCAAAGGATTTGGAGAATTGTTTCGCTGGATATCATACGAAGAGATTTCTACATCAACAATTCAATCAAGGGTCATTGCTGGAGTTGCAAACGGAACTTACATTTTTTGCCTTCCTGGATCTTCAGGAGCCTGCCGCACAGGATGGGACAAAATTTTAGAAGCACAACTTGACATACACAACAAGCCTTGCAATTTTGCTGAATTACTTCCTAGATTGACTGAAAAATAAACTATTCTTAAGCCATCCCAATTCCAGTATTTTTAAATACAAGGTTTGACTCAAGTAAATGTGTTCTAATCATTTTCACACTTTTTTTAATTAAATTTATGTTCAGCAATAAATTTCTTTACGACCGGTAAAAGACGCCCCATTCCATCTTCCTTTGGACATATCACAGGTACTCCTAATCGAGTTTCCAGATTTTTTTGCTCAGAATGTAATTCGGTTTTTGATAACTTGTAGCTGTTTAAGGTAACAGCTAATGTCTTGGAACCATAGAGCCGAATTAATTCCAGTTCTTCTTCAATTGGAGGAATAGTCCAAAGTTCTCGTTCATCGTCTGCCAGAAAATACTTTTGTTTTGGTGCACATTGAATTATTACGCCCTTTGCAAGAGCACTGCATAAATACTCTGAACCACAAGGACCTGATGGATTTCTTAGGGAAGACTGTCCTTCCAGTAAAATTAAATCAGGATGTTCCCGCTGGTCACAGCGAATTATTGCAGACTCAAGTTCTCCACTGACAAAATCATTGAGGGTTGAGTCAAGAATAAATCCATATTGGCCACCTTGTAATTTGCCTGTCTGCCCAGTGTAAATCATTTCAGTACGAATTCCAGCCTCACGACATTTATTTCTCAACCAGATACTAGAGGTTCTTTTCCCTATTGCACAATCAGTCCCAAACATTGCAATTCTGGGAGCACGAACATTCCTTATTTCTCCTGTCCAAAACGCATGTTCTTTTGCTTGCTTGGGTTTTCGTATATCAATCAATTCTGCCTGAAATTTCTTAGCAGTCTGAACTAATTCCATGTCGTCACCCAAATAGTGGTGCAACCCATTTACTATATGCATTCCGCGAGAAAGAGCATCAATTAGTTCCTGACGAAGTTCATTCGGTATTACCCCACCAGGAGTTGCAACCCCAATGATTGCATGTAAACCTCTAGCTAATTTTTCTGCTGCTATATTTAGTTTGGATTTCTGCTCTCTGAGAAAAACCTCGATTGAAGCATGTATTGGTATATTGAGATTTTTTCCTATCACTATTTCACCAGCATCTTGTCCAGCTAGATTTTGATCAATAACTGCTAGTATCCTGTATTTTTCAGAATATCTGACAAGGCCAAAAGCAGTTTTAGCGTTTCTTGAATTGAACATGCCGCTTGTGAGAATAATTGCAGAGTCTTTCAATATAACCTCATTCAGAAAAAAATTTATATTTTTATCTATTTTGTGGGAATTGCAAAATATTAAGTAACTGATTAATATTTAGTAAAAACAAAAATTGTAATTAACTTACTTGATCAATAATCTAAAAATTCTTAAAAAAATATCAACATTAATACTTAATCAATAAAATTTAATAATTCCCAAAGGAATAGTTAAGCAACTAATGTAAAAACAAAATTCGAATATACAGACTAAATCCTACTTATCCTTTCTGAAAAAACGAACTTATCCGAAACAGAATATTTAGAACACTCAACATTAATTTAAATTGAGACTCTTATATTTTCATTGCGTATTAATTTCTAATGAAGTTTAAAAGCTGTCACAATATCTTTTTTAAAAAGATATGCAAGTTAATCAATTAGTTTAGATTGATCAATAATGCAAACTATCATCTAAAACTCGACCTAACTTTCAAAAACAACTTGAAAACTTTCAAAAGTTTAGCCCATAATAGACGGTTAAATCTTTTACTCACCAAGAAACCATGAATCATGATTGTCATGGGGTGTTGACAACAGCAAGGTTTCTTTATTATTCACCAAAATTACTGAATGTTCGTCTTCATCCCACGGACTAATAACCAAGCCATTTCAAGGAGATTTTATGGCTGTCATATCATTAAAAACATTCCTAGAAGCAGGGGTGCATTTTGGGCATCAGACAAAACGCTGGCATCCTAAAATGGGACCTTACATCTATGGTATTAAAAACGGGGTCCACGTTATAGACCTGCGCCAGACCTTATCAAAACTCAAAGAAGCATATGAGTATGTGAAATTATCAGCTGCAGAAGGGCGAGTTCCTCTGTTTGTCGGCACCAAAACCCAAATTCAACGCATTGTAAGGGAAGAGGCCGAACGCTGCGAAAGTCCTTATATCAATTTTCGCTGGCTAGGTGGACTGTTAACAAATTTTGATACGGTAAAAAAATCAATTGCACGTATGAAAACTTTTGAAGAAATTGCTGGCGAAGACAGAAGCTACGAAGGAGTGCTCAAAAAAGAAGCCCTATTGATGGAGCGTAAACGTATAAAACTAGAAAGATCTCTTGGGGGTGTACGTGATATGAAAAGTGTTCCATCATTACTTTTTATAACAGACTGTCATAAAGAGCAACTTGCTTTGAAAGAAGCATTCAAGCTCCAAATACCTGTTATTGGAGTTGCTGACACAAACTGTGACCCTACCGGCATTGATTATGTCATTCCCGGAAATGACGATTCTCCACGAGCGATTGCATTATATGCAAATGTTATTTCTACAGCAGTAATCGAGGGGTTAGCTGAATATAAGCAACGCAGAATTGAACCTCCTGCGGAAAAACAACCTACTGCAGAAAAACAAACGGCTAAAAATAAGGGGCCTGATCAAAAACAAACTGAAACTGAAAAGAAGTCACAAAAAACTTTACCGAAAGTAAAGCGTGTCGCTAAAAAGACTGAAACTAAGACAGAAGATGCTGAAAAAAAAGAGATAGATGCAGATATAAATTTACAAAAAAAGGCTGATACGAAAGAGACGATAACCGCAACAAAAGTTGCCAATGATACCAATAGAGTTACTAAGAAGACAGATAATAAAGAGAAATTAATTAAGAATGATAAGGCTAAAACTGATACTAAAAACTCTGCTAAGAAAGAGGCGTTAGTTGATACAAAAAAAGACCCTGATGAAAAACCTTCAACTAAAACTAAAACAAAAACTCCATCCAAAATTGCAGAGGGTAAATCTACTAAATCAGAATCAATAACACAGAAAAAACCTGCAGTAAAAAAAGGCACAGTAAAGATTTCTAAGGAAAAGAAAGCTGAAAAGACTGAAACTGAAAAGTAATCTTTACACACAGGGAAACTTGTATAAAAGATTAATGTAGTCAATAAAAAAGATTTTCTAATTAAATCAAGTTAAAGACAAAACCAGATGACAACAATCACAGCATCAGCAGTAAAGGAATTAAGAGAAATTACCGGGGTTGCAATGATGGATTGCAAAAAGGCCCTTGTTGAAACAAATGGAAATATGGAAGAAGCAAAGGTCTTCTTGCGTAAAAAGGGACAAGCAAAAGCGTTAAAGAAATCATCCCGGGAAACTCGCGAGGGTGCGGTCGGATTTTCTTCGACTAAAGATGGGAAAACTGCAGGACTTGTACAGGTCACATGTGAAACTGATTTTGTTGCAAGAAATGAAAAATTTCAGGCGTTAATCAAAAAACTTGCAGAGCAAGTTTCGGTTAACGGAGAAAAAAATCTTCTGCAGCAGAATTTAATAAATGGAGAAGGAAATGTGGAAAGTATGTTGACTAATACAATTGCCGAGCTTGGTGAAAATATGCAGATTCTAAACAGTAGAAAATTTAAAATAGCTCATGGTTTAATTGGAGGGTACATACACAGCAATGGCAAAATAGGAGTAGCTGTTCCATTGGAAACAGACAAGCCATGTAATGAAAATAGTTTAAAATCTCTGGCTAAAGACATAGCAATGCATATTGCTGCCTTTAATGCTGAAGCAGTTAAATCAGATCAAGTACCAGAGGAAGTGCTTGAAAAAGAAAAAGAAGTTTTTATTGCACAGGCTAGGGAATCGAGTAAGCCTGATAATATTATTGAAAAAATGATTGAGGGAAGGTTAAAAAAATACGTTAAGGAAATCTGTGTAGAAAGCCAGCCTTTTGTGAAAAATCCACAGTTTTCAGTTAGCCAAATTATAGAACAAACGGAGAAAGAACTTGGTTTAAAAATCAATTTTGATACATTTGAAAAATACCAGTTCTAAATTTCTTACATGACCCCCAAATACAAACGTATCCTTTTGAAATTGAGTGGTGAGACTTTAGGAGGAGAAGAGGGTTCAGGATTTGACTATGAAACAATCATATCACTTGCCGAAAATGTTATTGCTGTGCACAATCTCGATGTAGAAGTTGGGATTGTAATCGGTGGTGGAAATATTTTTCGTGGTTCTAAACCAACGGCTGGTAATATAGGTCGGGTAGCAGGTGATCACATGGGTATGCTGGCCACGGTCATTAATAGTATCTGCCTTCAGGAAATGCTCGAACAGAGGGGAGTTTTAACCCGGGTCTTGTCAGCAATTGAATTAAACGCAATTGCTGAGCCGTATATTAAACGTAGAGCAGATCGTCACCTAGAAAAAAAACGGGTTGTTATTTTCGCCGCAGGCACAGGGAATCCATACTTTACCACTGACACTGCTGCTGTACTTCGAGCTTCAGAGGTTGGTGCAGAAATAGTTATAAAGGCAACTAAAACCAATGGCGTTTACGATAAAGACCCCTTAACTCATTCTGATGCAGTTAGATACGTTAAATTAAATTATGATGAAGTTCTAAATAAAAATCTCCAGGTAATGGATGCAACCGCAATTGCCTTTTGCAGAGATAACAAGCTTCCCATAATTGTTCTCGATTACAGGGAACCAGATACAATCCTCAAGGCAGTTTGTGGTGAATCAGTTGGAACATTGATTAAATAAGAAAATGTCTCAAGAAAAAATTCAGGAAGTCGAGGAAATAGTTTCTCTTATGATGGACAGTACAATTAAAAGTCTTAAACGTGACCTTAGCACTATCCATGCAGGACGCGTTTCTGCTTCAATGCTGGATAGTGTAAAAGTTGATTATTACGGGACACAAACACCTATAAATCAGGTGGCAAGCATCTCTACTCCAGAACCTCAGCTGTTGGCTATAAGCCCTTGGGAAAAAAATATAATCAAGGAATTAGAACGCAGCTTACAAGCTGCAAATCTAGGTTTTAGTATTTCTAATGATGGAAATATCATCCGTGCAGTTACTCCTCCTTTCACTGAAGAAAGACGTAAAGATTATGTAAAGCAGATTAAGAAAATTGGAGAAGATTCGAAAATTGCAGTGCGAAATGCAAGACGAGAAGGCAATGAACAGCTTAAGCAATTGGAAAAAGATAAACTCATTTCCCAAGACGAGGAAAAATCGGCACAGGAACAGGTTCAGAAAATTACCAATCAACATACTGGCATAGTAGATGAGTTAATTGCTGCAAAGGAAAAAGAACTTATGACACTATAGGAAATAAATGCTGGCTGCACTTTTGCACTCAATTTGGCAATATCAGGTTTTTAAATCTGTCGTTTTTCGAGGAGGAATGGCATTTCTAACAGCATATTTTCTGATTGTCTGGGTAATGCCGTATGTTATTCGCGCCTTTCGCAAAAAAGGAATAACCTCCGATTTTATTACAACTCCTGCCGATTTAAAACCATATACCGGGGCACCGCCCATCATGGGTGGTGGAGTCTTGATTCTGGGGATTTTCCTTGGTGCAATCCTCTGGTGCAATCTTAACCAATATGTTGTAGCTCTGTTGCTGATAATGCTTTCTTTCGGAATTATTGGCGCTGTAGACGATGTTGCGAAAGTTCTTAACAAACGGCATGTTGAGTCAGGACGCAAGGAGAGAAAATTGTATAGTGAAAAAGCAGATGGTATCAGTGGAAAGTGGAGATTGGCTGCTCAATTTGGTGTTTCTCTATTAGTAGTAACGGGTTTATATTTGTTTGTAGATATCGACGGTCATTTGGTAGTGCCACTAGTCCCCCTTAAAACAGCATATCCTTACCTGCCAAAGTATTTATTTATTCCTTTGATGACGATAATAATTGTAGGAGGTGCAAACGCCGTTAACCTTACAGACGGAATGGATTCACTTGCAACCGTGCCTCTAATGACTTGCGCCATGTTTGTTGGAATAGTTGCTTACATAGGTGGAGACACTGATTTTGCTGCAAAACTCAAAATCCCCAGCCTAACTCATGATATCAAGGAGCTAGCAGTATTGTCCGCGTTAGTTATAAGTGCAGGTGTTGCTTTTCTTAAATATAATTCTCCCCCAGCATTAATTTACATGGGAGATTTGGGCGCACTAGCATTGGGAAGTATGGTTTCTGCTATGTTTATTTTTGTAAAAGCAGAACTTTTTTTACCAATCGTAGGCGGGGTTTTTGTGTTTTCAGTTCTCTCCTCTATCATTCAGCGCACATTCTTTAGATATATTATGTGGCTCAAAGGACGTAAAAAAGCGGAAAAGTATCGCTTTTTTTTACGCTCACCCTATCATCATCATTTGCAACGTTTGTGGACATATTCAGAAAAGGAGCAGGATGTTGTTTCTGTTTGGGTTATTTTGCTCAACAAATTGGGAATTAACCCCGTTCCAGAAGAAAATAAACTTTTGACACCACAGGAAGTAAACAGCCGGGTTATTTGGCATATGCATATAAAATCTATTTGGCTGTTTGTTCTTACTATGATCATTTATTTTAAAGTACGGTGAGTAATTTTTGAAATAATAACAATTAATCATTAACTATTATTTTAATGAAATCAGGAGTCAATTACGATAATTCGACAATACTTATATCTACTTAATCTATGAATTTTAATGGAAAAACAGCACTAATCACTGGAGCAGGTAGGGGCATAGGCAAAACAATCGCCATAAAATTAGCAAAGCTCGGCTCAGATATTGCCCTTGCTGATATGAATCCTGTCAGTGATCATGTGCTGAAGGAGATTGAAGAAAATGGCACAAGATGCTTTGCTTACAAACTTGATGTGACAGACGTTGATGCTGTTGATTCTGTAGTTAAGAAGATTATCGATGAAACCGGAGGCATTCACATTTTAGTCAATAATGCGGGCATAACTCAGGACAACCTTTTTATGCGTATGAAACCAGAACAGTGGTTACAAGTAATTGACGTCAATCTCAACGGAGTATTTCATGTTACAAAATCTGTAATCCGGACAATGGTGAAACAGCATTCAGGAAGAATTATAAACATCTCTTCAGTAGTTGGGTTTTCCGGGAATGCTGGTCAAGTCAATTATAGTTCTACTAAATCCGGACTAATTGGATTTACTAAATCATTGTCTCGCGAGGTTGGAACACGCGGAATTACAGTTAATGCTGTTGCTCCTGGATTTATCAACACAGCAATGACACAAGCCCTAAACGAAAGTCAGCAGCAGGCAATTCTAAGTCAAATTCCTCTTGGTCGCATGGGTGAGGCAGATGATATTGCCAATGCAGTTGCTTTTTTAGCCTCTGAAGAGGCTTCGTATATTACTGGAACTGTTCTTCATGTTAATGGAGGTATGTACTGAAATTAAAAACGAAGACCAAAACAATTGACATTTAATATGAATTAATGACAATTAAATGCTACTTGTTTATATTTAATTTAACCCTATAACCAATAATAAAGATGGAAGAAATACAATCAAAAGTTATACAAATCATCGGTGAACAATTAGGTAAGGATGAATCAGAAATACAAATGAACTCGCACTTCATTGAAGATTTAGATGCTGATTCGCTTGACACCGTTGAGCTTGTTATGGCTCTGGAAGAAGAGTTCGAGATTGATATACCAGACGAAGCTGCAGAAAAAATCAGTACAGTCAAATCTGCGGTAGATTTTATTGTTGATGCCAAAGGCTAATATTTGTTTCATAACTGCATAAATTAGCGATTAAATAAAGGGAACTATTACCGATTAACATAAATCATTCTGAAGAAAGCATGGGAAATCGTGTTGTTGTTACAGGACTTGGTTGCGTATCCCCACTCGGAAATGATGTACCCACAACCTGGGCTGCCTGTTCTAATGGAAAATCAGGAATTGACAGAATAACTCATTTTGATCCTGAAGAACTCCGTAGCCAGATTGCAGGTGAAGTGAAAGATTTCCAATTGCCTGAAATTATCCCTCAAAAAGAAGCTAAAAAAATGGACCTGTTTATCCAGTACTCCATTAAAGCCACTCAGGAGGCTTTACTAGACGCAAATTTAGAGATTACCGAAGATCTGGAAGAAGATGTTGGAGTTTCAATGGGTGTAGGCATAGGTGGATTGGGCTGCATTGAGCGATACTCCAAAATTATTGAAGAACATGGGCCTAAACGTGTAAGTCCCTTTTTCATACCGATGACGTTAAGCAACCTAGCTCCAGGGTATGTTTCCCTATTATTTCGTGCAAAAAGCTACACAGCCTGCTCCGTATCAGCATGCACTTCTTCTAATCATGCAATTGGTACTGCAGCACGAACAATTGAGAGAGGTGATGCGAAAGCTGTAATTGCCGGAGGTGCTGAATCAAGTGTTACTCCTTTGGGAATTGCAGGCTTTGCTGCCATGCACGCTTTGAGTACAAGAAACGATAACCCTCAAACTGCAAGCCGACCATATGACAGGGACCGTGACGGATTTATTATGGGTGAAGGTTCAGGAATGATGATTTTAGAGGATTTAGAATTTGCAAGAGCAAGAGGTGCCAGAATTTATTGTGAAATAACCGGTTATGGCTTCAGTTCAGATGCACATCACATAACTGCTCCTTCCACAGAAGGACCAGCAAGAGCAATGAAAATGACTCTCAAAGACTCAGGATTGAATCCAGGAGAAATTGACTATATCAATTCCCACGGCACTTCAACACCCGCAGGCGATCTGAATGAACTTAAAGCAATAAAAATGGCGCTTGGTGAAAAAGCAGCCAGTAAGATCTCAATAAGTTCAACCAAATCTATGACTGGACATCTTCTTGGCGCCGCAGCTGCAATCGAAGCCATTTTCTCTATCAAAGCATTGCATCATAATTTTGTACCTCCCACTATAAATATAGAGAATCTCGATCCGGAATGCGATTTAGACGTAACTCCAAACAATGGAAAGAGCAGAGTATTAAATGCTGCTATGTCCAATGCTTTTGGATTTGGTGGTACAAATGCGTCAGTAATATTCCAAAAAGTATAATAATCAAATATTTTTTCATCATCTTTCTAAAACACCTTCTACATAATCAAATTAACAAATGTTAAGTAAAATGAGCAGTACCGAATATCATGTTGACCGAAGAGAGCTACACTTCGTTGTCAATGAAACCTTGCAAGCAGGCGAATTATGCAAATTCCCAAATTTTGCTGAGTTTGACGAGGAGATGTTTACTATGATAATCAATGAAGCAAGTACGTTTGCTGAACAAGTACTAGCTCCTATCAACATAAATGGCGACCGTCAAGGATGCAAAATTGAAAATGGAGCTGTGGTGACACCAGAAGGTTTTACTGATGCATGGAGGAAACTAAGTGAAGGAGGTTGGTTGAGCATGAGCTTACCTACTGAATTTGGCGGACAAGGAATTCCAGAAGTGATTGCTGTCATCGGTAAAGAAACCCAACTTGCAGCCAATCAGGGATTTACCATTGGAGCATCTCTTACAACTGGCGCTGCAAACCTTATCTACACATTTGGATCCGATTTACAAAAAAATGATTTTTGCCAAAATATGTTTAGTGGTAAATGGGCTGGTACAATGTGTCTCACTGAATCTCACGCAGGAAGCGCAGTGGGTGATGTGATTACAAGTGCTACCAAACATGAAGAAGGCCATTACCTAATAAAAGGCACCAAGCAGTTTATTACCAACGGAGACCACGATATGGCTGAAAACATTGTTCACCTATTGCTGGCCCGTACGCCGAATTCGCAACAGGGTACAAAAGGGATCAGTCTTTTCATTGTTCCCAAAAAGAGGCCTGACGGTTCTCAAAATGACATAAACTTAATTAGTATTGAGCACAAGATGGGGATTAACGGGTCCCCAACCTGTGTACTCTCATTTGGAGATAACAACGATTGTCATGGGTATTTGCTTGAAGCAGAAAACCAGGGTATGGAGCAAATGTTCAAACTTATGAACGAAGCTCGATTGCTTGTAGGACTGCAGGGACTTGCAGGGGCAAGTGCTGCAGTACAAAACGCATGGGCATATGCCAATGAGCGTACACAAGGGCCATCTTCTGTAAATCCCGAAAAAAAAGCTTCGATCATCGAATTCCCAGATGTGCGCAGGATGCTAATGCATATGAAAGCCGTTACAGAAGGACTGAGGGCTCTGATGTACACAACAGCATGGTTCATAGATATGTCAAATCACGGTCCTGAAGAAACTCGTTTAAAATACCAAGATTTGCTTGATCTACATATTCCTATCTGCAAAGCATTTGGTACAGACCAAGGTTTTGAAGTGGCTCGTATAGGTATTCAAATTCTAGGAGGGGTAGGGTTTACAAAACATTTTCCTCTTGAACAAAATATCCGTGATCAGAAAATCGGTTCAATATATGAAGGCACTAATGGGATACAAGCACTTGATCTAGTTGGAAGAAAATTTACCAGCAAAAAAGGTGCGTTACTAAAAGTTTTAGAAAAAGAATTGTGCTGGTTTGATAACCGTTCACTTGGAGGTGAGCTTAGTGGATGGGTTGCCGAGTGGAACAATTACCGAACTTTGATGATAGAAAGCATTGACTGTATAAGCAAAATAGGTGAAACAAAGGGCAAGGACGGTTACATACTTTATGCTGCAAATATGCTGGATCTAATGGGCGATGTACTATCGTGCTTTTACCTTCTCAAACAAGCAGAAATTGCTCAAAAAAAATGGGATGGGATGAATACCCATGAAGTTTCTGAGGAAGAATTACTTGCAGATAATAAAGAAGCTCAATTTTACTGGAATAAGCTGCGTACAGTTGAATATTATGTGTGGAGTGTTTTACCCCGTGCTCTGTCACACGCTAAAACAATTAAAAACGCAAACCTTTCACCTCTTAATGCCCGTTTATAAGTTTAGAACTGCCTATAATCTCTTCCATTTCACAAAATTTTCTGTAAGCTTTGTTCATAGATTTTTTACTTTCATTGAATCCTCGATACCTGATCAAACTTTGAAGCTTCACTTCGTCACTTCAAATCCCAACAAATTTCAAGAATTATCTGAACTGTTGGAGTTAAATTTATCCCACATTGAACTTGATTTACAGGAAATCCAGACAACCGATCTCCATGAGTTGGTCAAGTTTAAAATCCGAAAGGCTTACGAATATGCTCAGGCACCAGTAATAGTTGAAGACACATCACTTTATTTTGTAGCTTGGAATAAACTTCCAGGACCAATGGTAAAGTTTTTTCTGAAGAATCTAGGTTTATCCGGAATGGTTAGAGCATTAGGCGAATTCAATAACAACTCTGCATGTGCAGTCTGTTGTTTAGGTTTCACCAAAGACGGGGAAAGAATACAATTGTTTGAAGGAAAAATTAAAGGAGTTATAGTTAATCCAAGAGGTTCACAACATTTTGGATGGGACGCAATTTTTCTTCCCGAAGGACACCAACAGACATTTGGTGAAATGTCCTCAAATGAAAAACATCAAATTTCACCACGTGGCGTGGCTGCGAAAAAATTTAATCACTTCTTAACACTGCAGGCAAAGCAAAAGTAACATCCTCTTGAACTAGATTAAGGTCCCTTACCTTACTTGAAGAGAACATTTTCTTTAATCCAGAAACAATTCCCTGCAGAATATCTTCAGGAGCAGATGCACCTGCTGTAACACCAATACGCCTAATTTCTTTAAACCATTCCGGATTCAATTCTTCCTTTGATTCAATTCTGCGGGCTTTTACTCCATTTGCCCTTGCAACTTCCACCAGTCGCACTGAGTTTGAACTATTTGGCGCTCCAACAACTAGGACCAGATCAACTTCTTTGCTCAATGCTTTGACAGCATTTTGGCGATTTTGAGTGGCATAACAAATATCGTTTTTTGCTGGACCTTCGATTTTTGGAAATCGCTTTTTCAGTGCACTAATAATTTCTGCAGTATCATCCAGTGATAAAGTTGTTTGTGTAATATAACCAACCTTGTTTTCATCCTGAACAACCAATTTTTCAACTTCTTTAAGATTTCCCACCACAATAATTCGATCCGGAGCCTCACCTACTGTACCCTTAACCTCAACATGCTTATGGTGACCAATTAGAATTATTGTGTAATCTTTCTGTGCATAACGCTGAGCTTCACCATGCACTTTTGTCACTAGTGGACAGGTAGCATCCAAAACCTTTAATTCCCTTCTTTCAGCAATTTTTCGAACCACAGGAGACACACCGTGAGCTGAATAAATAGCGAGAGAGCCAAAAGGAATTTCATTAACATTTTCTACAAAAATCGCCCCCCTCTCTCTAAGGCGCTGAACGACATGCTTATTGTGAACTATCTCATGCTGAACATAAATCGGCGAGCCATATTTTTGCAAAGCTTTTTCAACTATGGTTATAGCACGGTCCACACCAGCACAAAAACCGCGAGGACTCGCCAATACGAGTTCAATGTTTCCTGATGGCTTGTTTACATCCATTTACAGTTACTAAAGAATATATGGTTTGCATTTTGCTCTAATAATTCTATAAAGGAAACAGAAACATTTCAATCTGTCTGATTAAAAAGACAAAAATTTAAAAGTAATCTTCAAGCAATGAACAAGGAAAAAGTAGGCCGCAAAGTTAGATGGAAGAGATTGGAAGCTACCACAAATTTTTATCCGACTTATGTAGATGGAAACAAAGATAAGGTCACTCCGACATCAGCTACATTTAAAACACAGTTTCAAACAGTTATTCCACGTTACAACCTATCAATGACTGAAACACGAAATGAAGGAACTGGTCCTACATTTTTGGAAATAGAATATCAGCCAACCTCACTTCGACCGAAAAATTTAAAAAAAACAAAGGAACATAAACCTTACAAATCTGGACCCATTTTCAAAATACCCCACCACAAGAAAAAGAAAATTCGTACCGATTTATGGAAGTAAAAAACTCTTGTTTAATTTTTACGCCCTAAAGGTAATTAAATATACTCACAATATAATAACTTTGATACCCTCCACAATATCCAACTAAAAAATCTAAATTTCCCTAAATTACATCCCAATGTTTTCATAATATTACATTTTTTTAAATATTATTCTTTGGGAAATAATTTGACAAATACTTTAATTATTTGATTAAATGGTGTGTTAATCACATAACAAAAAACTTTAGATGTTTGAGACCCTTTCAGAAAAATTAACAAATACACTGCGTAAGGTGCGGGGCCAAGGGCGCCTGACGGAGGAGAATTTAGACCAAACTTTAAATAACGTCAAAATGGCACTACTTGAGGCTGACGTAAATTATAGGGTGGTCAAAGCTTTTCTACGCTCTGTCAAGGAAAGAGCAATAGGTCAGGAAATCCAAGACAGCCTTACTCCAGGACAGCAGTTTATCAAAATTGTCAATGAAGAATTGACAGAAATGATGGGTGGTGTAAATTCAGGTTTTTCTGAAACGGAAGATGCTCCTTTGACAGTAATGATGGTTGGTCTGCAGGGTTCAGGAAAAACGTCATCTGTAGGCAAATTGGCCCGGCTGTATCAGTCAGAAGGGAAACGACCTTATTTAATTCCTGCAGATATATACCGGCCTGCAGCCATCGAACAACTTCAGGTATTAGCAGAGACTTTAGATGTTTCCTGCTACCACTCTCGCAATGATCAGAATCCCCTAGAAATAGTCGAACTTGGTTTGCAAGAAGCAAAGAAACAAGAGGCTGAAATAGTTTTTATTGACACGGCGGGACGTTTACATATCGATGAGGAACTAATGGAAGAATTAAGCAAAATTAAATTATCTATAATGCCTCACGAAATTATTTTTGTTGCAGATGCAATGACTGGACAGGAAGCAGTCAATGTAGCAAAGGGTTTTAATGATCGCCTTGACATTTCGGGAGTAATGTTGACGAAAATGGATGGAGATGCCCGTGGAGGAGCGGCACTCTCAATCAGAGCAATTACCCAAAAACCAATAAAGTTCATTGCGGTAGGAGAAAAGCTGGAGAATCTAGAGGCATTTCATCCGGAGCGTATTGCTTCAAGAATATTGGGAATGGGCGACATGCTTTCATTGATAGAAAAAGTAGAAGATTCATTCAGCGAACGTGAAGCCCTACAGATGCAGAAAAAATTGAAGCGCAACGAATTTACACTTGAAGATTTCAGAGACCAGTTACGTTCGATGCGCAAAATGGGCTCTATGAAGGATGTTTTGGGAATGTTGCCAGGGATGAATACTTCAGCAATGCAGGAAGCCAACATTGACGAGCACAAACTGGTTAAGATCGATGCCATAATATCTTCGATGACTGTAAGGGAAAGACAAAACCATAATATTATGAATGGCTCTCGCAAATTAAGGGTCGCTAAGGGAAGTGGTACAGCTGTCAGTGAAATAAATCGTCTGCTGAAGCAATTTGTCCAAATGCGAAAAATGATGCATAAATTTTCAAAAGTTACCAGTCCTGGCAAGGCTATGCATATGATTCAGGACATGATTCCGGGCTAATTTGTATGATTATTTCATTTTTTCATACAATTTTACCTATACTTTTATAAGACCTAAACAGAAAAAATAGTAGTATTTATCATGGTTAGAATTCGTCTCGCCAGAGGTGGCGCAAAAAAGAAACCATACTACCGTGTTGTGGTTGCAGACCAGCGCTGTAAACGTGATGGCCGGTACCTTGAGCGTATTGGATTTTACAATCCGATGGTAAAGGAAAATCGTTTCGAGATTGATGCGGAGCGTCTAAAACACTGGCTCTCAGTTGGAGCACAACCTAGCGACCGAGTCGGTAAATTAATGAAGTTAGAAAATATCAAAGTATAAAAAGCTTTACGGAGTTTATCGTTATTTTCGATAAAGGCCGAAATGACTGATTACAATGATTATGATGATCATACGTGGATTGCCACCATTGTCGGAGCTCACGGTTTAAAAGGGGCTGTAAGGGCGAGGTACGTCACGGATACTCCCGATTATTATCTGAAGGAAAAAGTATTTTTTCTTGAGAAAGAAGAAATTTTAAGTGCCTTAAAAATAATAAGTATTAATAAGTCGAAAAATTGTTGGATTATTCTTTTTGATGAAATTCATTCCCGGAACGATGCTGAAGTTATTAAAGGTTGTCGATTACTTTTGCCTGATAATAACTTGAGGCCTTTGGAGGCCAATGAGTTTTTTTTGCATAAGATAATCGGATGTCGAGTAGAAGATCAAAAAGGGCGGACTTTAGGAAAAATAACCGATATCATGGAAACCGGAGCAAACAATGTCTATGAAGTAAGTGATGGTAGCTCGGTTTTTCTGGTTCCGGACGTACCTCATGTAGTACTAGAAATGAATGTCGAGACAAAGAGAATGGTCATCGACCCGTTACCAGGATTGATTGGAACTAACTGAAAATAGTGATGTTGCGCTTCGAGGTTCTGACATTATTCCCGGAAATTTTTTCTTCTTTCCTGGAAGAAAGTCTGATCAAACGTGCACTTGAAAAGAGACTTTTGAGTATCAGTCTTGCAAATTTTCGTAAACACGGTCTTGGTAAGCATCTTCAAGTAGATGATTCTCCTTATGGTGGCGGACCTGGTATGATTTTGCGAATTGAGCCATTAGTTCTTATGCTTGAGGAAAAGAAAGATTTTCATCAAACTCAGGGACGTGAAACACATACAATATTGGTTTCTCCTCAAGGACAGCCATTTACTCAAAAAAAGGCAAAAGAACTAAGTCAGAAAAACTCTGTTTTAACATTAGTCTGCGGACGTTACGAAGGATTTGATGAAAGAATAAGAAGCATTGTAGATGAAGAAATATCCGGAGGTGATTTTGTTTGTATGGGCGGTGAAGTTATTTCTATGGCAATAATTGAATCTGTAAGCCGTCTTTGGCCAGGCTTTCTTGGGAATCAGGAATCACATGAAAATGAATCATTTTCTCAATCACTGCTTGAATATCCTCAATATACTCGTCCCGCAAGCTACGCTGGCATGGATGTTCCAAGAGAATTGTTGTCAGGGAACCATGAAAAAATTGCTGCGTGGCGACAAAAACAAGCTTTGTCGCGAACGAAGGAAAGACGACCAGATTTAATTTGAGAAATTTTGCTAATTGGATGAAATTTTCTCAAATTAGATATGAAATTCATTGAGTGTGAAAAAAGATATTTTTAAACTTTTTTCACTATAAACATAAACTTTTATATAAAAGAATAAAATGTCTACTGCAATGGAAGTAACTGAGCAATCTCAATTGCGCAGTGAATTGCCGGATTTACGGGTAGGTTCAAGTGTTCGGGTAAATTACCGAATTTCCGAAGGAAACAAAGAACGTATTCAGGCTTTTGAGGGCGTCATTATTGGCAAACATGGCGGTGCACGAAACAATAAAGCAACCTTTACAGTCCGAAAAGTAACACAGGGATATGGTGTAGAGCGTATTTTCCCGCTTCATTCTCCTAGAATAGAAAGTATCGAAGTCATTAAAGTAGGAAGAGTCCGTCAGTCAAAACTTTATTACTTACGTGCACGAAAAGGAAAATCAGCTCGAATCAAGGAACGCATTAATGCGCGTCCTGCAGAAGATATTAAGTCCGACACTTGAGTTAGAAGATGCGGCTTATAGTCGCGGCTTCCGCAAGATTGCAGGAATAGATGAAGCAGGAAGAGGTCCGCTTGCTGGACCAGTCGTTGTAGCTGCAGTCATTTTAGGGAGAAATTGGAATACAAAGTTTGAGCTCAATGATTCAAAGCAGCTTACCGCTAAAAAAAGGCAGGTGCTATATGATTTGATTTGTGCAAAAGCTTCAGCATTCAAAATAGTTTCCGTTTCCCCGCAGGAAATTGACCGGTTAAACATCCTGCAGGCGACGATGGTTGGAATGCAGCGTTGTTCGGATGAAATTGACCCTCCTCCGGATTATCTGCTAGTGGATGGTAATCGTTATCCCGTCACGAACATCCAAGGCCAGGCAGTAGTAAAAGGAGATTGCCATTCTAAAAGTATTGCCGCGGCTTCGATTCTAGCGAAAGTAACACGTGACAGGAAAATGGTTGAATTTGGAAAAGAATATCCTCAATGGGGCTTTGAGCGTCACAAAGGATACCCCACTAGGGAGCACAGGGAAGCAATTAATGAGTATGGACTTTCTCCAATACACAGACGTTCTTTCGGCCCAAAAACCGAACAAATGAGTTTGCTATGACTAAGCAACAATCGTATTTAGAAAGAACAAGAAAAGAGATTTCCTGTGGTTCTTTGAAAGAGCAGTGAAAAAACATTGTTGAGCATAATTTAAGTAAAAAACACTACATGTACCAACAACCCAATTTCTATTTATTAGTAGTGCAATTTGCACTTAAAACAACTCCTGAAATTGATTATTTTGTAAACACTTTTTAATAAAAGGAAAAACTTATGGCCGATCACAAATCAGCACTTAAAAGAGTTAGACAAACTATAAAACGTACAGCACATAATCGTTCAATGCGGGCAGATCTTAGAACAATCATTAAAAAATTTCGACTTCTTCAGGAGAGCGGCAATATAGAAAAGGCACGTGCTGCTTATACCGATGTACAAAAAAACATAGATAAAGCTATTACTAAAGGTATTCTGCACAAACGTACCGGCGCTCGCTACAAATCTCGTTTAGCCTTGTCTCTGGCTAAAAACTCAGCCAGCTGATCCTATCTGATAAAAGTAATAATACAATCCGCCTTATCCTTAAATCATATAAATATCAACTTTATAGTTGACTCGCCTTCATGCTATACTATGGATAACACTTGGTTAAAGATCCAGGTTTTCATCTAATTAGATCCTTAGTATATGGACTCGCATTTTCTTTTACGCAGAATAAGCAGTTTAGCAGGTATAGTTCCTATTGGGCTTTTTCTTATGTACCATCTATACATGCAACTATATCTTCATTCCGGTGCAGAAATATATAATAACGAGGTAAATAGCTTCTATGAAAGCCCCCTTGCAACCTGGGCCTTAATAATTGTCGTTTATATCCCACTATTATTGCATTCTGTTATGGGAGTTATTTTGGTTTTTGATAATAAAATACAGCCTTCCTATACATATTTCTCCCATCTTCTTTACTGGCTACAGCGCTTAAGCGGTATAGGTGTACTGCTTTTCATAATAGCACATATCTGGAATGCCAAACTGGGACCGTGGATTGCCGGTACATGGGGAACTCATTTTGAACACCTATCAAGCGGGTTTACAGACCCTGAAACCGGAATGCTGACTAAGACTGTTTATGTGCTCGGTGTGCTTGGGGCAGTATTTCACTTTGCCAATGGTATAAATACATTTTGCATGACTTGGGGTATTGCACTAACACCGACTTCACAGAAAAAAGTCCGCTCTTTCAGCTATTTAGTGTTTATTTTTTTAACTGCAAGCGCCTTTTACGCGTTGGCTGCAATCTGGTAACAAGAGCAATATTTATGAGCAAACAACGAGTTATTGTAATTGGTGGAGGATTAGCCGGACTTGCAGCATCCATGAAGGTTGCTGAACTTGGAATGTCAGTATTGCTGATTTCATTTTTGCCTGTTAAACGGTCACACTCGGTTTGTGCCCAAGGGGGGATAAATGGAGCTGTCAATATTAAAGGTGAAGGTGACTCTCCAGACATCCATTTTTATGACACAGTCAAAGGTGGAGACTTTTTAGCAAATCAGCCACTCTGTAAAGACATGTGTCACCATGCTCCATACATCATTAATCTAATGGACCGGCTCGGAGTTAATTTCAACCGCACTCCTGAAGGAAATCTGGATTTTCGCAGATTTGGAGGCACACTCTATCACCGTACAGCCTTCGCAGGAGCAACCACCGGTCAGCAATTATTGTATGCCTTAGATGAGCAGGTTCGTCACTATGAAGTTCAGGGTCTAATTGAAAAAATGGAGTGGCACGAATACCTTGGTGCTGTGTTGAATAACGAAGGCCGATGTGTTGGTGCAGTCATACATAACCTCCGTATCGGAGAAATAATAACGGTAAAAGGTGACGCAGTCATCCTTGCAACTGGTGGCCCTGGACTTGTTTATGGGCGTTCGACTAATTCTATGGTCTGCTCGGGTACAGCAGTCACTTCAGCTTATCTGCAAGGCGCTAAATACGGCAACGGCGAGTTTATTCAAATCCATCCCTCCGCAATTCCAGGACGTGATAAATTGCGATTAATGAGTGAATCCGCACGCGGTGAAGGTGGTCGAATCTGGGTCCCACGGAAAGCTGGAGATTCAAGACAACCAAAAGATATTCCTGAAAAAGAAAGATTTTATTTTCTTGAAGATCGTTACCCGCTCTACGGGAATCTTGTTCCTCGGGATGTAGGTGCGAGAGAAATATATGACATTTGTGTAAACGAGGGCCTCGGAGTTAAAGGTGAAATGAAAGTTTATCTGGACTTGACTCATCATACTTCCGAATTTCTGGATCGGAGACTTGGGGGAATTCTAGAGACATACGAAAAATTTACAGGTGTGGACCCTCGCGTGGAACCAATGGAAATTTTCCCTGCAGTTCATTATTCAATGGGTGGAATTTGGACTGACTATACACCAACTTTAGATGGCTTGATTGATTACCAGTCACCAAACAATCAAATGACTAACATAAAAGGACTTTATGCCGCAGGAGAAGCAGATTATCAGTACCATGGCGGTAACAGACTTGGGGCAAACTCCCTTTTGAGCTGTATATACACCGGGCTGATGATGAGTCCTGGGGTTATCAATTATGTAAAAAATCTTCCTGAAGCTGCTGAAGATCTTCCTCAAAAAGTTTTTGCAGATGCAGGCAGACAATGGCAGGAGAGATTTTCAGATATTAAAAAAATGAATGGAAGTGAGAACCCTTATTCCCTGCATCAGGAACTTGCTGAGCAGATGATTACCAATGTTCTGATTGTGCGCCAAAATTCCAAGCTGGAAGCGACACTCGATAAAATCAATGAATTTGAATCCCGCTGGAAAAATATAAACTGTCTGGACACCAATGACTGGTCCAATCCAGTACCAAGTTTCATCAATCAGCTCTGGAACATGATTCATCTTTCAAAGGTAATCACTAAAGGTGCGCTGATGAGGGATGAATTTCGTGGATCACACTACAAACCTGAGTTTGATCTAAAGCAGCCGGATGATTTCCAACCAGATACATATGTTGAATTTGAAAAGCAGAAAGCTAACGGTGGTTTAAATGAAGGTTCTTTTGATAAACAGCATTTAGCATATATGAAGCGATATGCAGAAAATAATAAAAAGTGGCTTAAAACAACAATTGCTGAATATAAAAATGTAAATTCAGGTTTAGAAGGTGGTCCGGAAATTTCTTTTGAGGATGTAGACACATCACTCATCTCTCCACGTCCACGAAAATATAACTGAGAAACTCAAAATGTCGGATACTGTAACTTTCAAAATCAAGCGCCAGAATAATGCTGAATCGAGTCCATACTGGGAAAATTTCGTCATTCCATATATTCCTAATTCAAATGTAATTTCCTGTTTGATGGACATTCGGACCAAACCTGAAAACTCAGAAGGAGAGACGGTAGCACCGGTTGTCTGGGACAGCAACTGCCTGGAAGAAGTTTGCGGGTCCTGTACAATGGTAATAAATGGGAAGGTGCATCAAGCATGCAGTGCATTAATAGACAAATTGGAAAAACCAATTACATTAGAGCCGATGAGTAAATTTCCAGTCATAAGAGATTTAATTGTTGATCGTTCAAGAATGTTTGACGCACTGAAGAAAGTTCAGGCATGGGTCACAGCAGATGGCTATCATGACCTTGGTCCCGGAGACCGTGAATCACAAAGCATACAGGAAGTTGCCTATAAATTATCTGAATGCATGACCTGCGGATGCTGTGTGGAAGCATGCCCCCAATACACTAAGGAAAATAACTTTCTTGGTGCAGCAGCAATCAGCCAGGCTCGCCTCTTCAACATGCATCATACTGGAAAGAACATTACTGATACGCGCCTTGATACTCTTATGCAGGAAGGTGGCATATCTGATTGCGGCAATGCACAAAACTGCGTTGAGGTATGCCCAAAATCCATTCCGCTCACTGAATCGATTGCAGAAATTGGTCGCCAGGTTTCAGGTAAAATATTGCGAAATATCTTTAAGGCATAGATAAATTTTAGCAAACCACACAAAATGTCTGCATGTCCCAAAATCCTTATACCGAAACTCCTAAACGTTTTCTTCTGGTCCGTACAGACCGGTTAGGTGACACAATTCTGACCCTCCCCGCGGTAACTGCTTTACGCAAAAAATACCCGCGCGCGTTTATTTCATTTCTTGCTCGACCCTATACAGCATCGTTAATTGAACAGTATGAAGGAATCGACCTGTTGTTGGCTTATGAGCCTGAAGGTCGTCACAGGGGATGGCAAGGAGTTTTGAAGCTATGTAATCAGCTGCGAAATCTTAATTTTGATGTTGTTCTGATGTTTTATCCCAGGCCAGAATTAGCCCTCGCTTTACGATTAGCAAGAATTCCACTCCGAATTGGTACAGGTTTTCGCTGGTATTCATTCCTAATGAACAAACGTATCTATGAACATAGAAAGGAATGTATAAAACATGAGTCCGAATACAATCTTTCCCTACTTGATTCTTTATTGCCTGAACAGACTACACAGCCTGAATACAATTTTAAAAAGTCGTCTCCTGAACCGTGGTGGGAAGAATTCAGCAAGGAACTAAATTGTCCTAACTACGGAATTGTTCATCCTGGAAACGGAGATTCCGCACCAAACTTGAATGCTGAACAATACATACTTATAATTCGACTTTTGTTAGAAAATACAAGCTGGTCCGTTTTGCTGACTGGAATTTCAGAAGAGGAAAAACTAATCGGTGAACTTGCAGCAGGATTCCCAGAAGAAAGGGTGAAAAAGTCAGCAGGACGTTTTTCTTTGGTACAATTATTTTCTATTATCCGAAATTCTTCCCTACTGGTAACCAGCAGCACTGGACCTTTACACATGGCAAATGCGGCCGGAACACCTCTGCTTGGGTTTTTCTGTCCTGCAAAACCGCACACTCCAGATCGATGGGGTCCATACGATCAGCAAAAATGGGTGGTGACACCAAATCTTAACGGGCCTGAGACTTGCCAGCTAAAAAAATGTCCCTACGGGGGATGTCTGCAGAAGCTAACTGAATTGGAAATTACAGAAGCAGTATGCAATCAAAGATTAAAAGAATTGAATACATAATTTGATAAAAGCCTCCCCCATGAGCAAAACTCTATCCTGGAATTACTATCAGCAACATTGCCTTCAAATGCCCGAGCTGGGAATGTCTATTGATACTTCGAAAATGAATGCTCCCGACAAGCTTCCTGATTCACTGAAGGCAAAATTCAGTGTTGCCTTCAAGCAAATGCAGGAGCTTGAAAAAGGGTTAATTGCAAATCCTGATGAAAATCAGATGGTTGGACATTTTTGGCTTCGAAATCCTGCCTTAGCTCCTACAAAAAAAATTCAAACTCAAATAAAAAATACTCTAAAAAAAATTCAGCAATTTGCAGCAGACATTCATCAGAAAAAGATAAGACCTCAAAAAGCTATACAATTCCGCAATGTCTTGTCTCTTGGAATGGGTGGCTCCGCACTAGGGCCTCAGTTAATTAACAGTGCTCTTGGCCCACAAAACGAATCCATGCGATTTTATTTTTTAGACAACACTGACCCTGAAGGAATAGACCGTGCGATTGCCTCAATAGACAAAGGTTTGGCAGAGACACTGATACTCATTATTTCCAAATCAGGTAATACCTTGGAAACGCGTAATTCCATGATTGAGGTTCGAGAATGCTACAGCAAAGTCGGACTTGATTTTGCCAGACATGCCGTTGCTATCACCAGAGAAAACAGTCAGCTTGCACAACTTGCCTCAAAAGAAAAATGGCTGGCATGCTTTCCCATGTGGGATTGGGTAGGTGGACGTACTTCAATTCTCTCCTCAGTAGGACTGCTTCCAGCTGCTTTACTTGGAGAAAATGTCAGCAGTATTTTGAAAGGAGCAAAAATTATGGATGAGCTGACCAAATGTACAAAAATTAAGGAAAATCCTGCAGCCGTACTGGCTTGGATGTTGCATCATGCGGGCGGGGGCCGGGGCCAAAAGGCACTGGTAATGCTTCCTTACAAAGACAGGCTGATTTATTTAAGTCCATACCTGCAGCAGCTGGTTATGGAATCCTTGGGGAAGGAAAAAGACCTTAAAGGTAAAACAGTAAATCACGGTTTGACAGTCTACGGTAGCAAGGGATCAACTGACCAGCACTCCATTGGCCAACAACTGCTAGATGGTCCCAACGATTTTTTTGTAACATTCATTGAAGTCCTCAAAGACCGGAAACATGACAGTATTGAGGTTGAACCTCAAGTTACCTCTGGCGATTACCTACAGGGCTTTATGCTTGGTACTCGCGATGCTCTTTTTCAAAAAGGACGTGCATCTCTTACGATAACGCTGGAAGAGTTAAATTCTCAAACACTTGGGGCCTTGATTGCACTTTTTGAGCGTGCAATAGGCCTTTATGCAAATCTAATTGGACTGAACGCATATCACCAGCCAGGTGTAGAGCTTGGAAAACAAGCCGCAGGCGATGTAATAAAACTTTCGGTTAAAATACAAAACTATCTTAAGTCAAACCCTGGGCAAAAATTCGATTCAATTACAATTTCTGGTGCACTTGGAGAAAGTGGAAAAGAAGAAACTGTTTACAAAATCCTACAACACCTTGCTGCAAACAGAAGGATTCTCAAATTTCCAGGAAATGACCAGTTCTCTTCCTTTTTTCAGGCATGCATTTAGCAATAAATTCAGGCAACAGCTCAAACTTTTCTTTAAAATTTTTTTAACAATAACGATTGCTTGATAATTGATGGTAAAGATTTTCTCTCCAAAACCAAAACAATTGCTGATTACCATGCCCGCATTCACCTTGATCTCCGAATTGACATTTCCGGTAAAATACTTTATTTTGCAGGCTCGAAGCACAATTTTGAAAGCACTTTCTCATCTGAAATCATGTTTGGTAAAGGAAGAAGAATACTTGACTGCAAGAGAGAGGTGTTACTTTCAAACTGCTCAGTTGGCTATCTACAATAATTTATGCACCACAATGAGGGCAGTTCTGTTCGTGTTATTTTTTTGTATTTTATCCCCTAATTTTGCTTTGTCCGGAGATAATGAAACAGAAATCTTGATATTCAGTTTATCTCCGGAGAAAGTAGAAGAGCAGAAAGGTGTTCTCAAAATTCAGATCAGTACTTTTAGTCCAATCAAGGAAATTACTGTAAGGGGCAAACCGCAGAAATTTCCAAAGGACGCAAGCCTTGTTTGGCTGAAGTTTCCATACATACTTAACTTTGGTGTTAATAATTTTGAAGTCTATGTCAAAACCTTGCATGGAGGTGAAAAGAAAACACTTAGGTTAGTATATGAAACTCCCGAATTACTTAGAAAAGCAAAGCTCGGGGACAGTTTTCAGCTTATCAGCATTATTGGAAACACAATAAGTGATAACATAGAAAAGGCAGAAGACAACGATACAAAATCCAAAGCTTTTTCTTCAAGCATTTTATTTGTGCCTTCTTATCGTTTTGATGTGATGGATGACTCTAGTATTTATCTGCGTGGAGTCCTGATGGGAGACCAACATCACGACGGCCAGTTTGAGTCAAAAGAAGTATTGTTCAAGCAGGTCAGTTTGGAGTGGGAAGAGCGCACAAGCTGGGCAGGAGACTTCACTATTTCCATTGGTACCAATGAAGCAGGAACAAGAGATGTTCCGGAATCAGCTTCTCCCAGAGACAGCCTGTCAAATAAATATAAACGGGCAACTCGGGACAATATATACACTATGAAGGCAAAGAATGAGATTGATAAGGAAACAACATGGAACTGGCAGATAGACCGCAAAAAAAAGCTCGTAGAAGGCTCCAATGATGACAGTGGTTATTCAACGTCACTTCTGGTTGGATACGTGACGCCGTTTTTTGGTTTGAAAACGACTATCGAGGGAACCTATGAAGATACAGATTTAAATGGTCAATACGACGACACAAAAGCTCTGAAAAGCAAACTGAAGGTAGACTACCCAATTGTACCCGTCTCACTTGGAATCCAGTATGATTTTTCACAGACTGAGGACAAAGTTGCAGATCCTTCATTAGACGGCAAAACGAAGACAAGAAATGGAACATGGTCTCTAAGCCTAAACTATCCGGCTGCACCATGGTGCATCTTTGGACTGACGCAAAAAAACGAAAGACAGAGCTCAAATCTTGTTGGAAAATCTTACACTGTTAACACTACGCAGCTACAAGCAATTCTGATTTATTAAACAACTAAAGATAACTTGAAATAAATTTTAATTAATTCTGAGATGAAAAAAAATTTCATAATCATTCCTGTCAAGTTTAAAATTTTGTTGCTTTTAGCCTTGTTCCTATCAGCACTTTTTGCAGTTCCCCTTCAGGCTCAGCAGGGACTGCTAGTGCTAGAAAAAGGTTCTGCAAAAGTAATTGGTCCTAAACGGACACTGCTGATACGCAAGCCCGGTACTAAGTTAGTTCTCGAGTCCAATGACCGTGTGCAGACTGGCAAAGATACTATCGTCAAAATCAAAGTCAGGGGTAAGCCTGAACTAATTGAACTCTCCTCTCGTTCCTTTTTCAGAATGGGAAAGGTTACGAGGGAAACCAGTAGTGTATCTTTGCTAACCGGAAAGGCGCAGTTTAAGATCAAAGGAAAACTAAAGAAGAGGTCTAAGAAAAAACGGTTTCAGATACGCACAGTAACAGCACTTATTGGAGTGAGAGGAACCGATTTTGTGATTGGTGCATCAAATACCCAGACCAGTCTTCTAACCATTTCGGGATCAGTCTCCGTTGCCCCAGTTTCAATGCCTGATATTGAAATCGAAGTTCCTGCCAATCAGGCTTCCACAGTTCCTCAAAATTCAACACCGACTGCTCCTGTTGAAGTTTCACCTAGAGTTCGTCAGCAAATCGTAAAGGGCGATTCTCCCGGAGCATTTGGAAGAGTCAAGTTTGGCCAGGCTGTAGACCCCGAAGAAGTTCGTAAGGAGAATGCAGAAAAGAAGAAGAAAGAGGAAGAAGAACAACAGAAAGAAGATAACAAAGAAGAGCCTGGGGAGAAAAAGGAGGGAGAACCTAAAGCTGGAGAAAAAGGTAATGAAGGTGAAGGAGAACCAGGTGATGAAAAAAGACCTCCAGGAGAAACAGAAGAAGGACAGGGGCCACAGGAGGGAGAAGAAGGACCCGGTGATGGTAAAGGTCCAGGTGGTCCTGGAATGCCAGGAGATGGAAATCAGGAAGAAGGCGGTATGATGATGGGGCCTGGAGGTGAAGAAGGCGGCATGATGATGGGGCCTGGAGGTGAAGAAGGCGGCATGATGATGGGGCCTGGAGGTCAGGAAGGTGGCATGATGACAGGGCCAGGTGGACAGGAAAGTGGCAGCCAAGGTCAATTTTTCCGTCCTGTTAATGAAGACGGTATGCCATTGAATAACATTAAACCTGAAGGTGGTGATTTTGCAGGACAAGGCGAATTTGGAGGAACCGGTGAATTCGGTCCCGGAGGTGGTGACTTTGCAGGGCCAGGGAACTTCGAAACTAGCTTCGGAGGTGATGATGACTTTGGAGGCAGCTTCGGTGGCGATGACTTCGGGGGCAACTTTGGAGGCAGCTTTACTGGTGAAAGCTTCGAAGGGAACTTTGAGACAGACTTTGGTGGTCAAGATTTTGATGGCGGCTTTGCAAGTGCTTTCGAGAACGAGGGTGGATTCGGATTAGATGAAGGTTTCGAGAGTGAGGGTGGTTTTGGATTCAATGAAGGCTTCGGAGGAAAGGATGATTTCAAACCAGATGACGGACAAGGTGGAATGACTGGAGGCACTTTCGGGCAGCCAGGTGACGAAGGCGAAAGACCTGAAAATACTTTCGGACAGCCAGGTGACGAAGGCGGGAACCCCGGAGGTTCTTTCGAACAGGGAGGTGAAACAGGTTTCAATGAAGGTGAGCCAGAATTCGGAGGAAATGATCCGGGATTCGGTGGTGGTGAACCAGGATTTGATGGTAATGACCCTGGATTCGGAGATAACAAACCGGAATTCGGTGGTGATGATATCAATGTTGGCGGTGGTGACTTCGGTGG
>CACERX010000012.1 GCA_902562015.1 uncultured SAR324 cluster bacterium
CTTCGCAAAAACACGGAGTTGAGGTTTTAAAAGGTCGTTTATCACTCTCCATGATGCATTTACATGAAAAACTGGAAGATTCAGTTAAAATGCAGACTGATTTACTTAACAGTCTCAGTCCACTTTCTGTGCTTCATCGTGGCTACAGTGTTGCGGTTGATAAATCTGGTAATTTGTTGCGTTCAATTAATGATATACAGTCTGGTGAAGAATTAAAGGTGCGCCTTGAAGATGGTACGATTCAAACAAAAGTTATATCAGTCAAACCTCAACAATAAACAGGAGTTTAAATAAATGGAAATAGTTACCATTCCCTGCCTGCAGGATAATTTCGCTTATTTGCTCATATGCGAAAAAACAGGAGAAGCAGCTATAGTCGACCCATCTGAAGCCGATCCTGTTCGAAAAGAAATAGATCATCAGAATGTTAAATTGACAACCATTCTTAATACACATCATCATTGGGATCATGTGGGCGGTAACAAGGAATTGAAGTCTTATTTCCCTGATTTAATAATATACGGTCATTCTTCCGACAGGGGACGAATTCCAGAACAGACCGAGTTCCTGGAAGATGGGGACCATGTGATGTTTGGAAAACAGTCAGGATCATTTTTATACAACCCTGGACATACTTTAGGTGCTATTACTTATTTGTTCGGGGAGGCTGCTTTTACAGGAGATACTTTGTTCGCAGCAGGTTGCGGAAGAATTTTTGAAGGTACTCCGGAACAAATGCATTATTCACTTAACAAATGTATTGGTATACTTTCGGATCACACTCAGCTTTATTTCGGACATGAATATACTGAAAACAATCTTCGTTTTGCCTTAAGTGTTGAATCTGGTAACACAGAAATAAATAAGAAGTTGGCTGATGTCAAGGGACTTCGTTCTTCTGGAAAATTTTCCACTCCTACAACAATTGCTGAGGAAAAAAACACAAATCCTTTTTTGCGATGCACCTCTGATGAAATTAAGAGGGCTGTTAAATCGAGAGATCCTGAAAATGATCTTACTGAAAAGGAAGTTTTTCGAACTTTGCGAGAATTGAAAGATGTTTTTTAACTAATGCAAAAAATTGATCTAACTGAAAAACATGCTTTAAGTGTTACTTGGCTAGGTTTGATTGCCAATCTTTTGATGGCAATTGCTAAGGGTTTTGTTGGTATTATTTCACATTCATCGGCCTTAATTGCTGATGCAGGTCATTCTTTTTCTGATTTGCTTTCAGATATGGTCACGCTATGGGCTGTGCGCATGGCTGGAATCCCAAAAGATGATAATCATCCTTATGGCCATGGTAAATTTGAAACAGTCGGCTCATTCGTTGTGGCATTGATGCTGGTTTTTACCGGAATTGGTGTGGCATGGCATGTTTTGAACAAAATGAATTCGTCGGAAGTCCCTGGAACACCTGCGCTTTGGATGGCCGCAATAGCCATTGCTGTAAAGGAAGCTTTGTTTCATCTTACACGAATGGTCAGCAGACGAAGTGGTAGTCGAATATTACTAGCTAATGCATGGCATCATCGATCAGATGCTATTTCTTCAGTTGCTGCACTTGTGGGGATAGCGGGTGCTAATTGGGGAATTCCTATGATGGATCCAATAGCCGGCGTGCTTGTGGCAGGTCTTATTGTAAAAGCAGGAATTGATATCGGTTATGAAAGTCTAAGGGAACTTACAGATGAAATACCTGAGGAAGAAGTGATAAGTGAATTAAAAAAAATTCTTGCTGATGTTGAAGGGGTTGATCATTATCATGAAATGCGGGCACGTAGGATGGGTCCCCACCTACTGGTGGATCTGCATATTGAAGTGGACAGTATGATCAGTATTTCTGCGGCACATCAGGTTGCTGAAAGGGTTCGATTGAGAATCCTTGACAAGATTCCTGCCGTAAATGAGGTGCTGGTTCATGTGGATGCTGAGGATGATTTTATAGAGGAAGAAGGAGGAGAATCTTCTAGGGATATTGTACTGATGCGTCCGCAAAGGGAAATAGAGGCGGATGTCAAAAATGTTTTAAATGAAATACCCGAGATTACGGGCATAACTCATATATACTGCCACTATCTTAATCAGAATCTGAGTGTTCAGGTTAACATAATGCTTGATACTGAAATGCGTATCATCGAAGCACAAAAAATAGCATCTACAGCCAGGATGAAAATTGAACAGATCAAGGATATAGATGATGCAGACCTTCATCTTGAACTGGATGATGCTCCTGAAATGGGACATAAGCAAGTTTAAATTCTCACTTATATTTAGATCATTCCCATAAGTTCCCGATAGAGTAAACCTGCAAAATTCTAATCAATCTTTTCTTGGTACCTGTTTCTATTTCTCCAATGAAATTCAAATTCATTTTGAATCTCTGAAAAAAATCTTCTTGTGCCCCTTGGCACTCCTGTAACTCGCATACGAAAATAGATTGTTCATTTTTAACTTTTTCTATCGGGCTCCATAAATTCCGCTCTGGCTTTTCGATACTATGTGGCCATGGTTTGTTAGGCAAGTAGAAGGATAAAGCACTGCTGAGCTGGTATTCCCGAGAAACAACATAAGAAACATGAGCAAATCCATTTTGCTCCAGTAAATTTTGAATCTGTTTCCCTGTTCTATCCCATTTGAGAATACGTGTAAGGCGTTCTGCAGAAAGATCCATCGCTGATTTTTGGATTAATTCACCGTGAGTATGAAATTCCTCTGCAGTAAGTAAATCTTTCAAATGACGAATATATTTTTCACTACTGTAAAAGCGCTCATCAATTTTTTTAAGCTTTGATATTGTTTTATCAGATAACCCTTGCTGCTTTAAATACTGAAAGTTTTTCAGTTTATGAGGCATCCAGTCGATAATGGGACTTATGGTGTGGATGAAAACAACTCCTATCAGTGTTGCATTAATCACAAGACCAGAAATAATTAAGATGTAAATGGTTCTTCTTTTGACCTGAAAAAGCAATTCATTGCCAAGCAGGATTGCAATTCCAATATAAGCTAGATTTGCCCAGTGAGGATCTGAAATTGAACCTTTGAAACTCATCACTGTGAAAAAAAGAAGCGGAAACATTGAAAGCACAGTTATCACTGACTCAGCATGCCTGCCATCTTTCAGGCGGTCCCTAAGCCACCAGATCGATAATGCACCTAATATGGCCCAAATAGGTGAAAAAAGAATCAGGTGTCCAATGGTAAAAGCTAATGTATTTTCTCCAAAATCCGAACCACTTGTTCCTTTTTCCAGTTGCCAGCGAAATGATATCCATTCATGTTGGGCATTCCAGATAATGACAGGTATGAAAATAATCAGCGACAATATTCCTGCACAATATATCCATGGATTAAGAATTTCCCTGCGAATTTTGCGGTAAAGCAAAAGATGTAGAAACAAACCTATATAAAAAAGTAGCATGATGTATTTTGATAGTGCTCCAAATCCTGCCGCAATACCAATCAGCAGTAGCCATTTTTTCACCGGCTGACTGTGGTAACGAATCAACAAAAAAAGTGATAAAATCCAAAAAATAAGAAAAGGCTGAGTGATATGTAGAAAAATGCTCCCAAGAGAGAAATAAGGCATGCTGCATAAAATCAATAGCGTCACAAGGGCTGCATTTCGTCCATATAAAAAAAGCGTTCCTATATAGATTAAAGTTAATATCGACAGATTAATTAGCTGCGATCCGATTTCAAGTACTTCTTCAGATTGTCCCCCGAGCATAGTTATACCCCTGATCAACCAGGCAATCATAGGGGGGTGTTCGTAATATGACAGACTTAGGAAGCGAGACCAGACCCAGTGGTCAAGCATGTCCGGATGTGGATTCAAAAATTGATTTATAATATAAAAAATCAAGAAATGAACTGAAAGTACAGCGAGGGCGGGAGAGTGTTTCACAGATTTAAAAAATTTAGAAAAGTGGTGCGATGTACAAAACCTGGAAAAGAATCAGGAGAAAACAATTGTCTGTAGATTCAGGTGGCGAGCAGACCATGAGGCCAGTTGATGGCATAGCCATAAGCGGTTTCCGCATTTTACGGGATTTTCGTCCATCACCATCACATCTTCAAAAAAACTTGTTACTATTGGCTCTATTTGATGAAGCTGCTTTAGATAATCTGCAGGAGAGAGACGCGAATTTTGGTCTGCATTCAAAATAGGCTGTAATGCCTTCAAAAGGTTTTTTTCCTGAGTAATTTCCAACTGTGATTCATCTATTTTATTTGCAATTTTATCAGAATACTTTTTGCTGATATTTTCGGCTCGTACAATTGCCTCAACAGATCTTTTGAACAGTTCAGTTTCAAGATGTGCTGAAAGATACTCTGCTAGTTCCAACTGTTCAATCGGCAGATGTTGAGGGAGAGGACGAGCGACAGGCGACGTCAGGGAGAGGTGGAGGACACCTGCAGGGCTTTGCACAACTGCGTCTATTAAATCGTAGCGGATTCCCTGCTCCTGGAAAAACCAGCGTTGTCGTTGAAAAAGGAACTCCAGCAATTCCTGCTGAAGCTTTGTGAGATCAAGATCCAGTGGTTGCTGCTCATCAAGAATACGAATTGCTGCTTCAGTCAATTCCCTCAGATCGAGAGAGAGACGCAATCCGAGAATCAACTGGATTATCCCCTGGGCATTTCGTCTCAAAGCATAAGGATCTGCCGCACCTGAAGGTATCATTCCCAGAGAAAATGCGGTGGTAATCAAATCCAACTTATCTCCAATCGCCACAGGAACTGTTTCAGAATTTACCGGGAGCGAATCTTTGGCATTGCGGGGATAATAATGCTCCCTTATTCCATTACAGACCACATCCTTTTCTTTTTTCAGGCGGGCATAGTTCTGACCCATTACTCCTTGGAGTTCCGGAAACTCATAGACCATCTTGGTTTCCAAATCAAACTTGCTGAGTTCAGCAATTCGCTGGACATGCTTTTTCTGTGTTGAAGACAGATTTAGTTTTTCCGAGATGAAAGTGCTGAGTTGAGTTATGCGATGAACTCTTTGATGCTGTGAACCCCTGGATTGGAAAAACACAACTTTTTCAGCTTTCTTAATGAACTCATCAAGCGTACTTTTTTGGTCTTCACGGTAGAAAAAACGGGCATCACTTAGTCTGGCACGAAGCACCTTTGAGTTGCCACGTCTAACAGTTTCCAGTGACTTGTTATCACCGTTTCGCACAGTTACAAAATTAGGAAGAAGTTTTTTTTCTCCAGAATTTTTTTTCTTTTTGTTGCTGAATACTGGAAAGTAACGCTGATGAATCTCCATACTGGTAATCAACACTTCATCCGGGAGTTCCAGGAATTCCTTTTCAAAATCTCCAATTAGAACTGTGGGCCATTCCACTAAATTTGTCACTTCATTAAGCAGATTTTCATCAAGTTCCACATGGCAATCGTGCTTCTTTTCCAGTTTTCTGACCTGTGTGACTATGGACTGACGTCTTTTCTCGAAATCAGCAATTACTTTCAGTTCGTGTAGATGCTGTTCATAATCTGATGCATGTTTTATCTTGCTGTATCCAGTACTCAAAAAACGATGACCCCGTGTTTGATTACCTGAGACAAGCATTTCGAGTTTTATGGGAACCACTTTACTGTTCCAAAGAGAAACAACCCAGCGGATAGGACGAATATAACGGGTCTTGTAAGATCCCCAGCGCATATTTTTTGGGAAATTGAGCTGAGAAATCCATTGTTGTGCACTTTCTTGAAGCAGTTTAGGGACGGGCTGTCCCAACTCTCGCTTTTGTACAAACAGATATTCTTTTCCTTCGATTGTTTTCGTTTCCAGATTTTTAAGGGAAACATTGTTTTTCCTAGCAAACCCTTCAGCAGCTTTTGTCCAGTTATTATTGTCGTTTTTTTGCAACTGAGAGAGGAGGACCCTTCAACTCCACCTTTCGATCATTTTCTTTATCAGGGAGCCCTGAAAGTTCGATTGAAAGGCGTCTTGGTGAGGAATAAGTTTTAAGATCATTGAAATTCAACTGTTGCTTTTCACATGTTTTTTGTGCCAGAGATTTTAACTGCTCAACTGCCGACAGAATCATCTGTGCAGGCATTTCTTCCAGTCCAATTTCCAGTAAAAACGTGTTCACAGAGATTTTATTGCTTTTCTGATGTAAGTTGATTCATCCATTTCTGTGCAGCCTCACGGTCTTTCATCAGGGGAAAGGCCAGTCTGCAGCGTTCTTCAAGGAATAATTTGGCGATAGATTGGGCAATGTTTCGTACCCTTCCAATAAATGATGCTCTTGCTGAGATACTAATTGCACCTGCTGCATCTAGTTGATTGAAGGTGTGTGAGCATTTAAGGACATAATCATATGCTGGAAATACCAGTCTGTGCTCAAGTGCTCGGTTTGCTTCCTTTTCATAATCATTAAAGTGCTGGAACAACATTTCTGTATCTGCTACTTCAAATGTGTATTTTGAATGTTCAAATTCAGGTTGCTTGAATATGGCTGAATAACTGACCCCTTTTGTGTATTCTAAGTCAAAAACATCATCCACATCTTGCAGGTATGAAGCTATTCTCTCAATACCATAGGTCAATTCAACAGAAACTGGATGGCACTCGATACCACCCACCTGCTGAAAGTAGGTGAACTGGGTTATTTCCATACCGTCAAGCCAGATTTCCCAACCCAGTCCCCATGCGCCGAGAGTTGGTGCTTCCCAATTGTCTTCCACAAATCGTATATCATGGTCCAGTGGATTTATTCCCATTGCTTGGAGAGAGTCAAGATATAGATCTTCTACATTATCCGGTGAAGGTTTTAATATTACTTGGAATTGATGATGTTGATATAGACGATTTGGATTTTCTCCATAACGCCCATCAGCTGGACGCCTTGAGGGTTCCACATAGGCCACATTCCATTCTTCCGGTCCCAACGTTCTCAGTGTTGTCATTGGATTCATTGTTCCTGCTCCAGTTTCAACATCATAAGGTGATGAGAGTATACAGCCTTTTTTGTGCCAGTACTCATTAAGTAGCATTATTATGTCCTGCACTGTTTGTGAACTTCTCATTCCACCATACTTGAATCTAAGTGAAGCACTTGAAGGTCTCTAAATAGAAGTTCCTTGAGATTATTTTCCAGCCAACTTAATGCAAGATTGTTTTTTTTGCTTTGGACCACCTTTAATTCTGAATTTGCATTTTTCAGAATTTCTTTTTGCCTGTTAATGGTCTTTTTAGCATTTTTAAATTCCTGTTTAGTTTGCAAACATATTTTTTTTAGATGTTTTAGAGCTGCCGGTTTGATAATTAATGAACCAGGATTAAAATATGAGCGAATTGTTTTGGATTTTAGCTGATTCAAGTCCTCAGATTTATGTATTAAAAACGGATTTATCCATAGCTTACGCTCAACTTGAGTTAATTTGAAGTTCATTTCAGAGGCATCATTTTCATCTTCACAAAGTAGAAGAGCTCTTTGAAGCTTTATTTCAGAAGCGTCTTTGAAAGCATTGCCCCAATTTGTACTTGTAGATAAAGCATCACTCAGCAAAGTTACAAGGGGATCTATTTTTTTCATTACTTCATATTCCTGAGCGTAAAGCAATTGATCTCTTTCGGCACGCATTTTCATTGTCAGTGCAGTCTTTTCATTTTTCAATAATTTACACTTTAAATCTTCCAGTTCAGTTTGCTGTAGTGTAAATGGCTCCTTATTAACTACTGATTTAATATCATTTAATAAAACAAACTGACTGAGCGGCTCAAGAATTTGGTCTAATTCTTTGCACCAATCCAAAATTTGACCTTTAAAATCAAAAACATTGCAATCTTGGAGTTTTAGTAATACTTCATAATCTTTCAGTTTATCATCTACAGAGCTAACTTCTTCAACTATGACTAAATTTGTGTATCCAATTCCCTTTAATAATTTTTTAATTAAATTGCTGATAATGCTGTATTTGCATAAACATACAATTTGTGGTTTACGCTGTTTAACTTTTACTATTTTTTGTTTATGTTTCCCTACATTTTCTTTGAGCAACCCTCTAATTAAACGCTTAAATGGAGGGTTATTCTCAGAACATTCATCAAGTTTTATAATATGTTCAATCCTTGTTTTATCTATAGAGACGTTCTTAATTGAGTTAAAAGGAATACCTGGAAAAAGATAGCAGGCTTTTGCTTCACGTAGAATACCAACAACCTGTTTTGGGTGAGTAATTCTACTATGTTTACTCAAAATCATTTTAACTGACTGCCCAGATGATAACTGACCCTTGTTAGTGTGAATTTTTCGAATGTTTTTAAAAGGAATTATAGTATGTAAGGGAATTTCGTCTGGGGTTTGTTTTACAATTGAACCCGAATCAGAGACATATTCGATTGCCTGAAACTCGGTATTAAGAGGAATTCGCGGAAATCTTGGGATATGATGATTCAGAAGAAGTTCTTTAGCAGAAATTTTGAATCTCATTTTATTTACCAGTTCAAAGACAGGATTGAAAGTCAAAATCGCATAGAGTTCTTCTTGTATCGATTGTATTACCATTACAATGCGCAATCTTTTGGGAGAGTTACGCTGCAGATTGTCCAGCAAAAACATGAAATTATCTGCATATTCAAATTTTCTGAGGGTAAACAATAACCAATCTGGATTGTAATTCAAAATATCTGTGGAAAGTTTTTCTTTATCCTTTAGCAAATTTTTTGTTTTATGTGAAGAATTTGCAGCTTCATACAATTTGCTATTCATTTGACTGGAAACATGTATTTGCAGTTTCTTAATCAGTATATTCCAGTCATGGCTTGAAAAGCCTATGCCTAAAAGCTGCATTTCACGAATTAATTCAGACGGTTTGAGAGGCTAAATCTAATAATGGGAATGATATCATGCTTTACCAATGAAGTAAATTTTCTTGACTTCTTAAAGTCCAAAAAAGGAAAATGATTCACCTTTAAATTCATAAATCTGCTTATAGAAATATTTAATTGAATAATCAAAAAAAAGGAATTTTTTTCGCTTTACTTGCTGTTATTGGTGGTGGACTCTTTGCTATTCCATATCGACTAAGTTTAGATACTGTAAGTCCACTTCCGGTAATTTGGGGACTTTTTTTGTGCGCTTTTTTGTTTTCTTTACCTGGAGCATGGCTGGCGCGCCATCATACAAAGTTTTCTTGGAAGATAGCAGGAATAACCCTAGCTACATCATTAGCGGGAGTTCTGGGTAATTATTCTATTTGCCAGGCACTGAACCTGGCTTCACCTACACTGATGGTTTTGCTGATGCGAAGCGAAGTCATTATTGCAATGATCCTTGGTTGGATGTTTTTGAAAGAATCTGTAACATTACGCATTTTTACCGCGGTAGTGTTGATTATTATAGGGATATTGGTAATGAAGCTTGATTCTCTCATTTTTGAGATGAAGGAATGGTCATCAATACTCTGGTCTATTTCTGCTGCATTTGGTTTTGCATCGATGCAGGTTCTTGCAAAGAGTATAATTCATGAGATAAATCCACAGGTTTTGAATGTTTTTCGTTTGACAATTGGACTTTTACTACTCTGGTGTGTTGAAGAAGTGCGAATTGAAATTCCGGTTCTGAATATTTCAGGATGGATATGGATTGCAATGGCCGCATTTTGTGGTCCATTTTGGGCGCGGTTGGCATTTACTTATACTTTACGATACCTTACTCTTTCTAAGGCGAATATAATTGTTTCTTTCGCACCTATGATGACACTCTTGTTCGAATTTTTAGTTTTTGGTACTCTGATCACCAGGCTTGAAATACTAGGTGGAGTCATCATGCTCGCAGCAATTATTTGGGTTTTTCTCCCCGGACTAAACATGAATGCAGAAAATACTGAAAATTAATCTGATTATGTACCAAAAAAATTTTAATGCTTCTAAAAATAAAAAATAAAATATGGAAATATTAATACTCGGAGGAGGAGTTACTGGAATTTCAACTGCTTATCAGCTTCTGAAGGATGGGCATAAAGTTATTGTAGTCGATAGAAATCATCCTGGTACAGGTGGAGCAAGTTTTGGAAATGCAGGACTTATTGCCGTGGGGCATTCCATTGCTTGGGGTTCTCCAAAGGCACTCAAAATCTGGATCAAAACTTTGTTTCATGATCATCCTGTATTCAGGATGAATTTGAGTTTGGATCCTCAACTGGTTCGTTGGGGATTGAAATTTTTGGCCCAGTGTACAAACTCGAGGGCAGTGCAGAATTCACTAGATAAACACAGAATTTCTACTTACTCACAGAAGATTCTGAATCAGGTTGTTGCAGAAACAGGAGTTAAATATGAACAAAATACAAAAGGTCTGCTTTTTCTTTATAGGAATCAGCAGGCTTTTGAAGAAGGGATTGAACATATCGAATTGCTTAAGGGTGCAGGCCAAAATCTGGAAACTGCTTATAAAGATCGTGTGTTGGAAATAATTCCTGAACTGCAAAGTTCAGAAGATCAAATTTCTGGAGGAATTTTTTCTCCGGATGATGAGTCTGGGGACTCCAGAATATTTTGTCAACAACTGATGGATATTTGCAGGAGTATGGGAGGTATTTTTTTGCATGATGTAACAATAGAACGGCTAGAAACATCCGGAGGTTTAATAAAGAGAGTTGTTTCAAACAAGGGTGTTTACACTGCTGATCGTTATGTGCTTTGTTTAGGTTCTTGGAGCCCTTTACTTGTAAGGTCTTCACTGGGTATTCGGCTTACCATTTATCCTGTCAAGGGTTACTCCATCACAGTTCCAGTAGAAAATCATCATACACCGCCAGTAATTGGGGGATTGCATGAAGAAGATTTTCTGGGATTTGCTCCAATGGGAGATCATTTCAGGATCAGTTCCGTCTCAGAATTTTCCGGATACGATGTTGGTCACACTCCCGAAGATTTTGAACACATCTTTAAATGTGCAAAAAAACTTTTTCCAAATGCGGGGAATTATGATAAGGCAAAATGCTGGTCTGGATTACGTCCAATGACTCCGGAAGGTACCCCTATTCTGGGTAAGGGACCGCATTCAAACTTGTACTACAATACAGGTCACGGTCATTTGGGATGGACTATGTCATCAGGGACTGCTCGTATTACGGCAGATTTGATTGGAGGTAAAAAACCTGAAATTCCTATTGAAAAGATGGGGGTACGATAATTTATTCTGTGTAACAAGAGGTGCACAATATAGTTCTGATTGGAATTATTCACATGTAAGTTTTAGTGAAAGGAATTTGAGTGGCTCAATTAGCTTCCTTGCCTAAAACCCAGACTCTATAGTTCCTTTGCAAGTCAGGGATGAAGCTTGATGATTCCCATGCGGGGAACTTGCCCTGAATTTTTTTTAAGGCAGATCTCTGGTCAAAACCGATTTCCAAAATCATTTTTCCATTCCTTTTCAGCATACCGTTTGCAACATCAAGAAGATAGCGGTAAAAAAAAAGTCCGTCCTTTCCACCATCTAATGCTTTTCTCGGTTCAAACTGAGACACTTCTGTCTGAAGGTCAGCAATTTTTTTTGAGGGAATATATGGCGGATTGCTAACTACGAAATCAAGTTTTGAAGGAAAGTCTATTTCAGAAAAAAGATCACTCTGTTTAAGCTCCAAGATATTGTTGCGTGGTGTCAGCAATTTTTTGTAACTTTGGATATTCCGTTTAGCAATTTCAAGTATTTCTTCTGAATAATCTACGGAAGTAATATGGAGGTTAGTGAGTTCAGAACAAAGGGCCAGAGGAATAGCGGCGGTCCCGGTACCAAGCTCTGCTATAAAGCAAGTTTTTCCTTTATTGGTTTTTTCCCATTTCAATATTTCCTCAACCGCAGTCTCGACTAATGTTTCAGTATCAGGACGGGGGATTAAAGTGTCTTTGCTGACCTTCAAATTGAGAGACCAGAACTCTTTTTCACCTGTTAAATATGCCACGGGACATCCCAGAGAACGTTGCCGCAACAGTTCAATGAAATCTGCCAGTTGATAGCCATTCACCTGTTGTTCTCCTTTTAAAATAAGGTCTAAACGTTGACATCCCAGTACATGTGAAAGTAACAGTTCTGCATCTAATCTTGGAGATTTTGGTTTGATTCCTATAAGCTCCTCGGTTGCGGAGTTTATTATGCTGGATATCGTACTTTGCTCAATGTTCACTGCCAGAGAATTTAGTCATTGGTTTGCTTTCTAGTTTTGAAGATAAAAAAATGTATTTTTCTACCCAATCCCTTAGGAATTAATGAAAAAACTTATTTAAAGGCAGGAGGATTTACAGATTTAATAATTTAATTGATAGCAATTAACTGAATTTCATCAGAGATTGATTTGCATTAAGAATTATTCTTTCTGTATTTTCCCAATCTAGGCAGGCATCTGTAATGGATACTCCGTATTGAAGGCTTGTTGATATCGTCTGATTACCTCCATTTATGTTGCTTTCGATCATAATACCGATAATTGAATTATTACCCTTTTCTATCTGATGTATTGCGTCTCTTAATACAAGTTCTTGGCGTGAGGGGTCTTTCCCGGAGTTGGCATGATTGCAGTCTATCATAATGGTTTCAGGCAATCCTTCTGATGCTAATGATTTTGCAGCTTTGTGAATAGAAATAGCATCATAATTGGGGCCATTATTACCACCACGTAAAACTAAATGTACATTAGGGTTACCAGAAGTTTGAATTGCGGAAGATAGACCTTCATTATTAATGCCCAAAAAATGGTGTGGCTGTAATGCAGATTTCATGGCATTGATGGCCACACTCAATCCTCCATCAGTTCCATTTTTAAAACCTACAGGCATCGACAATCCACTGGCCATTTCCCTGTGTGTTTGTGACTCAGTGGTTCTTGCCCCAATTGCACTCCATGAAATCAAATCCGCCAAATATTGAGGTGTAATTGGGTCAAGTGTCTCTGTGGCGCAAGGCAGTCCTAGGGCATTAATTCCTATTAGTAACCGTCGAGCAAGTTCTATCCCTTTGTTGATTTTATGAGTTCCGTCTAATTCAGGATCATTAATCAATCCTTTCCATCCAACTGTAGTACGCGGTTTTTCAAAATAGACACGCATAACAACAAGAATTGTATCTGAAACTTCATCAGCTAGCGATTTTAGACGCGTTGCATATTCAAGAGCTGACTCCGGATCATGAATAGAACATGGTCCGACAATCATCAATAAACGGGAGTCCTCTCCTTCTAAAATACTTCTTATAGCATTTCTTGCATTTAAGACGTTTTCAACAACGTTGTCTGATACTGGCAAAATATCTTTGAGTTTTTTTGGTGAAGTTATCGGTAAAACTTCAACAATATTAAGGTTTTCAGTTCGTGTCATTAATAAGAATTAAATTATAATTAACGATTAAATAAATTTAAATTATCTTTTATACTCAATAAAATCCGTTGCAGGAGTCGGTCTTTAAAAGTTTTAGAGGGAATAAATTGCTTAAGACATCATCTGGCAGGTGGTCGGAGCGACTGGATTTGAACCAGCGACCGCACGCCCCCCAGGCGTGTGCGCTACCAGGCTGCGCTACGCTCCGACGTTTCTAATTATGGAATACGTAATTCGAATAAGAGTCAAGTCCTTTGAAAATCTATGTAGAAGATTTTTTAGGAAGCTAATTAAAAATTTTTATCCGACAAGATAAGAACCTGTACCTGCTGCTATCAGTATACCCTTTTCATCATGCAACTCCATTCGAGTTACAGAAACTTTATTCCCTGTACGAAGTTTAGTTCCTGTTGCAGTAAAAAATTTTCCTAATCCGGGACGTAAAAAGTCCACACGCAGATCTATTGTGCCTATTTTTGAAAATCTCTGAGAAATTTCCTCAAAAGAATGATACTCCATTTTTTTCATGATTTCGGTCCAAACTACCATGCCTCCTATTGCATCCAAAACAGAAGAGATGACTCCACCGTGTAGATTCCCGCGTTTGAAATTTCCGATCAATTCGGGACGCATTTCAAAACGAATTCCAAGGCTATCCATGCCTAATGATTCTATTTTAATCCCAATCAGTTTATTAAATGGTATTCGCTCTTCTGTGATTTCCCGGAGTAGCTGTAGGAGTTTCTCTTTTTGCATTACAGTTTTATGATGAGTTTGTAGCTTAAATTACTTTAAATCCTGTAGAATGTCTTTTTAAATGACAAAAGATGTAATCAGGCCTATTAGTCCTCCAAAAATTCCGCCCCATACAACAAGCCAGCCTAGATGTTTTTGAATCATACTTTCAATAATTCCCTTTACCATTTCAGGAGTAAGTTCTTCCAGACGTTCGTTTACTATTCCATCTATTTTTTGATGAAGATCTTGGCTTTTTGTAAATTCATCCTGTTTCTTACGCATGGCTTTTTGAAATTGTTCAGACTCAGCAATTTTTAGTACAACTAAATGCATTTTGTCATTAAAAGGCTCCCTAAGAGATTCCAGTGTCTGTATTCCTCCCGCCATGGACAGCAGAGGCCCAAAACTGGATTTTTGAATTACTTCCAACAACGAGTCAAATGCAGGATTTAAATTAATCTCTTTAAATACCTGTTTAAAGTCTGGAAGAAACTTTGATCCATCCTTACCTTTGAAGAATTTTTCTAAATTATTCCTGTCAAAAAATTGAATCATTATCAGCTTATGGATTCCTGTTTTGAAATCTTCAAAATGCAGTGGGACTACTCCAGAACCATAGATACCCGGTACACGCTCAAACAGCATGTATACTGCTAGCCAGTTTGTTAGTGCACCTGATAGTGAGAATAATCCAATGTTCAATATAGTTTTACTCCATGGTTCAGAAGTTAAGAAACCGAATACAACTAAAGCAGAAGCTATTAAATTTGTCCAAATGCGTTTTTCAAAAAATATTCCTGAATCTTTTGAGTCATTCACTAAAATTGTTTGGCTCATTTTTTTAAAAGTTTTAAAAGTAGTTTTAATTTGGAGAACTGGATCAGACTACACTGATAAAATTCTATCCTGATTTACAACCTGAGGCAAGCAGTGGGGATTGTCTAATAAAGGAAATAAAACGATCTGTGGTTTTTTCAACTTCATAAACTAAACTTTTTGCTATAGTTGGACTTTTTGAGTCAAATACTTTCGAATAATTTGTTTTTATAATTAGGCCAAAATCTGAATTACTCATTGAACACCCTGCAATCTGTGAAAGAGCTTCCAGATGCATTCCTTTCCCTTTAGCACTATCTTCACGGACATGATGTAAATTGTCTTCTAAGAACAATAAAACCTGTTCTTTCTGAGGTTTATAAAAATTATCTGAGGGATGTCCACGCTCACAACCTAATGTTTCAGATGAACGCGCAGCAGCCATAACACTTCCGGAAGGAATTAGAGTGGAACTGCTGAATATTCCCATAATCCCGGGGGGAGAAGGCACTTTTGGGCATTTATGGCGAGCCGATACAATCTCAAAGCACCAGGAAAGTATAAATAATAGTATTGTAACTTCCCTGAGAAAAAACCCCTTTTTCAACTACTGTCTCCTGAAATTGGTAGCAAAGGATTGCAAGAAATGCTGAGAAAAATTTACAGTTACAGAATTTGGCTCAGGAAGAGCTTTGTCCGCTCATGCTGCGGATTGTTGAAAAAATTATGCGGATCATTGCTTTCTATAATTTCTCCTTCATCCATAAAAATTACACTGTCAGCCACAGCAGTTGCGAATCCCATTTCATGAGTAACCACCAGCATTGTCATACCGCTTTCAGCCAATTCTGTCATTACCTCAAGAACCTCCTTGATCATTTCTGGATCAAGTGCCGAAGTGGGCTCATCAAAAAGCATGATTCTGGGATTCATACATAATGAACGGGCGATGGCCACGCGTTGTTGTTGTCCTCCTGAAAGTTGCCCCGGGTATTTATGTGCCTGTTCCGGTATTTTTACTCTTTTTAGGTATTCCATGGCACTTTCTTCCGCTTCAGACTTAGGTGTTTTTCTGACCCAAATAGGCGCCAGAGAGCAGTTTTCCAAGGCAGTCAGATGTGGAAAAAGGTTAAAATGCTGAAATACCATTCCTACTTCTGAGCGAACAATTTCAATGTTTTTTAGGTCACTTGTAAGTTCTGTTCCATCCACAACTATACTTCCCTGCTGATGCTCTTCCAACCTGTTAATGCATCGTATAAGCGTGGATTTCCCTGATCCGGATGGTCCACAAATCACAATTTTAGCCCCACGTTTTACTTCAAGATTAATATTTTTAAGTACATGGAAATCACCAAACCACTTGTGCATGGATTTAATTGTGATCATGAGCTCTGATGCGTCTGTTTTAGTTTGTTCTGCATAAGACATAAGGTAATTTTAATTTAAGTTTTTTGGTTTTAATGTCCTGTATGAAGTTTCTTTTCTAAGTAAAGAGAATAGCGTGACATGCCGAAACAACTTAGGAAAAAAAACAGGGCAACAAATATATAAATCTCGTATGCTAATCCAGCCCACTGTGAATCTGCCAGTGATGCATCTCCGATCCCCAATAAGTCCAACATTCCAATAATTAGTACTAGGGTAGTATCTTTGTAAAGACCAATGAATGTATTTACTATACCAGGGATTGAAATCTTCAATGCCTGGGGCAGAACAATCAATCTATTAGCCTGCCAGTATGTCAGTCCAAGAGAATCACCTGCTTCGTGTTGACCTTTTTCAATAGCCTGCAGTCCACCACGAATAACCTCGGCCATATAAGCAGACGCGAACAAGGTTACCATGATCAGCACTCTTAATAATAAATCAAAAACTGTTCCAGGCGGCAGGAAATAATTGAGCATCGTTGAGGCTACAAAAAGCAACACGATCAGTGGTACACCGCGAATAAACTCTATGAAGAATACACATAGTATTCTCAATACCGGCATCTTTGATTGTCGTCCCAAGGCCAGAACTATTCCAATTGGGAGAGAAAATGAGATTCCTGTTACTCCTAAAATTAGAGTAAGCATAATTCCACCAAACTGATCGGTGTCCACCCTTTCAAGCCCAAGTCCTCCTACAAGCAGCCAACCAGTGATGAAAGGAAAAACTGCTGAATATATAAAGCCATATTTTCTATATGGCAGATTCTCATATAGAACAGGAATTAAAGCAAGCACGAGCATTACAAAAGACAAATTTACGCGCCACTGTAAGTGTCCGGGATAGAATCCATATGTAAAAAGAGATAAACGATTTTCAATGAATGCCCAGCAAGCACCTAGTGCTGGTGAGGACATTTGGTCCCAGCATTCCTGGCGGTTTCCTGCAGTCCAGATGGAATTAACTACTGCCCATTCAAAAAATGGAGGAAGAATCTCCCACAAAAACCAAAATGCCAACAGTGTCAATATTGTATTTAGAGTTGAAGAAAACAGGTTTTGTCTGACCCATGCCAAAGGTCCGGTTGTTTTAACAGGAGGAGGTAGGTTCGGGTGTGTCCCCGGGACATATTCTTTTTCTAATGAACTATTATTCATAAATTATTTTATTTAGCGTTCGACCAAAGCCATTTTACGGTTGAACCAGTTCATAAATGCTGAAATGACTAATGAAATAAACAAATAAGTTAAAAGGATTATAATCATTGTTTCCATCTCCTTGCCGGTTTGCATCAGCGTTATGCCTCCAATTGTTGCAACCACATCCATGTATCCAATAGCAATAGCCAGAGAGGAGTTCTTAGTCAGGTTGAGATATTGACTACACAAAGGGGGAATAATTACACGCAGAGCCTGGGGAATCACAATAAGTTGCAATGTCCTGTTTGGCCTGAGACCTAGCCCGTGAGCGGCCTCAGTTTGTCCTTTACTGATAGCCAGAATTCCTCCACGGACATTTTCCGCAATGAAACAAGCAGTGTAGTACGAAAGCGCGAAGGTCAAAGCTATATATTCAGGTTTAATTGAGGTTCCTCCCTTAAAGTTAAAACCTTTTAAAACTGGTGTCTCCCAAGACATTGGAGTACCCGAGACAAAAAAAGTTAAAAACGGTAATCCAATTAAGATGGAAATTGAAATGAAGAAAACAGGATAAATTTTGCCGGTGGAGTCTTGAACTTTTTTAGCCCATTGCTTGAAAAAAAATACAATCAGAACTGCTACAAGCATTGCTATCAAAACGTATTTAAATCCATCTTCAAAAACAGGTGTGGGTGTATAAAATCCTCTGTTGGATAAAAAAACTGTATCTGAAATGCTGATTGCTTTTTTTGGAACAGGAAGTGTGTAGAGGAATATTCCGTAAACAAACAGAATATGCAGAAGGACCGGAACATTACGTGTGAATTCGAGGAAAACATATACAATTCTGTTTACTAACCAGTTACTTGAAAGCCTTAGGATGCCCATGGTAAAGCCTAAAATCGTAGCTATTATAACTCCTGAAAAGGCAACCAAAAGGGTATTTAGTAATCCAACTATAGCTGCGCGTGCATGTGTATCTGTAGGAGAATAAGATATTAATGGCTGGAAAGTTATATCATACCCGGCTGGATAGTTTAAGAAACCGAAACTGAATTCTTTTCCTGCCTTTTCCAGATTAGTAGCGACGTTGTTTCCTATCATCCCCAGCAGAGAAAACAAAACCACAATTGTGATAATCTGGATAATTTTAGAACGGTGCTCCTGGTTGCGCCAAAGACGCAGCATTAAGGGAGTGAGTTCTGTCTTTGCAGAAGGTGAGTCCATGCGGAGGAACCCCCGTTGAATCAAATGTGAAACTTAATATGAAATTTGAAAAAGCGTACCTACTCAAAATAGAAGAGTATGTACGCTTTTAAGTATTTAATTTAAATAACGAAGATTAACGGAAAGGTGGTGAATACTGTAGACCCCCACGAGTCCAGAGGTCATTCAAACCACGAGCCAAGCCAATTGGAGTATTTTCGCCGATGTTGCGCTCGAAAATCTCACTATAGTTCCCAACTTGTTTTATGATTTGGTAAGCCCAGTCTTTACTCAATCCAAGCTCTTCACCCTGGCTTCCCTCAACGCCAAGCATACGAAGAATTTCCGGATTATTGGCACTCTTCATGCTGTCTACATTTGAGGATGTAACTCCCAATTCTTCGGCAGTCACTGTTGCGAGATAAACCCAGCGCACTATGTCTGCCCACTTATCGTCTCCTTGCCTTACAGCAGGTCCCAATGGCTCCTTGGAAATAATTTCCGGAAGAATCATATGGTCATTCGGACTCGGGAATGTTGAGCGGGTTGCTGCCAGACCTGAGGCGTCAGTTGTGTAAACATCACAGCGTCCTGCCAGATATGCCGCCCGTGCCTCTGAGTTTTTCTCAATTGCAACGGCTTCGTAACTCATGTTATTTGTGCGGAAGTAGTCGGCAAGATTCAATTCTGTTGTGGTACCGGTTTGGATGCAGACCGAAGCACCGTCCAACTCTTTAGCACTCTTCACACCAAGACTTTTGTTGACCATAAAGCCTTGACCATCGTAGTAATTTACACCAACGAAAGTCAGTTTCACACCTACATCACGAGAAAAAGTAATGGTTGTGTTACGCCACAACACATCGCCTTCACCTGAATTCAGCTTGGTGAAACGAGTTTTACCCGTTGAGGTAACAGCTTTCATTTTGGACGAATCGCCCAAAACAGCAGCTGCAGTAGCACGGCAGAAATCAATGTCGAAACCTTTCCATGTTCCACTTTCATCTGGATATGCAAATCCGGCAATACCTGTACTAACAACACAGCGAAGCTCTCCCCGAGACTTCACATCTTCAAGTGTTCCGGCAGATACCGGTAACACTAACGCACCGACTGCAATTAAAGCCAGTGTATATTTTAATAGTGCTCTCATGTTTTTCTCCTATGAACACATTTATGTTAATCTGTTCCAGAACAGTGGAACAACCTTTATTAAGCGAATCAGTTTCAGTTAAATTTATGTTTCTGTCAAGTCGAAAGGACATAAAATTAATCTATATAAAATTTATTTATTTAATTGGATAAAAGTTCTTTTAATTAAATAATTCATCTATTTGAGCTTCAAACTTGGCACGCCTTTTTTTTTCCCTCATAGGGTTATTGGCATTCTGTAAATCATCTGCTGAAAATAAACCATATTGCTGCATCTTTTTTTCAAGAAATTTTGACTCACCATTGCTAATATCCCAGAAAGGATTTTCCAGATCTTCAGATTTGGAAAAGTCTTTAAGAAGATGAACTTTCCAACCGAGAAAATTCTTTCCAAAATCAGTACGTCTATAAAGACAACGCAACATATACATCCTTTTAAATTCCTGCATAGAAATTCCAAATTGGAAAACTGCTTCCGGAAACTTCCATTCCCATCCAGAATTAAATTCTTTCAATAAGCTCTCCATGTACTGATTCTCATTTTTAGGAACTTTTATTTTCTTGGGTGATTTCCTAGTTAATTTTTCATCCAGTAGTGGTGTTGTTTTGAACACTCCTCTATCACTGGCATCGTACAATTTATGTTTGCTCCTTGGAATTTCCCCTTCAAGAATACGGATGATCTCAAATCTATCTCGTGTAACAGTCCAATTTGATTTACCAGTTTGCAACCATTTAATTGTTTGATTTTTCTCATGTTGTTCTTCTATTAGTATTCTGTTTTCCTTTGCTAGTATCCATTCCATCACTTCTGCGCGAGAGGATGCACGAACGTATAAACATCGATTTCTGCCTTTATTCCTATTTTCAAGAACAAGAAATACCTGCCGTCCTTTGCTTTCCGTAATTCTTATCCAGCCTATTGGTAATTTTTTAAGCCATTGCCCAAAATCAGAAAATGAATAGGTATTTTCCTCTAAACTATTCTTTTCAAGTTGGTCATAATGTGACTGTGCAGTTTGTGTAAGTTTTTTTCTAGATGGTTTAAATCTATCCTTGATATATTCAGGCCAGGGCAGAAACAATTCAGGGATTTTGAAACGAGGTAGACTTATTTCAAGAAACTTCCGTAGTTCACGCTCTGAAGATGAGACAGAACTTTCAACAAAAGCAACAGGTCTTTGACCAAATTCAGGGTCTTTAACTGCAACCACAGCAACACGTTCTGTGCCTGGAAACTGAAGAAGAGAGCTTTCAATTTCTTCCGGATGGATATTTTCACCTCCAGAAATAAACATGTTGTCTTTGCGTCCTGAGACTATCAGGTAATCATTTTTGGCAGCTAATTGTGGTTGATTTGTTTTTTTTTCAAGGCTTATCCTATTAAGATATGTCTTTTTATAATTTTTTATTAAGTAACCTGTATCACCGCTTGAAAACCAGCCTTGATTGTCAAAAGGCTGTTTAAGGCCAGATTTTGAGAGATAACCGCAGAAAAGTGTTTTTCCTCGAAGCTCTATTTCGTTTTGTGATGAAATTCTCACTTCACGGAAAGGGAGCACTTCCCCGGTTGCTAACCATCCCTTTTTTGTTTTTACAGGGCACGATGTAGCAACTTGCGAGGCCATTTCGGTTGAACCATAGGTTGTCTTAAGTTTCAATCCAAGCCTTGAAGATTGTTCCATTAATGATTCAGGTATTGCTGAACCTCCAAGTAAAATAAGCTTCATCTTACGTAAAAAATTACTTCCTTTGTCTGTTTTTAAAATGCGCTGCAACTGAGTTGGTACCAATGAAAGATGAGTGATTTGATTTTTCTCTATGTTTTGAATCAATGATTTGTTTTTAGAAGGAATAACAATGGAAGAACCAGAAAGCAATGACCTGAAAAAGATAGCAAGTCCTCCTACGTGAAAAAGTGGTAATGACAAAAGCCATCGGTCACCAGGTTTCAATTGCATTATCCCATTAGAACCCAACGCACTAAAAAAATGGTTAGCTAGAGTATGTACAACTGCTTTTGGGAAACCACTGCTTCCAGAAGTAAATATGATAGTGCTCCAAGCATCGGGATTCAATAGCGGCATTTCTCTTGTAATTTTGGACTTAGAATTTTTTTGTTTATAATTCTCCAAAAAAGTGAAATTACATTTTACTTCTTGAAGTAGTTCTTCCATTTTTTTTGGTGGAAATTTTGGGTCCAATGGGACAACTATTCCTTCCCGCATCCAAATGGCCGTCATTGCAAGCAGCAGGAATTCGTAATTTTCAGAACAAAGACCGATTCGTTTTTGAGGACAAGTGCTTAAAGTATCGCTTAAAAGACAGGCTTCATTAAAAAATTCAGCAAAAGTCCAACTTTGTTCTTCATTTATCAGTAGGGGAAGATCTTTGTAACTTTCGTACAACTGGTTTAGCAGGTTTTTATTTATTTCAGCCATTATTTTTACCAATAACCCTGAGAAATTTTTTTAAGATAATTCTTATTTGCAATTGGCCACGAGTTAGGGAAGAAATAATTCCCATTTGAAATTGAAAAAGGAGGATTCCCCAAGTCATTTTGAAAGAATTTTGCACTATCAAGTCCTGCAGGTGTTTTTTTACTCAACAGACACAGGCATGTAAAGGCTATCCAGTTAAGTCCAATTCCACTTTCCATGTTGCTACTTATAACTGCCTGCATTTTGTGCTTTTCGGCATGTTTGATCCATAAAAGTGTATTTGCCCACCCACCCAAAATACCTGGTTTCAAAATCAATGTACTTACTGCAGAATTTGGTATTTCAACAGGGTCAGGATTAGTCCATAATGTTTCGTCAAGAGCGACACGTATACCTGTGTGCTCATGAAGTTTTTCAAGATGTTTAAAATTTCTGAGTGGCTCTTCGCAATATTCAACATTAAAGTCCCTTATTCCAATAGCAAACTCTGTTGCTTGTTTAAATTCCCATCCGCGGTTTGCATCGACACGTAAGGCAATTTGATTTCCAAAAATTTTTTTTGCAATTTCCACCCTTTTTAAATCTTCATCTACTTTGAATTGCCCCACTTTTAATTTTACAGCCCTAAATCCATGAAGTTTAATTTGTTCACATTGGTACCTTAAATCATCTCCGGAACCTGTGACCAGAGCATTCACTGGAATTTGCTTTGATGCAATTTTGTTTTCTGTACTCTCTCCTTTAAAAGTTACTTCCGCTCTCGGGGTAATTTTTTCCTCTAAATCAAATTTTTTAAATAATTTTCGCCATGCCATTTCAAATCCAAATCTGACTGACGGAGGTAAGGATTTGAAAATATCATGGTTTTGAAGGAAAGATTTAGAAAGGAATGTTTTTAGTTGATTTTCTGCATGTGATAAGGACTCCAAGTGCATTGACGGCATTGGTGATATTTCACCTTCACCAAAGTTTCCTGTTTGGTCGTAAAGGCGCAAAATAATGCCTTTTCTTAACTTCAGTGTACGACCAAGCATTCTCAACGGATTTTTTAAAGGAAGAGAATATTTGTAAAGTTCCCAGCGACAGGAATTCATAATTAACCTATCCACCATCCGATTGAAAAAAGGCTGCTGTAAAGAATTATCAGCTTGCCTGAAGTACTTAATGCCTGGTTCAACTTACTGCCGCTTACTCCGGAAATAATCTGACGAATTGCTGAGTAACCAGGAATAATTATCAGAGCTGAAATACATGCATACCATTTCCCGTTTAACCATAGAGCAAGAAAAAAGGGTAGCATCATTGCGGAAGTAAAAAGTGCAAAGAATTCAGTTCGGGCAAAAGTAGGACCATAACGTACTGCAAGTGTCAGTTTTCCTGCTTTTCTGTCAGTTGGTTCATCTCGTAAATTATTAACAACAAGAAGAGCTGTTGCCAATAATCCGGGACCTAAACCGGCAAAAAAAACTATTTCCGTTACCTCTAATGCCTGCACATAAAAAGTTCCGCAAACAGCAACTGGACCAAAAAATATCAGTACAAATAAATCTCCAAGTCCAACATAACCCAGTGGCCATGGGCCGGCTGTGTAAAGTATACCCGAAGCGATGGAAAGCAGTCCTATTATAACTATTGGCCATCCTCCTCGATAAACAAGGTACAAGCCTACCAATATCGCAAATCCGAATGTAAGTACAAAATTTCGGAACATCGTTTTGGGTGCAACGAGTCCAGCTTGAGTCACACGCAAAGGTCCCAAACGTTCTTCATTGTCAGCACCCTTGAGATAGTCAAAATAGTCGTTGGCAAAGTTTGTTCCTATTTGGATTAAAAGAGCTCCTGCAAGAGCAGCAAATGCGGCTCCAGCATGGCCCTGTCCTCCCGCAAAAGCCATAGTTGTACCGATCATTACAGGCGCAATAGCAGCAGAAAGCGTTTTTGGACGAACTGCCAAAAACAAAACCCGGAAATGTTGCTTGGGTTTCATGGCTCGCGGGTAAATTTGCTAAAATCTGGTTTCCGTTTTTCCAAGTATGCGTTCCTTCCTTCCTGGCCTTCCTCTGACATATAAAAAAGCATTGTGGCGTTACCTGCCAGTTCCTGAATGCCTGCTTGACCGTCACAATCTGCGTTCATTGCCGATTTCAAACAGCGTAGAGCCATTGGAGAATTCTTTAGCATTTCCCTTGACCACTGTAGTGTTTCCTCTTCCAGATTTTCTAGTGGTACAACAGAGTTTACAAGTCCCATATCAAGGGCCTGCTGGGCATTATATTGGCGGCAGAGAAACCAGATTTCCCTAGCTTTTTTTTGCCCAACAATTCTTGCCAGATAACTTGATCCGTAACCTCCGTCAAATGAACCTACTTTGGGACCTGTCTGGCCAAAGATAGCATTATCTGCAGCAATGGTAAGATCACATACTACATGCAAAACGTGTCCTCCGCCAATAGCATAGCCCGCTACCATGGCTACGATTGGCTTTGGACATGATCTTATTTCACGCTGAAAATCTAAAACATTAAGCCTTGAATGACCAGTTTCATTGTCCTTATATCCGGAGTCTCCACGCACGCGTTGGTCACCTCCGGAGCAGAATGCCTTTTCACCCTCTCCTGTTAAGATTATTACACCTATATCTGTGTCTTCTCGAGAATCTTCCAATGCACTTCGCATTTCACGGATCGTGAGAGGTCGGAATGCATTTCTAACCTCCGGACGATTGATTGTGATTTTTGCTATTCCCTCATCTGATTTTACATATTTTATGTCAGTGTAGCTCCCGCATGTTTCCCAGTATTTTTCGCTCATTATGTTCCATTGTTGAGAAATTTTATTAATTAAGATTATATTTTCCATTTTAGCATAGGTCCCAACTCTAGACGATAAAAATCTGGTAGTTTTTTTTGCGAACAATATCTATTAAAAGACTTGATTTGGATTATCAAAAAGTGTGAAAATGATATGTCTTTTATAATTCTAAAAATAAATATTTTAAATATGTTTGCAATAATTCGTGCTGATGGTAAGCAGTACCGGGTTGCTAAGGGCGACATCATTCGATTTGATAGAATGAAATCAGAGCCAGGGGACTCATTTGAAACAAGCCAGGTATTGGCCATTGCTGAAGAGGATAACAAGCTGAAGATAGGCAGTCCTGTGGTGGAAGGTGCAAAAGTTGAAGGTACTGTTCTGGAGCACGGTAAGGACAAGAAAATTATCGTTTTTAAAAGGAAGCGTAGAAAGACCTACCGCAGAAAGTATGGTCATCGCCAAGACCACACTCTCGTTATGATAGATAAAATAAGTGCGAAGTCATCTACAGCTAAAAAGACGGTGCAGAAAAAGGTGGTGGAAGAAAGTGCTGAACCACAAAAGATTTCAGCAAAAAAACCCGCGGCTAAAAAGACTTTAGCAAAAAAACCTGCGGCTAAAAAGACTTTAGCAAAAAAACCCGTTGCAAAGAAAACGAAAGAAGATCAACATACTTCATAGATACAACCATGGCACACAAAAAAGCAGCTGGAAGCAGTCGTAATGGAAGAGATTCTCAAGGACAGAGAAGAGGTGTGAAAAAATTTGGCGGAGAACTTGTAAAAGCAGGGAATATACTTGTACGTCAAGTTGGCTCAACTTTCCATGCAGGTACAAACGTCGGTACGGGGAAAGATTACACTTTGTTTTCCAAGGTTCCAGGTCACGTTAAGTTCAGTCAAAAAGGAAACGGGAAACATAAAAGAAAATATATCAGTGTAGTACCACTGGATGAAGCGGTCTCTGCTTCTGTTTGAAATATGGGTGCAAAGCCCCGCTCGCTTTCTGGTATAAAGCCTACCGGTACTCCCCATTTAGGAAACTATCTGGGCATGATTAAACCTGCGATACAAATGCAGAAAACGCACGAGACGTTTTATTTTATCGCTGATTATCATGCTCTTACCTCCACACACGATCCCGATCAACTCAGAGAAAATGCATATGATCTTACGGCTATTTTCTCAGCTTTAGGAATGGATTTTGAGAATCATGCTTTTTTTCGACAATCAGATATTCCTGAAGTTACAGAACTGACCTGGATTCTTTCTTGTATAACTCCAAAGGGGCTGATGGAAAGGGCACATGCATATAAGGATGCGATTTCGAAAAAACAGGAAATAAATATTGGATTATTCAGTTATCCTGTTCTGATGGCTTGCGATATATTGATTTATGACTCGAATTTTGTCCCAGTAGGTCAGGACCAGCGTCAACATTTAGAAATTACAAGAGACTTGGCCATTCGCTTTAATCATCTTTTTGGGGAAGCATTTGTTATTCCGGAGGCAATTATTCAAAAAGATGTTTCTATAATACCGGGACTTGACGGTAGGAAAATGAGCAAATCATATGGGAATATTGTCCCTTTGATGGCTCCTGAAAAACAGTTCCGGAAGGCTATCATGAAAATCACCACAGATTCAAAAACAGTTGATGAGCCAAAGAACCCTGACACATGCAACGTTTTTTCTCTTTATAAGTGTTTCTCAACAGAAAAAGACCAGAAAGAATTGGCTTCGCGTTACAGAGCAGGGAGTATGGGTTATGGAGAAGCAAAACAGCTTTGCTTTGAAGCACTAAATGCTGAACTCAAGGGGCCAAGGGAAAATTATCAGAACATTAGAAAAAATCTTCCCCAATTGGATGGGATACTGGAATCTGGTCGAGACAAAGCACGATCTATTGCAAGACAAGTAACCGAAAGAGTGCGTTCAAAGGTTGGTCTTTAAAAAATTAATCTCCGTGAAAAATCAGTAATAACTTAACCTTATCAAAAATTCATTAGCTTTAAATTCTGTTAAGCTGCTTACAATAATGATTCCCGATATAATTGCATCTCGCTACGTCAGCTCAGAAATTTCAGAAATATGGTCACCTGAAGGGAAGGTACACCTAGAACGTGAATTCTGGATAGTTGTGATGAAGGCCCAGCAAAAATTGGGAGTTGATATTCCGGAATCAGCAATTAATTCTTACGAAAAAGTTAAGAATCAGATTGACCTGAAAAGTATTTCAAAACGTGAAAAAAAGCTACGTCATGATGTGAAATCCAGAATAGAAGAATTTTGTGATTTGGCCGGATACCAGCATATACACAAAGGCCTTACAAGTAGGGATTTAACTGATAACGTAGAGCAACTGCAAATACTTCGTTCTTTGAAAAAAATTCGTCTAAAGGTAGTTGCAGTTCTGCATCAAATGGCTTCATGGAGTTTGCGGACCAAAAACATTTCTCTCGTTGGGCGAACCCATAATATTCCAGCACAACCTACAACTTTGGGAAAAAGAATATCTATGTTTGGAGAAGAGATATTGCTTGCACTTGGTAGGTTCGAGCACCTCATTGAAAATTATCCCATGCGAGGTATTCAGGGTGCAATTGGGACTAGGCTTGATCAATTGGAGCTTATGAATGGAGATGAAAAAAAAGTACGTAAACTGAACAAGCTGGTTCTTGAACATTTCGACTCTAGTTCAGTTATGAACTCTGTTGGGCAAATCTATCCAAGAAGTCTTGACCTCGAGACAGTCAACGGTCTAATTACGATAAGTTCAGGAATTTCCAGTTTTGCCAAAACATTACGATTGATGGCAGGTCAGGATTTAGCAACAGAAGGATTCCAGAAGGGACAAACAGGCTCATCGGCAATGCCTCACAAAATGAATGCACGTACATCTGAACGCATCTGCGGACTTCACCATGTTTTGACTGGTTTTGGTTCAATGCTTAACGGTATAAGTGGCGATCAGTGGAATGAGGGAGATGTTTCCTGTTCAGTTGTGCGTCGTGTTGCTCTTCCTGGTGCTTTCTTTGCGGCTGATGGTCTTCTTGAAGCGACACTTACAGTGTTGAAGGAAATGGCGTTTTATGAAGCCAGTATTAAAGAAGAACTTCAAAAGAATCTGCCGTTTTTGGCATCAACGGTGCTCTTGATGCAAGCTGTTCGAAATGGAGGTGGCAGGGAAAACATGCACCAGATAATTAAAGAACATGCAGTTGCAATTGCCGAAAATTTACGGCAAGGTAAAAGCAATTTAAATGAATTTGCCCAGTGTCTCGCCGAAGATCATAGATTCCCACTATCGTTGAAGGAAATTGATGCAGTCCTTAATGATCATGCAAATCTTTCCGCTTCCGCTACTGAACAGGCTGAAAATTTTGCAAATTCGGTTGAAAAATGGACAACTAGATTCCCGGAAGCCAAAGAAATACTTTCTAAAGAATTGCTTTAAGTGAATAAGGAGACTAGGATTAGTCCCCCTAAATGATGTGATTTATTACTCGGCAGACTCGTACTTCTTCAATTCTGAAGATTTAAGTTTTGCCAAGCGTAATTTTGAGTAGACTTCAATTATAAAAGGGCGGAGTTCATTTATATCTTCATCATCTGCGTTTTCAGCAAAGAATTGTTTGTACTTGTCTAGTGCAGGCACTAAAAGTCCGTTATCTTTCAATAGACCTGCATAAAGGAATCCGCTTTCATCCAATTCTTGTATTTCAACTTTTTGTTTGTTGAACTTAGCCAATTTTTTACCTGACATAACTTTCAGGTTTGCAGGCTCAGATTTGTATGACACTCCTCCGCTTCCATCTAGTACTTCAACAAAGTACTTCTGTTTTTTACTTATGGGTTTAATTTTTGTACGGACAATTTCTTCTGATGTAGATGGGACTTCATATACAGAGGAGTCTGTCCATTCTTTAGTTTTTCGGTCCTGTTTACCAATGTGCAACCTGTAAGCGTATTCCTTCCCGGCAGTTTCCCATGCCAATTCAGAAAATTCTTTTGAAACTGTGTTTGTGGCAAGTTTTAGATGTATACCTTCTTTTTGAACAGAACGTCTTACAGTAGTATATTTCTGTGTCTTTTTAAATTGTTTGGACAATCCTGCCAGTAATCCCCCACCTGCATCAGTTCCCCCTAAACTTCCTTCTAGGGCTTCCAGTCCCTCAGGAGTTACCTTTACCTTGGAATTGGCTGTAAGCTGGGTAGTTTCGCTAGTTTCCTGATTCATAAATTTTACTGAACTGTCTGCGCTTACTTTTACAAGGTAGTTTTTATATACAAATTTGTTTCGTCGCACTTTTTTCCAGCGCTTGCCGTTTTTGCTGTATTCGATTTTACCCTTTATTTCAACCAGCATTCCTAAAGGAATTTTTTTCGCCAAAGCCGGATTCACCATAAGGGCCGATATGAAAAGAAAAGATATAATGAGCTTAGATAAACGCATAAAACCTCCTGCGGTATTGATTGAAAAAAATATGTTTTTAGATCTATTTGCTAAAAATTATTTAAATACTAACACAACAATGAAATATAAACAACATTTTATGAAAAAAACCGGCTCATAGCATGTAAGTTAGATATATTGTTAAATCCTCAGTATAAACAAAAAAATTAGAGTATTTATTTGTCACTTGATTATCTCTATTTTCATGCCAACCTCAATTTTTCCTGAGGAACGGGGGATTAAATTTTGACCAAAAACTACTTCTCCATTAAATTTTCTGTATTTTGCCAACGTCCTCAAAGGCTCCCTACCAGAGAATTTGCCAGTTTCAGGATCAACGGTAATTAGTACACATCTGGAACATGGTTTTGCAATTTGCAATTCACAGTCACCTATTCTAATGACTCTCCAGTTATCTTCTTGGTAGGGCAGAGTATTTCTTAATACTAGGTTTGGACGAAAACGCTTCATCGAAATTTCTTCAGGAATTCTACTATTGAGGTCGTTTAAAGAAGATTCAGAAATCAGAAGCAAAGGGAACCCATCAGAAAAAGCCACCTGATTTTTTCCAATTGCATACTTTTGATCTACCTGGCGATTAGTGTGATCTGGCATAAAAACAAAATTGCATTTTTCTCCCAAAAATTCACTTATCCAGTTTTCTGATTGCTTATCAGCCAGTAATGCCTCGCATCTTTCTCCCCAGATTTCAACCATTTTTGGTATCCCTTCGGTTTTAAATAAAGGTAGTTTTAATTCTGACATCTCTGGTGCACTAAGTCTTAAAGTGCTGCCAAAAATTTTTGTCTTAAGCAATGCCATTTTAGGGCTGGTCCGTTGCGTGATGAATCTGGCGAATTTATCAACAACCATCCAGCGCCTGTCATGAGTCAACCCTCTATGTTCCAGAAATGAATTTTTTAAAGAAATTTCACTTGCTGATTTTATAGGGTATACAATGATTTCGCTTAGTTCGGGGGCCACCATTTTTTAACTGGTAAGGGTTTTAAATATTTTTAAGTAAATTAATAATTAAAGAATTAAAAAATTAATTTCTTAATCTTTGCAACTTAATTCTAGACGCTTAAAAGATGTCTTTGAGGAAAAACCAAATGGAACTCTCCTGAACACTCCCTGTTATCCAACTGAAAGGAGATAATTACATACTCATCTTCTTGAATCCGATTATTAAGAAAAACCAGTTGAAGAATGTGACGACAACGTGAAACATTAAGTTTTTCACTTTCAGGCCATAGTTCAATTATGCTTTTAAAAAAACCTCTTAGTAATTCTCCTATTTCTAGGTAAATCAATGAGTCTGCTTCTCTTAAACCAATAAAAGCGTTTTTATTATGAGGAGCGTTCCTTTTGTTGACCAAAGAAGCAATTCCTTCTCCAACAGATCTACTCAAATGAAGGATCCAAATTGACTTGGTATGTTTCATTTCAAACAATGAATAATAAGATCTTCCAGGAGACCAATTTTGCAAATTGGCACAGGAAAGGCATTGTTCAGGATTGGTAGTAATTCTGAATGCTCCAGGAAGAATGGACTGAAATTGAGCTGTCATTGTGTTAATCAGTTTCTGGGAAAAAAAATTATTAATAGACACAGTATCTTGAAGGATTTGATTTGAAAAACCTGCGCCTAGAAAATTTTTTGTTTCAAGTGTTTTTTCGAATTCAGTAAAATTAAATACCTCCTCGATCATGTGCTGATAAATTTCTTCTGAATAATTTTCTTTGTCAGGACCCTGAGATTGCATTGCTCGTTATTGAGGCTAGTGAGATTATCAAGAAAAAAGTTATGATCTATATTTTAGTCGATTTAAATGAGAGAGTAACACATTTATGATGCTAAGTGAAATTTACAATTATAAGTTTGAATCTCCAGTCAATATTTGACAAAATTTAACAACATGCTGAAAGACAATTTAAACAGTAGTTTTTACAAAAAAAATGCTGCTCAGAGGTACTTCACGAAAATTTTACATATTTTTGTGAAGTCTCAGAAGAAAATCATGTTAACTCTATTATTAGTTCCAAACATCTTTATTTTTCAAAATGAACTAATAGCAGAAACTCAGGGCAGGGAAGTTCAAATTTTTGTTAGGAGTGGAGCAGAATTAC
>CACERX010000013.1 GCA_902562015.1 uncultured SAR324 cluster bacterium
AATAAAGAAATATCAATTGCTAATGAACAACCAAGGCATTTCACTTCTAGCCTGCCTTTCATAACTTTGAATTTTATCTTCAAACTGCATCGTCCATCCGATATCGTCTAATCCTTCAAGCAAACAGTTTTTTGCAAAAGTATCAATCTCAAAAGAGAATTTTTTGCCTTCGGGAGAGGTAACATTCTGCCTAGGAAGATCTACTGTCAGTATGCATCCTTCATTTGCTTCAACTTCTTCAAATAAGGCCTGTATTTCATCATCACTCAAAACTACGGCCAAAATACCGTTTTTCCTACAATTATTATAAAAAATATCTGCAAAACTGGGAGCTAAAATACATCTGAATCCGTAATCGTGCAAAGCCCAAGGAGCATGCTCGCGGCTTGATCCACAACCGAAATTTTTTCGGGTCAACAAAATTTCTGAACCTTGAAACCGCTGAAAATTCAATACAAACTCCGGATTATTCTTGGTACCTGAATCATCTAAGTAACGCCAATCATGAAAAAGATGAATACCAAATCCAGCACGATCTATTTTTTTTAAAAATTGTTTTGGAATAATCTGATCTGTATCCACATTTATTATGTCTAGCGGCACCGCTTTTCCAGAAAGAGTTTTAAATGCTTCCATTTTAATAATTTACAAAATTAATATAGATCTAATAGGTACGTGGATCGACAAAATGTCCTGCTACAGCGGCAGCCGCTGCCATCAATGGGCTTACCAGATGGGTACGGCCTCCCTTACCCTGTCGACCTTCAAAATTCCTATTACTTGTCGAAGCACAACGCTCACCTGGTTTTAATATATCATCATTCATCGCTAGGCACATGGAACATCCTGGTTGTCGCCATTCAAAACCTGCTGCAATAAATATTTCATCCAATCCTTCCTGCTCTGCTTGTTGCTTGATCAAACCGCTCCCAGGAACAATCATGGCAGAGACTTCATCACTTACTTTTCGCCCTTTTACAAACTCCGCTACAGAACGAAGATCTTCTATGCGTGAGTTTGTACATGAGCCAATAAAAACCCTATCAATACTTATTTCCTTGATAGGTAGGTTTGCCTTTAGATCCATATATTTCAAGGCATTTTCCACAGATTTCCTTTCGGAAGGATTTTGTATCTTCGCTGGGTCTGGGACTTTGTTGTTTATATCTGTAACCATGCCAGGGCTTGTTCCCCATGTAACCTGGGGCAACACATCCTGTGCATTGATGTTAACCGAAATATCAAATTCTGCATCTTCATCAGTTGGTAGCTTTTTCCAAACTGAAATTGCATCAAAAAAAGCACCTCCTTTAGGAGAAAAAGGCTTGTCCTTAAGATATTCAAATGTTGTTTCATCTGGAGCAACCATACCAGCACGTGCACCTGCTTCAATTGTCATATTGCAAAGGGTCATTCGCCCCTCCATTGACATGCTTCTAATTGCTTCTCCTGCATATTCAATTACGTAACCTGTACCTCCGGCAGTACCTATTTTTCCAATAATTGCTAGAATAATATCTTTTGGGGTTACATTTTTTGGAAGCATTCCCTCAACTTCAACAAGCATGGTTTTCGGTTTCTTCTGTTGCAAAGTCTGAGTGGCTAGTACATGCTCTACTTCAGAAGTTCCAATCCCAAAAGCCAGTGCACCAAATGCCCCATGTGTTGCAGTATGAGAATCCCCACAGACTATAGTTGACCAAGGTAGCGTCAGCCCCTGTTCTGGACCTATCACATGTACAATTCCTGAACGCTCGTCACCCAAATCAAATAGAGTTATTCCGAATTCTTTGCAGTTATTTCTCAAAGTTTCTACCTGAAGAGCTGCTATTGGATCTTCAATTGGTTTGTCCTGATTTTTCGTAGGAACATTATGATCAGGAACCGCGTAGGTTAACTCTGGATGAAGCACTGACCGATCAGATATTCTTAATCCATCAAATGCCTGAGGTGAAGTTACTTCATGTACCAGATGACGGTCTATGTAAACAATCGAGTTGCCTTCCTGCTCATGAACAAGATGAGCATTCCAGATTTTTTCAAACATTGTTTTTGGCATCACATAATCCAGGAAATTAAATACTTCAAAATAGGTAAGTTAGGCATAACTATTATTAATCTGTACAGAACCTTAACTTTTTTGGCTGAATTCAAAAAGGAAAGTATGAAGAATTTTTTCAGCTGCAACAAAAATAACGGGCTTTGATAACAGTTGCCCGTATATTGACATACTTCAAATCTTATTGCCAATTTTATAAACTGTAAACTGAGTTTACATTACCATAAAAAAACTCCAAAAACAGATTTTTTACACGACGTCTCCTCCACCGGCTCCAGCAATGACTATCGTTCCTTCTTCCTCAAGACGCTTGACAACCTTTATGATTTTTTGCTGCGCTGCCTCTACATCAGTTATTTTAGCCGGGCCAAGGTTCTCTAAATCATCCCTTACCATTTCTGCCGCTCTTGTAGACATGCTACTGAAAATAAGGTCCTTAACTGCATCACTTGCTGTTTTCAGAGCAAGTACCATATCCGCCTGATCCACATCTTTCATCACAACCTGCATCTGCTTGGAATCAATCAGTGCCATATCTTCAAACGTGAACATCAACTCACGAATCTGTTCTGCAAGATCAGGATTTGTTTCCTCAATGCTGGCCAATATTCTGGTTTCAGTGGCTTTATCCACTGCATTTATTATTTCTGCCACAGGTTCAATTCCCCCCACAGCCGTAGCCATACTTCCTGCTGTTTTCATTTCTTCAGTCAGCACCTCATTCATTTCTGAAACAACACCGGGAGGTATGCTTTCAATCATTGCCATACGATACAAAACGTCTGCCTGCAAACTTTCCGGCAACTCACGAAGTACATTTGACGCTTGTTCAACGTTTTTTAGATAAGAAAGAATAAGTGCAATAGTCTGTGGGTGTTCACTTCGTATATAATTTGATATCATTATTGGCTCAGCGTATCGTAACGCATCAAGTCCTACATCATCCTCTCCAACTCTCAGATTTTCACCAAGCTCCTTTGCCTTGTCTGCTCCTAAAGCTTTTGTCAAGGTGTTCTTAACGAAATCAGGTGAAGAGCTTATACTTACACCATCATCAGTCATAATCGAGTTTCTATAGAACTCCTCCAACACCAGATCTAGTTCTTCCGGAGCTACATCCGAAAAGCGGGACATATAATAACCTACCTGCTGGATTTCAGATTCTTCCAAATTTTTCATCACGTCTGCCGCCGCATCTTCTCCCAGTGCAAGTAGCAGAATTGCTGCCTTCTTCGGGCCTGTAAGTTTGCCTACTGACATTTTACCTCACTACCTTAATATATGGTTGGTAATTTATGTGCATTGGTATGAATTAAGAAACTTATTAAATAGATGAATTTCAATATCAGCATTTCATCTTTTCAAGAAACCGGCCAAACAGCTACAAAAAATTTCTTAAACATGGGGTGATCTACAGATAACACCGCAACCAATAATCAGGATGATCACATGTCTCTAAAACCTCTAAATTTTAATCATTAAGTATTAGTTGCGCTAACAGAGCATTTTTGAGATTGGTTTTTTCTAATGTAAACGCGAAAATGCAACTTATATTTTAAATTATTAAAGTTAGTTTCTCAGTTAATAAAATTATTCTTTTTTAAATTTAAACATCGAGCATTTCCTTCGATAGATTATCAAACATTTTTTTAAACCTGACAGTATTTTTAAAATTTATCCCAATAGGTATTATCCTTGAATGAGGAATTAAGTTTTTAAATTTGTTTATTTAATAATTAAAATGGCATAAATCATACGGTCCATTCTTTAATTTAAATCATAAATTGCAAGTGGGTTTGTATATAAATCCTAGAATAACATGCGAGTCTGTAAGGTAAACATATTAATTTAATATGTTTATTTAAATTTTATAATTAAGTTGAATTATACTTTATTAGAAGATGCTAAAATTATAATGGTTGTAAAACCCATCATTTATATACAGTTAGCTCATTGGATTCAAGCTACAAAAATAGCTTTAAAAAAATAAAATTAATTGATGGCAGAAGATCAAATAGAAAAAGAATTATCAGATTCCAAATCAATTAGTGGCAATTCAAATCAAGCAATTAAGGGGAAGACAATTACAAGCAATCCTTTCCCAGCTCTTGATTTTGTAAAGATTGAAAAGGAAATAATTAGGACAACTGAGGAAGTAAAAAAACTCAGCGGGGCTTCCTTCATTATCAAGATGAGAAAAAAAATTCTGCCTTCTGACTCGGATGAAAAAGGTAGCCATTTTGACGCAAGCATAATTGGCAACCTTTTAAACAACAGTTCTGTTTCTTCAATAGTTTCAAAAATAGGCAGTTCCCCTAAGCTAAGCCTAGAAAGGGTGAAACTCGTCAGAGCTGTAATGCTGGATGATAAGGGAGACTCCCCGTTGTCGCTATACCGCAATCTAATGATACAGGCTGCACTTACAATATATTTGGGAGACATAACTCCTGCCACATTACAAATTATTGGACAAACCTACCGACTCTACCTGGAAAAAATTATAAGCACCCACAAAAAAAACCTACTAGTTGTGCAATCTAAACAACTGAAAAATGTGAATCTGGATGTAATCTCTGTTAATGATTTGATTAGCAAAGATGAAGAGGAAGAACTTCAAGAACACGAACTCGTGGCAATTCAAGAAATGAAACTAACTCTGAAATTGCTTGAATATGCTGAATCTTTGGATGATGATACCCGAGGAAGCATAACAATGTCTATGCATTTGGATGAACTGGATACCCTTTTCTCAAAAAAAAAAGGTCAGAGGATTATTTGGGGGAAGCGGTAATGCTGACACAGTTAAAAATAAACACCTTCTAGTTGTTAGAAAAACTCTGGCTGCAGTAGAAGTAATGAAACGCATTCCAATTCTGCATCCTATCGGTATGAAGATAGTTTCAAAGCTTCAGGCATTTGATAATAAACTTGCACTTCCATATTTAATGGAAGCCCGTCTGCATATGCAGGCTCTAAGGTTTCTTTCTCTTCGTGTTTTGATGGATGATTATTCTGCTCGTCCTGCTATGACCCCTACTTTTAACAAGGCAATTGTGGCTTACCACAAATCATTAAAAAGATCTTCTTTTACTAATCCAAAACGTGGAGATATAACTGTTTTAGCAGAATTTGCTCAGGTTTCATTTTATGCTTATCAGCACCGTAAAATGCTAAATCTTGCTAACCATGGTGTTTTGAAAATTCTTGAAATGGGGAAGAAATCCCTTGACGCACTTGTGCCCAACAACAGAGTTTACATTGGGCAACAAAAACAAATCATGAAAGCCATAGGTTCACTGAAAAAATTTAGCTAGAATGCAAAACTATTCCCAACAAAAATACTACAAAAATTTACCACTGGATTTCTTTGGGAATTTTAAATGAGATCAATCATACAAAAGCGGTTCTAGATGTTCAATCACTGTTCGACTAATGATTTTATGTCCTTCAGTATTAGGATGTATACCGTCTGGAAGGTTTAAATCTGGAACATTGCCTACATATTCTAGAAGAAACGGAATCATGGGCAATTTATATTGCTCTGACAATTCGTAAAAAGCATTGCGAAAAGATTTGGTATAATCCTGCCCGTAATTTAATGGAATCTGCATCCCAGCTAGCAGTACCCGGATATTTTTAGAGCTGGCGAGTTTGATAGCTTTCCCAAGATTGTTCTTCATGTGCTGCACACTTAAACCACGTAGGCCATCATTGCCTCCGAGCGCTAAAATAACAATGTCTGGTTTTACTCGCACAAACCACTGCATTCTTGAAGGTGCACTTGCACTTGTCGATCCGCTTATTCCGGCGTTTATTATTCTTACAAAGTAACCTTTCCTTATAAGTTCTTGCTCGACCAAAAAAGGATAAGCTTCCTCTTTTGAAACTCCAAATCCTTCTGTAAGAGAGTCTCCAAGAGCAACTATTAAAGTTTCAGCTGTGGCATGACTGTAGACACCCGCTGCATTAAATGCGAAAATCCCCAACAAGAGAATTCTATTCAAAAAATATTTAAAATTCATATAAGGTTTAAATTCAGTTTTATTAATGCAAATTTTATCCAACAAGTATTATATCTCTTTTATCATTTTAAAAATCAAAAAAAATTTGACGGCGTGTGATAGGATATTGTCTAAAATTCAATTTCTTGAGTAAGTTTTTTTTTAATCAGATAATTTATTTATAAGTTCTTGTAAAGATTCAAAAATTGATGAAAGCATTTGAAATTCAAACCTTACTGCAGAAAGAATTCCCAAATTATCAGATGAAAGTTGAATCATGTGAAAACAGGCGTGCAAGAATAATTTTGTATATTAATAATTCTCACTTACGTCCTGGTGGTACAGTTTCTGGCCCATCAATGATGCTGCTTGCTGATCTGGCCATGTACGCTGCTATATTAAACACCATTGGATCAGTGGTTTTAGCTGTGACTACAAATTTGAACATAAATTTTTTGAGAAAACCTGTACCTTTTAGAAATCTTATTGGAGATTCAACTCTGATAAAAGTTGGCAAACGTCTGATCGTGGGTGAAGTAAGCATCTATTCTGAAGATGATCTTGAACCAGTAGCACACGCAACTTGTACCTATTCAGTACCTCCAGATTCTTTTCAGTCATGAATATAATTTTTATTCTAATACCTCAATTCATGTTACAAAAGAAGAGATTCAATAATATAGTCTGAAATAACAACTTTGGGAGTTGATAATTTTGTCAACACTGCAAACTAATCATTACTGAGTGGATGTGCGATTGATGGAGTAATACATAGTGGTGCAGGTCCCTAATGGATAAATCAATGCTTGACATTATGAGGGTGCAAAACTGGTCAGGTTAAATCATAAAGAGTTTTAATTTAAAAGATAAATTTGTAATTCACACTATGGGTCCAGTCTAGGGAAATGGAACAAATGGAGATACAAAATTTTTGGTTTCATGTTACCTTGATAATCTTCAAAATGCTTTTAAAAAGCAAATCCAAACCATTCCGTTTCTATCAATCAACACAGATGTTTTCGATTATCCAATTATGCAGGCAAGTATAATTGTTAAACGAGGTCAGAAATTTTGTGGTAATTAATCCTTCAGCTCAAAAGGTAAGTTTTGTTTGTTTTTCTTCAGACAATTTGTTTGTATACCAATCACAGTTTCAATAATGATTAGACTGATACTTATTTTATTATTATTTTTTGTTCCAGTTCTGGAAATATTGATTCTAATTCAACTTAACTATATTATGCATCTAGTTACAATTTTTTTACAATGTGCCGTTACTCTGGCTGCTGGTGTATGGTTAATGCAGGATGAATATTTTTCACTATGGACCATTGTCGAAAGTGAACTGCATAATAATAGGTTGCCAGCAGAAGAAGTAGTTGCCGATTTACTTCTATTAGGAGGTGCTATTTTACTAGTCGTTCCAGGATTAATAACTGATTCACTAGGATTGGCACTATTTATTCCTGCTGTGAGACAGGAATGTATTCAACTGATTAGGAATAATATGAAAAAATCTTTGAATCTCGCCAGTCCTGACTGAAACCTATCCAACCATTATTTAATAAATTTTTTTCAAAGAAAATGTTTACTGGCATAGTACAGGGAATGAGAAAGATCTCTTTGGTTTCTGATATCGAAGGGGGCAGGAAACTTAGAATCCAACTGGATGATTTGTCTAAAAACCTGCTGAATGGAGCCAGCGTAGCCGTCAATGGCGTATGCCTGACGGCCACAAAAATCTCTAAAGAATCGGCAGAATTCGATATAATACAAGAAACACTAAACCGTTCCAATCTTAGTGAACTAAAATCTGGGGATTTTGTAAACATTGAACGTGCATGCAGCTATGGAGATGAATTAGGAGGCCATCTTGTTTCAGGACATGTCGACTGCGTGGGAAACATAAAAAAAATTTATAATTCACCAAACAATCGTGATTTTATAATTAACTGTGACAAAAAATGGCTGCCATATCTTATTTACAAAGGATGGGTAACAGTTGATGGCGTCAGCCTTACAGTGGTTGATCTCGGAAACAATTGGTTCTCTTTTTCACTTATTCCTGAGACTTTAAAACAAACTATACTTGGATTTAAAATTGAAAGCCAAAAGGTAAATCTTGAATTTGATTCTACTGTGAAAGTAATAGTTCACACTATCGAAAGAATGATGCCGGATATCAAAGATAATGTTATGTATAATATAAAAAATGAGTTATCAATAAGGTTTGAAAAAAATAAAAGTATTGACAGTAATTGAGTGAGGAGCTAGCATTGTAGGTTTTGCAGGAGCTGAACGCAAGTTCTTTGAAAAGGGAATCAGAACAGACAGAAAGCCTGTTCCTATCTGTAAGCATTTATGTAATATGCATGCAGATGGACGTTGATTAATAAATAATAAGCATAGGATTATAACTTGAGAGTTTGATCCTGGCTCAGGACGAACGCTGGCGGCATGCCTAACACATGCAAGTCGAACGAGAAAGCTTCTTCGGAAGTGATTAAAGTGGCGCACGGGTGAGTAACGCGTAGACAATCTGCCCTTCAGTCCGGGACAACTTTCCGAAAGGGGAGCTAATACCGGATAACAATGTTTAACATAAGTTTAATATTTGAAAGCTCCGGCGCTGATGGATGAGTCTGCGTCCCATTAGCTTGTTGGTGCGGTAGTGGCGCACCAAGGCTACGATGGGTAGCGGGTTTGAGAGGACGATCCGCCACACTGGAACTGAGACACGGTCCAGACTCCTACGGGAGGCAGCAGTGGGGAATATTGCACAATGGAGGAAACTCTGATGCAGCAATGTCGCGTGAGTGAAGAAGGCCCTTGGGTCGTAAAGCTCTTTTATGGGGGAAGATAATGACGGTACCCCAGGAATAAGCACCGGCTAACTACGTGCCAGCAGCCGCGGTAATACGTAGGGTGCGAGCGTTGTTCGGAATTACTGGGCGTAAAGGGCGCGCAGGCGGAGGTGTAAGTCGGAGGTGAAAGCCCGGGGCTCAACCCCGGAGGGTCTTTCGAAACTGCATCTCTAGAGAGGGTTAGGGGCCGGCAGAATTCCTGGTGTAGAGGTGAAATTCGTAGATATCAGGAGGAATACCGGTGGCGAAAGCGGCCGGCTGGGGCCACTCTGACGCTGAGGCGCGAAAGCGTGGGGAGCAAACAGGATTAGATACCCTGGTAGTCCACGCCGTAAACGATGAGCACTGGACGTTCGGAGGGTTCGACCCTTCTGGGTGTTTCAGCTAACGCATTAAGTGCTCCGCCTGGGGAGTACGGTCGCAAGACTAAAACTCAAAGGAATTGACGGGGGCCCGCACAAGCGGTGGAACATGTGGTTTAATTCGATGCAACGCGAAGAACCTTACCTGGTCTTGACATCCTCGGATAACTCCAGAGATGGAGTTTCCCCTTCGGGGGCCGAGTGACAGGTGCTGCATGGCTGTCGTCAGCTCGTGTCGTGAGATGTTGGGTTAAGTCCCGCAACGAGCGCAACCCCTGCCCTTAATTGCCATCGGGTTAAGCCGGGCACTTTAGGGGGACTGCCGGTGACAAGCCGGAGGAAGGTGGGGATGACGTCAAGTCCTCATGGCCTTTATGACCAGGGCTACACACGTGTTACAATGGGAGTCACAGAGGGATGCTAAGCCGCGAGGCCATGCTAATCCCAGAAAAGCTCTCTCAGTTCGGATCGCAGTCTGCAACTCGACTGCGTGAAGCTGGAATCGCTAGTAATCGCGGATCAGCACGCCGCGGTGAATACGTTCCCGGGCCTTGTACACACCGCCCGTCACACCATGGGAGCCGACAAGGGCAGAAGTCGCCAAGCTAACCTTCGGGAGGCAGGCGCCCAAGCTCTGGTTGACGACTGGGGTGAAGTCGTAACAAGGTAGCCGTAGGAGAACCTGCGGCTGGATCACCTCCTTTCTAAGGACGCCGGACAGCAGTTATGCTGTCGGATATGTCTAAGTCGAAACAGACTCTCTTCTCTTCTTTCCCTTAGCTCCTGTAAATTAAAATTCATGAAAATTACTAATAATAAATGAATATTTCCAACATTTTTTTCTTTTCCAGATAACTAAGAAAAAACTGTTGAAGTACAAATATTAAAATTTTATTTTGTTGAAAGTTGTTCACTGTAATCGTCATCTTCAAACTTTATAACAGAATTACCCGTGATGAAGTGATTGCGAAATTTGAGCAAACCACAGCTAAATGACGAGATAATCCAGATTTAATACGTAATAATTATTTATTTGATATTGATAAAGGAATTGCCGGGGAAGTATATTTATGGAAAGAAAAAATACATTCAGAGATTTGGCTTGTTACTGAATTTAGAAAAATGGTGAAAGATAACTACGGTGATGAACCATTATTACAGTTTTTTGAAACCCCTATCGTAGTAGACAACCTCACTGGTAATATTACAAAAGAATGAGATTTGTTTATTTACAAACAAATCAATAATCTTCTTGAAGTTTTAAGCATGCAAAACTAAGTAATTGCTTTATTTGATTCTTTCCATTAAGACGCTGGCTATTGTCGGCTCAATATTTCAAGTAGGGCCTGTAGCTCAGCTTGGTTAGAGCGCATCCCTGATAAGGATGAGGCCGGTGGTTCAAGTCCACCCAGGCCCACCAGCGAAACTTTATAATCAGGGGGGGATTAGCTCAGCTGGTAGAGCGCCTGCTTTGCAAGCAGGAGGTCAGCGGTTCGACCCCGCTATCCTCCACCATGTATGAGATTAGTATATGGAGTAATAAACAAGTTATCCAAAAGGATGACCTGTTCATTATTCTATAATTGTTATTAGAAAATCGAATCGGAGGTTTTGGTGTCCCAAGAGCATCTGTGAGGGTCATCAAGGGTTGATGATCTTGACTGTTAAGTCAGGTAGCAAGGGCGCAGGGCGGATGCCTTGGCTCCAGGAAGCGATGAAGGACGTGGCAAGCTGCGATAAGCCTCGGGGAAGAGCAAACATCTTTTGATCCGGGGATTTCCCAATGGGGTAACCCGTATAGCTGTTGAGGCCATACACTGCTGATTGAATCCATAGATCAGCAGAGCGAACTCAGGGAACTGAAACATCTCAGTACCTGAAGGAAAATAAATCAATCGAGATTCCCTTAGTAGCGGCGAGCGAAGAGGGAAGAGCCCAAACCACCGGGTGCGCCCGGTGGGGTTGTAGGTTCGCCAATAAAAGATAATCAAAGGATTAGTTGAAGTGCCTGGGAAGGCACGGCGTAGAGGGTTAGACCCCCGTAAACGAAAATCTGAAGATGTCCGAGGCGATACCTGAGTAGGACGGGACACGAGAAATCCTGTTTGAATCCGGGGGGACCACCCTCCAAGGCTAAATATTACCTGGAGACCGATAGTGTACCAGTACCGTGAGGGAAAGGTGAAAAGCACCTCGAACAGAGGAGTGAAATAGTTCCTGAAACCCTGTGTCTACAAGCAGTGGAAGCATTACTGATCTTCGGATCATGTGCGACCGCGTGCCTTTTGCATAATGAGCCAACGAGTTGTCTGTCGGTGGCAGGTTAAGTTTATAACGGAGCCACAGCGAAAGCGAGTCTGAAGTGGGCGTACGTCATCGGCAACAGACCCGAAACCGAGTGATCTACCCCTGTCCAGGTTGAAGCCTGGGTAAGACCAGGTGGAAGACCGAACCGTTGAGCCTTAAAACGTTCTCGGATGAGGTGGGGGTAGGAGTGAAAGGCTAATCAAACTCGGAGATAGCTGGTTCTCCCCGAAATATATTGAGGTATAGCCTCGTGATAGACCGCCGGAGGTAGAGCGCTGGATGGACTAGGGCCCCCACCAGGGTACCAAACCCAACCAAACTACGAATGCCGGCGAGTTGTTTCACGGGAGTCAGACGGCGGGAGCTAACTTCCGTCGTCGAAAGGGAAACAACCCTAACCATCAGCTAAGGCCCCCAAGTCGTGACTAAGTGGGAAAGGAAGTGGGAGCGCCCAGACAGCCAGGAGGTTGGCTTAGAAGCAGCCACCCTTTAAAGAAAGCGTAACAGCTCACTGGTCAAGCGAACCTGCACCGAAAATTTAACGGGGCTCAAGTCATGCGCCGAAGCTATGGGATTTGTATTTATACAAATCGGTAGGGGAGCGTTCCCTGTGCAGTGAAGCTGAATCGAAAGGGTCAGTGGAGCGCAGGGAAGTGAGGATGTTGGCATAAGTAACGAAAATGCGAGTGAGAAACTCGCACGCCGAAAGCCCAAGGTTTCCCGGGCCATGTTATTCAGCCCGGGGTTAGTCGGCACCTAAGACGAGGCCGAAAGGCGTAGTCGACGGCAAACCGGTTCATATTCCGGTACTTGCACGTGCGCGTGATGGAGGGACACAGGAGGATAGGCCGTCCGGGTGATGGATATCCCGGTTCAAGGCATTAGGCGGAAGTTCCAGGCAAATCCGGAGCTTCACTCAACGCCGAGAGCTGATGACGAGAGGCTTTGCTTCGCAAAGCGGTCGATTCCACACTGTCTAGAAAAGCTTCTAAGCATAGCACGGGCGAACCGTACCCCAAACCGACACAGGTGGGCGGGTAGAGAATACCAAGGCGCTTGAGGGAAATCATGTTAAGGAACTCTGCAAATTGACTCCGTAACTTCGGAAGAAGGAGTGCCTGCAGTGGTAAAGGGACTTGCTCCCCGAGCTTCAGTAGGCCGCAGTGACCAGGCCCAGCCGACTGTTTAGCAAAAACACAGCACTCTGCTAAATCGCAAGATGATGTATAGGGTGTGACGCCTGCCCGGTGCCGGAAGGTTAAGGGGAGGAGTTAGGTTTTCGGACCAAAGCTCCAAACTGAAGCCCCGGTAAACGGCGGCCGTAACTATAACGGTCCTAAGGTAGCGAAATTCCTTGTCGGGTAAGTTCCGACCTGCACGAATGGCGTAACGATCTGGGCGCTGTCTCAATGTGATTCTCAGTGAAATTGAAATGGCGGTGAAGATACCGTCAACCCGCGGCAAGACGGAAAGACCCCGTGCACCTTTACTGCAGCTTGGCAGTGGACTTGGGAAAGATTTGTGTAGGATAGGTGGGAGGCTTTGAAGGGGGAACGCTAGTTCTTCTGGAGCCATCCTTGAAATACCACCCTGATTTTTTCTGTGTTCTAACCTCGTTCCGTGATCCGGAACAGGGACCCTGTCTGGTGGGCAGTTTGACTGGGGCGGTCGCCTCCCAAAGCGTAACGGAGGCGCGCAATGGTTCCCTCAGCCGGTTTGGAAATCCGGCGTAGAGTGCAAAGGCATAAGGGAGCCTGACTGCAAGAGAGACATTTCAAGCAGGTACGAAAGTAGGTCTTAGTGATCCGGTGGTTCCGAGTGGAAGGGCCATCGCTCAACGGATAAAAGGTACGCCGGGGATAACAGGCTAATCGCGCCCAAGAGTTCATATCGACGGCGCGGTTTGGCACCTCGATGTCGGCTCATCGCATCCTGGGGCTGAAGCAGGTCCCAAGGGTATGGCTGTTCGCCATTTAAAGCGGTACGCGAGCTGGGTTCAGAACGTCGTGAGACAGTTCGGTCCCTATCTGCCGCGGGCGCAGGAGATCTGAGGAGGTCTGCCCTTAGTACGAGAGGACCGGGGTGGACAGACCTCTGGTGATCCGGTTGTTCCGCCAGGAGCATTGCCGGGTAGCTACGTCTGGAACGGATAACCGCTGAAAGCATCTAAGCGGGAAGCCGGCTCCAAGAGTGATCTCCCGGACCTTATGGTCCCCTAAGGCCGCAGGAAGATTACCTGTTTGATAGGCCGGAGGTGGAAGCATGGCAACATGTGAAGCTGACCGGTACTAATTGGCCGGGAGACCTGATTTTTAAGATCATCCCCCGATGGCTCCTACAGATGCTCGTTTGAACTCCAAAACCTCCAATGCATACCCACACTTGAGTGCCGGTGCTCATGGCAGGGGAGAAACACCTGTTTCCATCCCGAACACAGAAGTAAAGACCCCTAGCGCCTATGGTACTGCCGGGTTTCCCGGTGGAAGAGTCGGTCGGTGCCGGCATTCAATTGTGGGTGTGAGTGTAATGCAGCCACTCTGCCGAGGTGGTGAAATTGGTAGACACATCAGACTCAAAATCTGACGACCGTGAGGTTGTGGGGGTTCGAGTCCCCCTCTCGGCACCAAATATTATTAAATGTAGAACTAACTGCTAAAAGGAAACTTTAGCTTCGAAATGTTTGATATAAATTGGATATAAATTTTTTCTGTTCGGGGTGTAGCGCAGTCCGGTAGCGCGCCTGCTTTGGGAGCAGGATGTCGGGAGTTCAAATCTCTCCACCCCGACCACACACCGACCTCCGAGTCGGTATAATCCTCTGTAATTATTAAGTATTTCCCCTTAAGACCTTTCGTAAGTTAATCCCCACTACGACCTCTTTTAGATTTAGTATCACTTTAGTATCACTTTGGTATCACTTTTTGGTATCACTTTGGTATCACTTTCCTAAAAGAGTCTGCATGAAAATCTCCAATTTAGTTAGAAGAACAACCGATACATCCAATCTGTTTAGAACCATAATTCCTCAAGACCTTATTGAATACTTTAAGGGAAGAACAAGGTTTCATATTTCACTAAAAAATGTTAGTAATAAGGAATCGAGGATTATTTCTGTTTATCTAAGAACTTTGACACAACAACTTTTCAATGACATACGGAAAGGTATGAAATCACTTACTCTTGAAGATGTTAAAGAAATTCTAAGAGTAGAAGTAAGAAAGTCTATCCTTCATAGTCATCAAGTTAATCAAGGTCAGTCACACTCTCAGTTGTGTGATTGACCTTTTTGAGATTAGTGATTTAAATTTAATAACAAACACATAGAAGTCTTAAGGTGAGGTTACACCCAGCAGTAGCACCCCCATATGTAAACTTTCTACCATCTGTATAAGGATCTAGTGTTGGATCTCCATAAGTTCCTGTTTCAGAATTAGTCCCATCTGTCCAATTAACACAATGATACGAACTTAAAGATTCATCAGAATCATTTCCAGTCCAAATTTGGTTTTTTCGGTCTGGATTGTCGTCGGTAAAAAATAATTCTGGTATTCCCGCACTTGGAGGAGACACTAAATTATAACTGCCACTGGCACCTCCTGATAAATTATCCCATCCGTCACCTAAAAATGCTCCATTTATCCCTCTTAATTTTCTATTTGTAGGGATGCTATAATTCGATGCCATATCCCTTATTTCATCAGTTCCACTTACTGATATTACTGCTCTTACATTTGAACAAGAGTTGGTAATTATTGAAGTTCTCTCACTATCATGATGAAGAGCACATAGTGCATCAGCACCACTTCTCCCTCCAATATCACCAGTAATATTCTTTGGTGTTGTAAATAAAACCATAGCATCAGGATCTAAACCTATATTAGAACCATCCAAATTTCCATTAACCAAAGTATACAAGGTATCAAAGTTAGTATTGAACTTTGATGCAGAAATTGTATCTCCTGAACTGAATGTATATGTTTTAGTAACAGTTCCTGCAATTCCAATTATTGAAATAGAAAACAACACAATCAAAGAACCAAGAATTATTTGCTTTCTTGTAAAACGAGAAAATAATTTCCCAATTCCCTTTTCAATTTTTAAAGAAACTGAACTTTTAAGACTATGAATCTCATCTTTTGATTCCTTCAGTTCATTTTCCAGTTTGTCTAATCTATCTTTTATTTCTTTATTCATAATTAATCACTAAAAATTGATGAGTCAAATACGGCAGTGCCGAAAACTGCTGTAGTAGAAGTAGTAGTAGAGGAAGAACCACCATCATCACTACCACAAGAGATAACGGTGAGACTAAAAAGGAAGACTAATAAAATGTGTAAAATCTTGTCCATCTTGTAAATCTTCATTTATACGTTACACCCAAATAATCATTACTGTTATTTGAACTCTTATTATCCCAAGTTGTACCATTGTCTGATGATGTAAATACTAAATTACCCGAACCCACTATCATAAATAAATCTTTTCCATAAGTAACATCTCGAAGGGATTGTATTGAATTAAGGGAACTCATTTGCCCGGTTTTGTAGTTATATACTGATGCAGATTGCCCAACCCCTATGAATTGACCATTTCCGTAACCGACACCCCATAATGTTGGAGGATAAGTTGATCCTATATTTTGACCCCAACTTGATCCATTATCTTGTGAGGATATGACTGTTCTATAATTACCCACTGCCATAAATCTATTTTCTCCAAAAGTGATATCAGTGAGACCTCTGTTAATTGAATAACAACAATTGTTAGAAGTAAGATTATCCCATGTGGATCCGTTGTCATCTGAAGACCAAATATCTCCATGACCACCCACTAGTATGAATTTTTCGTTTCCATAGGTCACTCCCTGATAATGAAAAGTCATATCACCAGTTGTACTCTTTGACCATGTAGTACCATTATCATGGGAATTAAATGATCTCATTGTATTACTACTTTCTACACCTACTGCTACAAATACATTGTTTCCAAAAGCAACATTTTGAAAACCGGTTCCACTTCCTGCCGAAAAACTTGCCTCTGTCCATGTCATTCCATCAGTTGAATACACAATTCCTGATCCTCCTACAGCAACAAATCTATCGTTTCCATAGATCACATCACTCCAATCTGATGTACTGCCACCATAAGATACAACCTGGGTATCCCAGGTAGTCCCATTATCAGACGAAGTACTTATTATTCCATTACCACCTACCGCAACATAAAGTCCCGTCGTAGAAAATCCACTTGATGTATCATACTGACTACTTAAAGTGTTACCTGAACTATCTTTGACTACAGTTGTCACTCTAATCTTGTAGGTAGTGGAATATGAAAGATTGTCAGATGGGTCAACTGTAAATGTCTTATCCAAATTAGAACTGGTAGGAGATGAAGAAATCTGAATACAAGTACTGAAATTATCCGAAGACAATTGAATAGCACCAGAGCAGGATGTACTTGAAGTATTGGTTGTTATCGAAGTGGTATCCATTGCTTCGGAGAATGTTACTGAGATATTGTCTGTGATTGAAACCCAACCATTATTGTCTAAAGGATAAACAGAATAAACAGTTGGTGCAGTTGTATCAGTAGTGGAATCGTCTGAAGTAGAAGTGTCGTCAGAGGAGGTAGTAGAGGATGAGTTGTCAGTGGACGCAGACGAACCACCATCATCAGTACCACAGGAGATAATGGTGAGACTAAAAAGGAGTACTAATAAAATGTGTAAAATCTTGTTCATCTTTGCCCTTCATTAAATGAAGAAGGTTTGAAGATTTACTTTTCCAATATTTTACAAATAGATTATCGATTCAATTCGATATCCTCACTTATATTAAAATTAAATTAATACAATTTAGGCAGGTTTTATACCTAAATGGCAACAATATGTCAAGATTTGTTGTTTATGGTGATTTTACTTGAGGCAATTTTTGAGTGGGGGTAAACTAGTCACATTTTCGGACTGATTTTAGTCCGTTTTCACAAGTTTGGGAATAAGTGTAAATTGGTTACACTTTTTTTATTAATTTAGTATCACTTTTTCAAGTAAAAGAGGTCGTAGTACTCGTAAAGACCTTGATAGAAGTATTTGATATTACAAAGTAATATTTTAATCGGGAGGTCGTAGTGGAGTAGGAGGTCAAATCTCTCCACCCCGACCATTTATTGAACCACCAACTAGGATAAGTCATTAAAATCATTTGATTATTTGTCCTCTTACCACCACCTAATACCCCCTTGTATTGAACCACCAACAGTAAAAGTGACCATTTAGTCACACTAAACAGTCACCATTTAGTCACACTCTGTTGGAAAGTTCTTATCAATTTATTTGGATGACTGACCAATCACAGGAGAAAAAATAAGAAGGAAGGAAAGGATGATGAGTAGGTGTTTCATGGTTTTTTGGGTGGTTTTAGAGGGGGGTTATTGTTTTATTTTTCAAATTAAGTTTTATATTGTTTTATCAATTTCCCATTCACCCATTTGTATTTTATGATTCCATCTTCATCGTAATATTCACCATTCCAGTGTGATGAGACACCACCAATAATCTTCCAACTCCCAATATACTTTGTTCCGTCAGGTTTTGTGTATGTTCCCTGACCTTGATATTTCCCATTTTCCCAACCACCCACATAACTACTTCCATCAGGGTAAATAATATCACCAAGACCATTAGGTTTCCCATCCTTTACCTGACCTTGATACTTTGGTTGAGTATCTTTATCTCCAAATCCTTTCCAAACATAATTAGGGTATTTACCCCATAGATAAAGAGTTTCAACTTTATGATTATCTCCAATAACAGGAGAAGAAAGAAGAAGTATTGAGAGGATGATGAGTAGGTGTTTCATTCTTGTAACTCTCCATTCACGACTTTTCCAATAATATTTCCGTCTATGTCTTTTCCTGTTACATTCCAAAATTTACTATTTTTCCATTCTCCAACATACTTTTCTCCATTAGGGTAAGTGAATGATCCTTGACCACTCATTTTCCCTTTCTTCCAACTTCCTAAATACCTACTTCCATTTGGGTAAATCAAATAACCAAGACCATTTGGAACTTCGTTCTCAACTTTACCTTTATATTTTGGGTGAGTTTCTTTTTTCCCAAATCGTTTCCAAACATAATCAGGATATTCTCCCCACCCATAAAGAGTTTCACCATAATTGATGATAGACAAAGAACTTCTACTATCAAGGGAACTATCAAATCTGAAAAGTTTGTGACTATCTCCAAAAACTGGAGAAGAAAGAAGGAGTATTGAGAGGATGATGAGTAGGTGTTTCATAGATTATGATTGGTATTAGTTAATTGCTATAGATCCTCCCATTGAGACATGATTACCACAATTATAATAAAGTGTTGAAGGAGAGTCAGAAGAAACTACAATTGTTAAAGTATCATTCGTTGTTCGACTGTTTGTTACACCAGAAGTATATTCGTAAGAATAACTTCCCCCAGAAGAAGTTGTGCCAATAAATAAAGGATGGTTATTTGTGGTTGAATCAGTGGAATCAAAATAATAAGTATATCCTTTCTTCAAAATCAATGATTTTGCCAGGACTCCGTCTATGTAAAATTTAGATGAATTCACTGTAATTGTAAATGTAGTTCCATTGTCACTGTATGAAGAACTTTCGATATTTATACTATCTGTTGTATTGTCATTCGTCCCACAGGAGATAACTGTGAGAAAAAAAAATACAATAGAGGATTTTACAAATACTTTTTCATCTTTTCCTGTACAAATAAATAACAATATTAAGTTTTAATTATTATCATATACTTACAAATACCAGATTTTGGGAGTAATTTACAAGAATGAGTGGATTTTAATTGGAGGTGTGTCTGTCTCTGTGAAGAATTAAGTGGGGGATGATGGGGAGATTTTTAATAAGGTAATGTTTTTGTCCTTTCCTTTTATTAGTCTGGAGGGTCAGTATCTCCTCCAGTCACGTCTGACTTTTTCTTTTGAAAAATAAAGTCACATTTTGAACATTTTCTTACATATGAATCACTTCTATAAAATTTCAATTCTTCTAAAGGTATTTTTTTTAATGAGAATTTCTTACATTTAGGACATCTCAATTTTTTTAAAAAGGCAATCAAAGAAAAACATAATAATAAGATTATTAATAGATATTCTTGAAACACATTTGTTAGATATACAATAATTTGTTCCATATCAATATATATAATTCTTTAAATTATTCTTTCTATTATTAAAATATCAATCACAAATTTTCTCCCAAATTACCTAACTGGAACAAGTTCCATATTCTTTCTTGAAAAAATTAAATTTCTTTAAATCTGTAATATAGTTTGGTTGGTTACTTTAGGAGAACCGTACATATACCAAAACTTGGGGAATTTTCCAAGAATGTGGGGATTTTACTTGGAGGGTTTCGGACTGTGAAGAATTAGTGGAATCAAAATAATAGGCATATCCTTTCTTCAAAATCAATGATTTAGTCAGGACTCTGTCTATGTATTAAATAGGGAACTAATGATAGATTTTTATAAAGTAAGTGCATCCATCTTCTAAATAAGATTTACTGTCAATCGCACAACTGTCACAATATAACATTCTAAATCCATCAGCTGTGTTTTAGGGTATTCCTTAATAATTTAAAGATATAATTTTATTTTAGTGCCGGCTGAGAAAAAAAAATATTTAAACACATTCTCAAAGAAAGATAATGAAAAAAGTTTTAGTAACAGGAGTTTCAGGTTATATAGGGCATCAATGTGCGGTTGAACTATTAAAAAATGGCTACTTTGTAAAGGGTTCTCTTCGAGATCTTAATAAAAAATATGAAGTATTAGATGGTATAAAAAAAGAAATAGATCCTAGTGATAAATTAGAATTTGTAGAGCTTGATCTTTTGAGTGATGATGGTTGGGATGATGCAGTAAAAGGTTGTGAATACGTTTTACATATTGCAGCACCTTTTTCTCTTATAGAGCCAAAAAATGAAGATGAATATATTAAACCTGCTTGCGAAGGAACTATTCGTGCTTTAAAATCTGCTCAAAAAGCAAAAGTTAAACGAATTGTTTTAACTTCCAGTGCAGTTACTATGATGGGTGAAATATACGATAGTAGTCAGGATTCTGGAATCGTTGACGCTAAAAATTGGACAGATCCTAATTCAAAAAACATAAATACTTATATCAAAAGTAAAACTATTGCTGAACAAGCAGCTTGGGATTTTTTCGAGAATCAATCTGAGAATTCTTCGATAGAAATGGCAGTTATTTGTGCTGGAGGTACATATGGACCTACTTTGACTGGAAATATAAAAGGCCAATCTTTAAAAGGTATACATAGAATGCTTACTGGTCATTTTAAAATGTCAATGATTCCACCTGCAGGTATACCAATGTCTGATGTGAGAGATCTTGCAAAAATTCATGTACTTGCGATGACAGAAGAAAAAGCGAATGGTAAGCGATTAATACCAACTACTTCTAGAGCATATTCATTTATGGAAATTGCAAAAATACTCAAAGATAACGGATACAGTAAAGTCAGCACGAAAAAAGGTCCAATATTCATGATAAAATTAATGAGTTTATTTGATAGGGAAGTAAAGGGAATGGTGCCAATAGTTGGTAAAAGCGTTAGTGCTGATAATACTGAAACAAAAGAAATCTTCGACTGGGAACCAATACCTTTCGAAAAAACAATTTTAGATTGTGCAAGATCAATTGAAAATCAGATTTGATTTTAATTTTATGTTTTGTAGCGGATGTTTTATTTTAAGTGATACATTATTTGACACACTTAATTCGTTGTCTGAGAAATTAGCTGAAAGTAAACGAAAAGTAAAATATTTAGGCTAGTTAATGAAAATAGTTGATTTAACAACGACTTTACCTTCTTTGGGAGCAGGATGTCGCGAGTTCAAATCTTTCCACTCCGACCACAAATTGGACTCTTAAATTAGCTATTGTCCTTAAATATCCGGATATTTTATTATCAATCTTTCTCTAATTACACCCTCAAATTGAACATAGCCATTCCTTTTATAAAAATCAAAATGTATGTTATTTAGAAGATGGGAAAAAGGAATTATTTGGAAGAGAAGTTAAAATTTATCTCAGCAATTAAAGTTTATCGGAAGATAATTATTCATAGTTAATAATTGGGAAATATTCATATTATTGAAGAGTTAATTCCAAGGAATGATAAAATATTTATTTCTTTTGGAAAAGTAAACTATGAAGATAGATTTTGTTTAATTCATGAATCAAAAAAAATAATTAATATAGATTTTATTATTGTTAAATTAATTAAAATTATTCCAAAATGGTTTGATTTACTACTAAATTTAAGAAATGTAATTGCTAGAATTTTTGGATTAAAAACAGGTACAATTGGGGATATATATAAAAATTCAGAGAAATTAATTTTCAAACAAGATCAAATGATTGGAGATATTTTTATATATTTTAAGGATAAAAATCACTTAATAGTAGAATTAAACGATAAACATTTAGATTTCCGTTTTTCAATTTTTATTTGGCAAAAGGAAGGTATAACTAAAATATCTTTAAGTACGATAGTTAAAATTAATAATATTTTTGGATGGATATACATTTTTTTTATTAAGCCTTTTCACAGGTTGATAATTCCAAATTTTCTAAAAGGTCTTAGTGGTGAAATTTAATTCTTTCATAAAATGAATTTACTTCCAAGCTACCTTCAATCTAAAGGAATTTAATTTTCATGAAAGAAGTTTATTTCACATTAAAATCAAGAAGTTCAATACCAACAGTTAGAATTGAATACGGAAAAGAGAAGAAGACTTTCATAGTTAGAATTTTTGATAGTGAGGTTAATAGTAGTAGGAATTATAAATATCGCCCGAAGGAGGAAGTTTTTGAGGATGAACAAGAAATGTTGAAGAAGGTAAACGAGATTAAAAAAGGACTATTAGAAAATAATTGGATTATTAAAAATAGAGATTCTATTACCAAACATTCATTTCTCAAAACGGGAATTGTTGATGGTACAATTTCTTTTGAGTTCTCTGTGAATCTTGACCCAGCTAAATTGAAAGTAAGAAAAAATAAAATTGCAAAAGATTTCGTTCATAATTTATATTCAGAGATAGAAACAAATATTCGTAAGGGAGTTAACAAATGAAATGGGGTTTATAACTTTTTGTAAATATGAACAATAATCAAATTCCTCCTAACATAAAACTCAAAATAATTCATAATTTTCTAATTCATGCCTAATTTGGTCTGCCAATCGAAAATTATCCATATTATCACATCTTTCAGATACCTCTACCATTTTGTTCTTCCATAATTTTCCATGACTACTACAATTATAATATGTATGACAAATTTCATGAACAATAAGCATTTCTATTTTCCAGTCATCTTCATGCAAATCTAGAAATATAGTTTTAGACTCTCTGTCACAATAACCTATGAATTTTGAATCGAGCTTGTTTTTAATTTCTTTAATCATTTTATGACTATTTGTAATCTTCCACTCTTGATTTAAATCCCAATTAGGGAAGAGATTATTTTTTAAATAATCAAACTTATACTCTAAACCCATAATTAAACTATCATAAATTTCATTTAGTGAACCACCCAATAAGAATTGGGTGGAAAGCCTTTTCAAAATATTTAAAAATGAATAGTTATTTCTAATGTTTCATCAAGAAGTTAAGACTTCTTTAATTTCTCTATTCATTTATAAATTATTTCATAATGTTTCAAACAATTTCCTGAATGAAACTAGAAACAAAGACATTTTCACTAGAGAATTTGGAGAAATGAGATCTACCAATAATGAAAATCCCTGTTGGAGGTTTTATAAAAATAAATTACAAATTTTTATAAAAATTTTTTGCTGATTATTTTTAAGTAGTACAAGTCATATCTTCCCCACAACAAGTTGGAGACTTTATTTTCCCGTGGTCATTGGGACATTCTGAAATTTGTACTTGCTTACCATCACCTATGGTAAGCATGTTATTAACAAGTGATGCATCACATTTCGCACATGTAGCATTCACTGCCATTCCACATTCATTGCATTCATATGTTGCCATAATTCACCTATTCAAAACGTTAATTGTTAAAAAAATTAAATAAAATAATATGTTATGATAGCCATATCATTAACATTAGACAGTTAAAACTGACAACTCTCTTGTATAACATTTTTTAATTATTTACAAATTTTAATAAATTTTAATGATTTAAATCTGCAATATACTAAACTTTAATTATAAATAATTTTTATCAAAATAAATCAACTTAAAGGAATTAATGATATGGAAATTCATAAATGAGTAGGATAGGTAACTGATTCCGAAAATACTTTTTTGTTTGTTATGAAGAAAAAAAATTATATAAAAATATGAATTACAAAAAATATTTGTGAACTAAAACAGCATAGAAGTAACATAATCCATTTTACTAAAAATATATCTTGACGTCCTTTGTATAGTTCAGCTAAATTATTAAGATGATTCAAAACACCCTGCCATTTTTTTTATTTTCATCAATTGATTGATATGAAAAGTTTACTGTTAGCAGTACATGCTTTATTAATTATTATTTTAGTTGGATGCTCAGACAAAAGTGTTTATATAGGAGATCTAAAAGACGGTGAACCTCATGGCCAGGGAATAAGTACCTGGGGAAATGGTGTTCAATATGTTGGTGAATGGAAAGATGGGAAAAGGCATGGTCAGGGAAGAGTAACTTGGAAAAATGGGGTAAAGTATGTTGGTGAATGGAAAGATGGTGGAAAAAACACCGACGATATAATCACTTATGATTTTGAAGTTATCTGGATAGGAGAATTCAGGAATGATCAACCGTGGAACGTTACAAGTTACGACAAAGATGGTAATATTGTTGGTAAGTATGTCAACGGGAAACACAACCCTTTCTATTAGTTTTTTAGTCTGCAGTTCCGTCTAGCCTGTTTCCATAGCTATTAAAACACAAATATCTTTCGGCTGTGATTTTAACATAATCTTCCTGGTTCCATAAAAGATGAGGAGAACCACTGACTAGAACGCTCACTCCACTTTTTAAAGCCACACCCACTGTCTGCACAGGACCAGAAAAATCTACTGATTTAACAATCCCGTTTGCTTTTTCAGCAGGAACTGATTCAATTATAAAATCCTCAGGACGTACCATCATGATTCGAGCATTCATCCCAATTTCATTCGGGATATTGAGTTCGCCCAAAGGAGTTTTTAAATAATTATGATGCCATTCAACAGGTAAATGATTTGCTTCACCTACAAAAGAGGATGCCCAAATCGTTTGTGGAAGCTGATAAATTTCTGACGGAGTTCCTTCCTGCACTACCTTACCTTTTTGCATCAAAAGTATACGGTCTGAAACAGTAATTGCTTCAATTTGATCATGAGTAACAAGTACAGTGGCAACACCTTCATTTTTTAAAATTTTCCTTATTTCTCCCCGCAGCTGTTGTCGCAACTGATAATCTAGATTGCTAAAAGGCTCATCCATCAACATGAGACAAGGCCTTGGAGCAAGAGCTCTTGCCAAAGCAATACGCTGCTGCTCTCCTCCACTAATTTGATGAGGCATCTTTGCGGCAAGATGAGATAGGCTGACGAGTTCAAGCAGTTCAAGGACCCGAAGCTGTTTTTCCTTTTTGGATCCAGTAGCACCATACTCCACATTGTCATTTACACTAAGATGTGGAAACAAAGCAAAATCCTGGAAGATCATTCCGAATTTTCTGCTTTCCGGAGGAAGTATTATTTCCCTTCCTGAAATTTCCTGACCATACAAAAAAACTTCTCCCTGACTGGGGACTTCTAGACCGGCAATCAGTCTTAGAAGAGTTGATTTTCCACAGCCAGAGGGACCAAGAATAGAAAGGAATTCGTGCTCACCCAATCTAAGGCTGACTCCAGTCAAGGCCTGGAAAGTTTCATAAGATTTTCCAAGATTCCTACATTCCATCATTGTAAAGTTTACTTATAGTAACGTGAAGAAGTTTCTCTCAGCTGATAATTCAAAAAAGTAGCTTAAAAGTCCAACTTAGTCCCCAGTACAACCACTAATTGGCTTTCTTTTCAAGCCATTGAATCGTTTAAATTGAACTTATAGCCTTGTTGAAAGAATATTGATACTAAAAATTGAGCGACGTAAAAGTGGCTTGTAATGCTTTCATTGTAACCTAGTCTTATAATAAGAGATTACTGTTAAGTAAAAAAAACTTAACAGTCTAGCTGTATTAAAACAATGCCAGCTTACTTTTATTATAAGGAAATATCATATTCTTAATCTGGGAGTTTATTATTGATGTATAAAAGAGAATTTTCCGATTATACTTCAACAACAAAAATCTTTTCAGCTACATGGAAAGGTATTGAGGCGGGCCCTTTTTCTGATTCCAATGAAATACTTCGCATTACATTTGTTTTTTGAACAATCTTATGTTTATTGCCAGGCATTATCCGATGATCATGCAATATTTTCATCAAGTCAACAGAATCCTCTAAAGCCTCTCCAATCATTGCAATCTCGACTGTCATTCCCGGTTTCGATTCCAACAGGGCAATTGTATTTTCAGGAAGTTCCTTACCAGGCATTGGGGTACCGTGGGGACAAAATTCTGGGTTACCCAAAAATTCTGCTAACTTTTTTACAACCACTGGTGTCATTGCGTGCTCTAAAAGATGTGCATGCTGATGCACTTCGTACCAAGGTATACCAAGGGTATTGCAGAGAAAATATTCAGACAGATTATGACGGTAAGCAATATCTTCAGCGACTTTCTGACCCTTTTTGGTTAAAACAACTACTTTTGATTTTTTTACATCAACAAGGCCATCCCTCTGCATACGAGATATTGTTGCATGAACAGTAGGTGGACTCGTTTCAAGGCGGGTTGCAAGAGTTACAGCTTTAGCATCCTCTCCCGAACGGCTAATTTTGTAGACAGTAAGCAGATACTCTTCAATTACTTTTGAATGTTCAGACATCTTTATTTCCATATCATGTTAAATATAATGACTAACCATTAATATTTTTTAGGGATCTTATATACGGAGTCTTATTAGGTGTTAAGTAATTTATCTAACAAAACTCACGCCAAATAAAATGGATATTAAAGCGCTTCTTGGCAATTAATTGTTATTTAAAAAATAAATTAGTGCTGTATACAAAAATAATTTCTCAAATGTTAAATGCGATGATAACACTCACACAAAACAAAAGCAATAAAAGAGTATAAACCCAATTAAACATTTTAACCCATTAAATTTCCATATTTTCAAAATTTCATAATGTTATATTCATAATAATATTTATTATAAACTAATAAAATTACTAAATATACACTAATATAGAGGCAATTAAATCAAAGGTTTTCTAAATTGAATGCTTAAATTTACTAACAAAGTATGAATTTAGAAATACTTGAAAAGTATTTGATGGGTTTAAAGAACGGCAATTAAAATTAAGGATGTCGAAGACAATTATTCGGCTAAATGACAGGCAACTAAGTGATTATCGCTGAGCATGCGCCATTCAGGAACTTCCCTTTTGCATCTGTCTTCAGCAAAAATACAACGAGTATGAAATTTACAACCTGAAGGAGGATTTGCAGGACTGGGGATTTCCCCCTTTAGCTTTTGTGCTTTTCTACTATCATCCGGGTCGAGAGACGGAATAGAAGATAAAAGCGCCTTCGTGTAAGGATGACTTGGATTTGAAAAAAGCATACTTTTTGGTGCTGATTCAACCAGTGTCCCCAGATACATAACGGAAACGTGTTCACATATGTGTGCAACCACACTCAGGTCATGGCTGATAAACATAAAAGTCAATCCAAGCTCACTTTGAAGAGATTTTAGAAGATTGAGGATATCTGCCTGAATGGAAACATCCAGTGCGGCCACACTTTCATCTGCAACAATAAATTCCGGATTACAAACCAGCGCTCGTGCAATTGAAATTCGCTGCCGCTGCCCTCCTGAAAAAGCATGTGGGAACCGCCTCAGGTGTTCCAGGTTTAAACGACATTTTGATGCGATCTCGCGTACACGTTCATCCGTCTCCTCACGTGACTTTGTTATTTCCATCACTTCCAGTGGTTCAGCTATTATGTCCCTCACTGTCATGCGCGGACTTAAAGCAGCATAAGGATCCTGAAATATCAATTGTGCAAGTTTGCGATAGTTTTTCAGGTCTGTCTGGGAGATTGTCCTCAGGTCATAACTTACCTTGCCATCATCATATAAAATCTTTCCGGAACTGATTGGTACTGCCTTAAGAATTGCACGACCTAAAGTTGTTTTTCCAGAGCCTGACTCACCCACCAACCCGTAAAATTGTCCTGGCATAATGTCCATGGAAACTCCATTTACAGCTTTAAGCATAGGAGGTTTACCAAAAACCTTGCGACCTAGGGGGAATTCAACATTAAGATTCTCAATGTGTACCAGAGGCTTTTCGGTCATGCTGTCTCACTCCCATTTTTAATTGCAAAACAAGAAGCAACGTGTCCATTAAAAATGTCTACACGACCGGGGACCGAGAAATTGCAGAGGTCAGCAATTGATTCCGGACAGCGTGTATGAAACACACAACCTTTGGGACGTTCTAGGGGACTTGGGATATCTCCGGGCACAGGTGTAAGCGGTTTATCAAGAGCATCTAGTTTTGGCAATGCATTCAAAAGTCCCTTCGTGTAGGGGTGTGCTGGAGCTTGAAGTACTCTTCGCACAGGTCCACTTTCAACTATTCTTCCAAGATACATTACTGAAACCCTGTCTGCAACCTGAGCTATTACTCCAAGGTCATGAGTAATAAAAAGTATAGCCATACCAAACTCCTTAACCAAATTCTTCATTAGATCAAGTACCTGAGCCTGAATCGTTACGTCCAAAGCTGTGGTTGGTTCATCCGCAATAAGTATCTTTGGCTTGGTTGAAAGAGCCATGGCAATCATTGCACGCTGGCGCATACCTCCTGATAGTTCAAACGAATATTGATAAAAACGTTTTTCCGGCTCATTTATTCCTACCTTATCAAGCATTTCCACAGACATTTCCATCGCTTGGCGCTTTGACATTGATGTATGAATCAGAAGCTGTTCCACCATCTGATTCCCGATTGTAATTGCTGGTGCAAAGCTTGCCATGGGCTCCTGAAAGATCATTGAAATGGCACCGCCGCGCACAATAACCATTTCCCTGCCTTTTTTAAGTGAGAGGACATCCAAATCCTCATCTCCGTTTTTAAGGCGAATATTACTTTTTTCACCATAAATTGTATTCGATGGGTTGAGCTGCATTAGAGATTTAGCGGTTACTGATTTACCTGATCCGGATTCTCCTACAAGACCCAGTACCTCGCCTTCATTTATTTCAAAGGAGACATCATCGACAGCTGTTATTATACCATCGTCTGTATTGAACATTACTTCAAGGTTTTGTACTGAAATAATAGTCATCGTTTTTTGATCATGTTTGGATCAGCAGCATCACGCAAGCCATCTCCTACAAAAACAACCGCAAGAACGAAGGTAATGAAAAACAGAACAGGTATGAAATACCATTGATAATTAAGCAGAACATCGGCTTTAGAAACATTCTGCATTAAAGATCCAAGAGAGCTGACAGGTTCAATAAGTCCCAGCCCTATGAAGCTCAAAGCAGTTTCTAGGCGGATCATGTATGGAAAAGTGATCATAAGGTCAATAATTATATAACTCGTAAAACTCGGAAGCAGATGACGACGAATAATATGGTTCGAAGAAGCTCCACATAGCTGTGCTGCAAGAATATAATCTTGGCTACGTTCACTGAGGATATGTGTCCTTATCCTCCTGGCAAGTGTGGGCCATCCTATAAATCCAAGAATGGTTGCAATAACGAAGAAAACTGCTTCTGAGCTCCACTCCTGTGGAAGAAAAGCAGCAAGTGCCATGAACAGCGGTACCTGTGGTATCGTTCTTATGGCATCAGTAATCATTTGTAAAAATTGATCAATCCAACCACCGTAATAACCTGAAATACCACCAATCACCAAAGCCAACGCAAAAGCTATGAAAACTCCAACCACACCACATTTAAGGGAAGTAAAAATGGCAACCATTGTACGGGAATAAATATCCTTGCCACTTTTGTCAGTTCCAAACAGATGAATACCACCTTTATCCACACCAAAAAGATGAGTATTAAATGTAAGTGTCTTAATATCAACATCAAAAATTTCTCCAGGCAGATCCCACTTCAAGTCAATAAAACTGTACTGCCATCCTTCCACAAAAAACTGAAGATATCTCCGATCATTTCGGTCTTCAGTAACAACCCATCTGAAATTAGTTTTGATTGAGCGTTCGCGTTTTGTGCCGTAAATAAAGGGCCTTAAGGAAAATCCGTTTTCATCCCAGAACTTAGGAATTTGGGGGGGGCCATTCTCGTATTTCTTGTCTCGACCCGCCATTGTAGGAGGATAAGGAGACAAGAATTCACTGAAAAATCCTGCCAGAATCAGAAGAGTTAAAATCCATCCAGCAAACCTAGCAGTCCGATTACTTCTGTATCTCGACCTAATAAGCTGCCATTGTGAGGCAGTGAAGTAAGCCTCCTTAAGACTTTGATCGTCTAAGGTCTGTTTTTTTTTCCAGAAAATTGCCATCTTCTATCCTATCAATCCCTGACGGACGCGGGGATCCATCAACGCAAGAACAATATCTGTAATAAAATTAATCAGAACAATGGTAGCAGTAAGAATAACTAAAATTGCGCCAGCAAGCTGCTGATCATTGGAGTAGGCGAGAGCATCAAACAATAGTGCTCCCATTTCAGTAAGTGTCATTATCAGAGCAACAATAGGCAGTTCACTGAAGATCCTGTTAAGGTCGAAACCTATAGAATTAATAACAGGGCCAAGTGAATGCCTGCCAGGATAACGCCATAAAAGTTTACTGCCATAAACTCCCCTTGCAGAAGCTGCAGTAACATAAAGCTTGTCTATTTCATCCAACATCAGTGCCCTGACGGTCTGAAGTGCAAATGCCGTTGCCGCCCATCCAAGTATCAGTATTGGAAGCCAAGCCCTTGTCATAAAATCCATAAATTTGGCGAAGGACCAGGCGGCATCTCTGTATTCTTTGGAAAAAAGGCCTGCCATCGATTCCCCAAAAAAGATTGTAGTCATCAACATAATAACTAATGCAAAAAGAAAACTGGGCAGTGCCAGTCCAAGGTAGCTTATGAGTCTTACTGAATTGTTTGCTATGGGATTCCTGGAAACCGCAGAATAAATTCCAATAGGTATGGCCACAAGATAAGAAAAAAACAGAGCTGCTAAGCTTATTCCCAGACTAATCCAGACCTTATCGCTCAAGAGATGGTTAATATTTAGTCTCAGAATGCAACTATCACCGAATTCTCCTTTAAAAAACACATTACCCATCCAGCTGAAGGCTCGAATCAAAAAAGGCCTGTCCAGTCCAA
>CACERX010000014.1 GCA_902562015.1 uncultured SAR324 cluster bacterium
TAATATGGATTTCTGAACCAGATTTCATTAAAGCCTCTAGAGCTGAAAAGGCAACAATTTATATTGGGGATTATGCATTTGAATTGTCAAGTGAAGGTCGTGACGCATGGAAGATAATGATGGACAAAGATCTTCTACTGGGAATTATGGACGAAGAACAGCAACGCGAATATGGGAAATATCCTCATGAGAAAAAAGAGAAAAAAGAACTAGACTTGCGCGGAAAAAGAATGGCTTCAGACGCAGAAGAATCCACTTGGAAAATGATTGAAAATTCTAATAGTCCTGAAGATTTCCGCTATTTTCTTGAACAGTTTCCGGATAGTCCATATGCTATTCCAGCAAAACTAAAACTTAATCAGCTAGAACGTAAAAGTCAATGAAATGCAGTCCAGAACTTTTATGATTTTTCGGTCAAAAAACGTTCTCTAAGCTCAGGAGTCGGAACCATGCACTGCTCACTCCTGCCAAACAATTTGTAGCGGTATTTTGCGAATGAATGGTAAATTATATCACGAAAGGGAAGAGGTAAAACAGACAATAATTGAAGATGTCTTTCCCATCCATTCAAATATGAAAATATTCTTAATGCTGCTGTACTGCTTAACGAGAATCTTTCCCCTTCAAAAAAAACTAGACTGCCAGTATAGTTAACATCTATTTTATGTTCTTTCAACATTTTTCTGCCAACTGAGCTTTGCAGCGGTGCAAAAAGGATTTTCTTGGCTGTATCTCTGCGAACAATCAACCTTACCCAGGTATTACAGAAGTTACAGTGTCCATCAAACAACAGGATCGGCATCATTTTTACAGTTAGACTTATTTATAACGAAAAGAAGTAGTTTCTAAACTGTCGGTATGTGAAAATGCAAAATTTCAAAAAAATTAAATTTACTTTTAAAGAGACAATTTTCAAAAACTGAATAAATTATTATAGAAAAAACATTTTTTAAGTATTTTACCATATTGAACCCATTTTCTGACTGTAAAATACTGGATCAGATTTGAAAACAAGTAAATATAATTATAGTTCAAATCCTAAATGATTGGAATAGGTTCTTGTAATGAATAGTTGTACTAAAAAACTCATTAATAAAACTCAACAACCAACTGATGTGGCAAGCTTGGTTTTTTTCCGCGTCGGGTTCGGCCTTATAATGTTATGGGAGATTTCTAGGTATTTTTATTATGACTGGATTGAAGACATTTATTCTAAACCTCAGTTTCATTTTAAGTATCAATGGTTTCAATGGGTAGGACCTTTACCAGCAGATGGTATGTATATAGTTTTCGGAGGACTAGGTATCCTTGCCTTAATGATATCATTAGGTTTGTATTACAGAACTGCATCAATACTTTTTTTCCTAGGATACACCTATGTTTTCCTAATTGACCAGGCAGCTTATAACAATCATTTTTACTTAATCTGCCTGTTGAGTTTTATACTGGCATTAGCTCCATTGAACAGTTCATATTCATTGGATGTGCTGAGGGGAAATGTTTCACAAGTTGAAAAATTACCTGCCTTTTGGCTATGGCTGATTAGGTTTCACATGGGAGTAGTTTATTTTTACGGAGGCATTGCCAAGTTTGATCCTGACTGGCTAGGAGGACTTGCTCCGAAAGAACTAATGTCAATTGCAAACCGAGGAACCGTCCTAGAGTCTCTTATAGAATATGCTTGGGTTCCTTATTTCTACTCTTGGGTTGGAATGCTTTTCGATTTGTTGACTCCATTCTTGATGCTCTGGAAACCTGTCCGCAAATGGGCATTTCTTGCTGCTGTAATATTTCATATAAACAATTACTTTGTTTTTCCGATAGGAATCTTTCCTATTTTATCTATTGTACTGACTCTGATGTTTTTTGATGCTGATTTTCCAAAAAAAATAACTCATATAAGGCTACGGACCAGAATTAATTTATATTATCGCGAACTTGTATCAAAAGTTGAAAAAAAACATTCTAAAGTAGAAATCCTTGATATCAGAACAGGTATTTCCAAAATTTTGTTATTGTTTATTGGACTTTACTCAGCAGTCCATCTTGTTTTACCGTTCCGTCACTTGCTTTATCCTGGAGTAACCAACTGGCATGAAGAGGGTCATTATTTTGCCTGGCGCATGATGCTCCGTCAAAAAATAACCCGCATACAGTTTAATGTCACGCATCCTAAGACAGGTGAGCAGAGGTATGCTGATCCAGTTGATTATCTCAATTCTTCTCAGTTCAAGGTTTTTGCAGGGAATCCTGGAATGATTCTGCTGTTTGCTCACCACTTAGATCAGCTTGTAAAAAACAACGCAGGTTTTGATCCAATAATTACTGCTAAAATTAATGTCAGTCTTAATGGAAGACAGTTCAGGGAACTGGTTGATCCGAATCTTGATCTATCCAAAATTCCTGCTTATGAGCCAAGCTTTAATTGGATCAAATCATTTGAGAAAAGATGATTTTACAATTATTCCTTTAATTTAAAAAGCCTAATGAAACTTTACCTTATTAAGTCCAACTCCACCTGTTGAATTTAATATTAATTTTGAATTAAGCTAGATCCTTTTGAAAGAATTAGACCACCTCGTTCCGTTTTTTCCAAAATTTAAAACCACAGTCTATATCAAGTTTTAAATACCCTTAAGACGAATCCAAATGTTGTTTTTTTTAAAGTCGAAGATATAAGTTTTCCTATATTCCTTCTGAATTCAAGTTACAGATTTTTTATTTTCAGCGGAAGAGGAGAGATGGAAAAATGAAGTTTAGGAAGGAAACAGTAGAAATAAAAAAACGGGATCATCTGCAAAAAGCAAACGATCCCGTTTATAACTTGTTCAAATTGAAAACTCAGACTTTAAAGCCCGAAATATTAATTTTTCAATTAGAAACTGTATGACATGGCTACTTCAATGTCGGTCATACTGTAACCGTCATAAGTACCATCAGTCTGTGAACGAGTTTGACTTCCATATCCTACTTTTAGGGAAGCTGGACCAACTGTTGTGTTGTAGCCAAGTTCCATGCCGGAATATGCATAGGGGTTACCCGCAGTTCCGGATGTAGTTGTAGTCTCCTCGTAATTACCAATGTATAAAATAACGGTATCTGAACCAAGTGCGTAAGTTAAACCAAACTCACTGCCACTGTATTCTACTCCGTTAGAAGTACTACTTCCATCAGCTTTGTATGTACCATAACTGATGAAAGGATCAATATCACCAAGATCAATCCCTACTCCAAGACCCATAGTCGAGGAAGTGGTTGCTAATGATGAAGGATCTGTACTAGCGCCACCAACATCTTCTGTTGATGCGTTACAAATAGTTACACCGACAGCAGCTGGGCCAAATGTTCCATTGAACCCAAATCCGGTACCTGTTGTACTGGTACCTGAATTTCCAGCAGCTTCGCCATCTACATACTCACCAGCGCCACACATATCATTTGCTTCGCTAGATTTCTGATATGCAACAGTTGCGCTCATAGCGTCATTGATCTTGTATCCAAGTGAAACTCCATGGAAACTGTCAACGAAAGCACCAACTGCAATATCATCATCACTTGGATCAAAACTCACTGCACCAGCAGCTTGGCTACCAGAAGAAGCATTCTGATTGGAAAGGTGTCCGGCTTCTCCCAGAACGATTGTCATTGTTCCATCAGTAACAGTAACATTGGTGTAATCTTCATCAGTTTGTGCCATACAGCCAGATGTTGCTGAACTATTTGTGCCATTATCGATACATCCAGGACGATCCCTGTTATAGGAAACGCTACCTGATGCTGTCCAGTTACCAACTTTCGAGGAACCGGAGACTGCTATAGTCTCATCCAAGTTACCATCCCAGTCTATGGTATAGGACAAAGAAGCACTCTTGTTACCATCACTGTGACTTGAAGCCAGCTTTAGACTAGAGCCTTCACTACTCGCACCACCACTTGTTACTGTATTGGCAGATGTGCTAGCTGTGGTATTTGTTATATTAAACTTACCTAACGCTGATCCGCTTGCTGAGAAATCCCAGGCAAACGCAGGTGCCGCAAGTGCGACGGAAGCAACAGCGGCTAGCATTATTTTGCTTAATTGTTTCATAACTCTCCTTAGAAATTGTTATGAGTTTGTTCGCGATCCAAACCATTTGGAAGCAAACTCAATATTACGGCTGCTGCAACCAACACGGTTTCCCAGCCTTAATGCGGCTTTGGGAGACGCTCCCAAAAACCCAAGGTTTTACCCTATCCAAAGAGATAGTGCACCTTTTGGGCCAAATACCGCTGAAGCAGAAAACAAAGCTTCTCCAAAACACCGCTGAAATCCTCTACCTCAAATGAATCTGCCGTAAGGCAGAATGCTAACCTTAAAAACCCTTAATTTTCAGCTTATATTTGAGCGAAATCCCTCGAAAGCGACTGTTTCTGAGTCAGGCCGCCAGCTGCACATATCGAAGTTTCTGCGATTGAGTTTAACTACTCCTGACGGCTTTAGATAACGCTACCCCCAAAATAAGGAGGGATGTCACCGCCAAGGAGTTTCGTTCAAACATTTACTTATATAAACGGTTCTATCAGATATAGCACTTACATTATCTAATTTATACCAGATATGTCAAGAAAAAAATTATTTTTTTATTTTTTATAATGACTAGAATTCACAGTTTTTACTTTGTCTAGATTAGAATTATTCCTAAATTTTTTCAAGACTTTATTATGAATAATTTTTCCTTTCTAGACTATGATTTTTAATGAGAGCAAACATAAATCTCTTCCTTAAGTTTGAAACAGAGTATTTAAATAAACTACTGATTGACAAAGTAATTTGTTAGGTTAATTGAGCATTATAATTGCTGCTGCAAATCAACTATGTTATTAAATATTAGCTTCAAGCAGAAAGAATAAACTGCCTGTCTTCCATCAACTCCAGTCCAGAACCAACCCAATCTTCTGCTTCAAAACCCTGGAGCATTTCAAATACCTCTTGACGTGCAGTTAAACTAACAGGTGAATAAGGAAGACGAAATACTGGCTGAATAGCTCCAGTCATGCTCAATACTGTATTCAGTGCGTTCGGACTAGGAACATGAAACAACCAAGCCATTAGTGGTTGAAGGCGTTCATTCAGTTCAGGATCGTCATTATCCATCAGACGTCTCATGAGACCAGGGAACAGATTGCTGATTACTGAAATCACCCCGTGAGCACCATGTCTATGACGTCCCTCAAAACACTGGTCATCATTTCCGGACCAGCAAGCAATGCCTTTTGATTCATAGGAACCCATTCTTTCATTACCCGCACATTCTTTCATTCCAACAAAATTTTGATGTTCTGCTAGTTTTTCAATTAAGTCAGGCTGCAAATCCTGCCCCGTGCGTGAAGGAACGTTGTATATAATTGAAGGTCCTAAATCCATAACCCTTGTGAAATGCTCCTTAAGGCCTGCTTCGGAAGTTTTACCATAATAAGGATTTATCTGTAGTGCAGCGTCCATTCCGAATGAAAAACCATATTTAGTGCCTTTCAATGCCTCTCTGGTATTATTGCTTCCCGTGTTGCCGACAATAGCCAGTTTATCTCCAAATTTATTAACGCAGTGCGCAATAAGCATAAGATGCTCTTCCCAGTCCATCAGGTGTCCTTCTCCTGTTGTGCCACAAACAATAAGGCCCTCAACACCGTTTTTGATCTGTGCTTCTACCAAACTGTCAAAGGATACCAGGTCCACTTCCCCATCTGGCCTATAAGGAGTCTTGATGGCAGTCAAGAGACTTGCAGGTTTTATTCTTTCCATACTTTTTTATTGCTTATGAGCTCCATTAAATTTAAGAAAGGATGTTTTTGAATTTTTGCTTTATTTTTGAGTAGAATCAGATTCAAAAGAAGCACTTTTACGCCAAATTTTTTGCACACTTTACTTCAAATAGCAAAAAGGTTCAAGGCAGTCAGTAAAATATTTTATGGAGCATTTATCAGGTTAGATTCGTAGTAGCGGGTATAAAGATTCCCACGTTCAGCAAACCTTACCCCGTAAATATTACTTCTTAATCCTGGACGAAAAAAACTGTTCTCAATTTCACCAATCCACCGATCAGTCAAATGCTTCTTAAGCACTATTTGAACACGGTCGCCAGGTTTAAACCGAGGATTAATAGCCTTTGGTTGGGGACATATTTTTTTGTAAAGAGAAGTGTCGCCATAACAGATCCAAGAAGCTCGGATAATCACACCTATCCGCTGTGGCCCCCCGTTCACCTGGATAAAGTCTGATGGTGAAAAAGATGTTATTACTTTACGTGAAGTGTTTGCGATCCTGTCAAATACTTCAAATTCATATGCTCTATATTCCGCGAAAGCTGAATTCATAGATACCATAAAAAGCATTTGGAAAAAACAGAGACTAAATTTACTCTTCATTTGTTTATTCCCTCCAGGTTTGCTCCGTCGTATATTGTATCCTGATCCAAAACACCGTTCATAGAAGACCCTTCAAAATCGCTTTTAGATAAATCCGCCATTGTCAAATTTGCCCGATCGAGGTTTACGTTCTTCAAGTCTGCTCCTACAGCTTTAGCCCCAATCATTGTCACGGAATTTAAGACTGAAGAACTCAAACGTGCGTTTTGCAAAGTTGCGGAAAAAAGTTTTGCCCTACTTAGGTCGCATTCCTGCAATGAAGCTTCAGAAAAATTACAGAAATTAAATTTTGTCCCCTGAAGCTTCGAAGAATCCATCTGCGCACCCGAAAATTCTGACCCTGTAAAATCTGAATCTTCGGCTATTATGCCAAATGCCTTGCATGCACTGAAATCACAAATATGCAGCTTTGCTCCCTTCAAATTGGAACCAGACAAAGTTGAAAATGAGAAATTACACAGGTCTCCATCAATTTCAGATAAAACTGAGTTTTTGAGGAAAGTTCCACTTAAATCAGCACTATGAAAAATTGCCTTTTTGAAGTTTACCTCAACAAAAACACTGTCTCGCAAATCTGATTTACTGAAATCACACATTTTGAATGAAGATTCTTGCACAGTACAATCTTGCATTTCACATTCATCAATGAGACATTCATCGAATCGCGAGAATGAAATAATTGATCCTTTGAAGCTACTTCCAGAAAATTTGCATTTTGTAAAAGATGCTCCTTCAAAATTAAAATCATCAAGCTTCATCCCGGTCAGGTCTAACTCCTTTAAAGGATCACGATGCTTCACACGTCTCTCAACTTCTTTCCTTGACAAATCACCCATAAATAGTGTCAAAAGCTCAAACCATTATCTCAAAAAAATATTTTTGATAATCCTTCAAAAGTTCCATGCAGGAGTTAGTTTGAATTCCGTTTTCAGTAAAACTGAACACCTTGTCAGTCATATTTGAACGAACAATGTATCGGTACCTACGTACATTTACGATTGTACCTTCAGAAATCCTACCTGTGATGAAAACCAATCCTCCACCAGTAATTTTGTTCAGTTCGTTTATTTCGTCCTGCGCCTCACGTTTGCGCAAATCAGCAAAAGCACTCATTACGTTTTTATTTGCCTTTTCTTCCAATTTTCCCAAGTTACGTAATTTTTCTTCATCTAAGCTCGTCTTTTCGAGATCTTCCATTAAGGAAGTAATTTCCCTCAAATCATCCTGAAGAGCAAAAAGGGATTCTCTAGCCCTTTTTTCAAGTTCATTAAACTGTTTCCTGTTTTTGAGTGAGATACCTACTTCAACCAAAGTCTGGGGTGGAATTTCCTGCTCGTTTGAAGATTTATTTTTGCTTTTCTTGTTTTCAGGCAACCCTACATTAGAAAGTCGAATAAGGTTTCCCGCTTGGAGCACACCTCCTTGGGCATATCCATCAGTTGCATTCACCTGAAGAGTTGAACCACAAAAAACTTTAGAGTTTAAAATGAATTCATCTACTACGGCATGATCAAAGATGCTCGCCTGAGTATCAACCATATTGCCGGCATGAAGAGAACCGCCACATTGTACGACTGTACCCTTGAGCCCCTGTGCTACTCTTATATCACCAATAGATCGCAGGCTAGCTTTTCCAACAGAACCTCCGACCTCTATGCGAACTGCTTCCACACTACATCTGTCAGAAATATTTCCACGAACGCTTACTATTCCATCAAATCGTACTCGTCCTACACTGCCATCTACCTTATCAAGATACTTAATCCTCTCGACAGATATGGTATCATTTCCAAGACAAACAATGCCTTCACTTGTTGCAATGATATGAGTTCCTTCAGAATTGAATCTAGCATTACGTCCTGGACGAATACGATACTGCTTACCAGAGGTAGCCGTGATAAGCCTACCCGTAATTGTGTATCCTTCTTCTCCCATCGTTGCCTGCTCAACCCTTACTAGCTCCTGCCCCTCAGTTACTTTCTGCATTACCGGAAGCTCCTTCAAATTTATACTTAATTCCGAGGAAGGCCGAAACTTTTCTGGAAGAAAAAGTAATTCAGGATAACCATTTTTACCATTTACAGGAATTTTACCACTTGCCACAATTAAAGGTTCAAAATAAATTCTTTCCTTGATAATTTTTTCAATAAATTCCCTGTCGATACCCTGAAAAATTTTTTCATGCCTGAGCGCAGCCAGAACTTGCTCAAGTGTAAGTGGATCGATTATCTCTTTTGGTGGAATAACATTCAGATAGGCTTTTGACTGATCATCGCTGAGTTTAATCTGTAAAGTAAAATTTTGTGTCTTTACATCAGTAAGGAAATCAAAATCACCGCTTGTGCGATTGTAAATATTAAGCAATTCCTCAGGTACATAATCCACATCCATCATGTGGAGTTCTGCTTGAATATCATCCATATCAGCAGTTTCAGCTCCGACCAGTTGCTCTGGTATGCGCAGCATGACTTTACCGTCTGTGACTGATATCTTGTATAATTCTGCCTTGGGCATTTGTTAGTTTGGATAAAGAACTGAATAACTTTTAAGATTGGTAATTGTCTTAATTCAAAATCATTTCAATTTCTTTAGTACTTAAGGCTCTGTACTCCCCTGAAGTCAAGTCACCGAGTAAAATCGGGCCAATCTGAAATCGTTTAATTTTCTGTACAGGATATCCGATGTTATTAAACATTTTTTTTATTTGTCTATTTGTTCCTTCCCTGAGAAAAAGCTCAAGCCAAGTTTTGTCGTTAACTTTATGCAAAATTTTGACTCTAACACTCTTGTGTTTACGATCATCAATAACCGGACCACTGCGCAATTCTGAAAGACACTTGTTTTGCAAAATACCACGTACCTTAACAAAATATCCTTTTGATACCTTGTGTCGTGGATGCATCAGTTTATGTGCAAGGTTACCGTCATTAGTTAACAAAATTAGGCCTTCTGCGTCATAATCCAGTCTACCTACGGGAAACAGTCTTGTTGATGTTTGAGGGAAAAATTCCTTTATTGTCACTCTCCCCTGGGGATCCTTGAGAGTAGTGATGCAATTTTTAGGCTTGTACAGTGCATATACCTCTGTTTTTTTCTGCTGTGGAATTATTAATCTACGCCCTTCAACACTAAGATGGTCTTTGCCTATGAGCATTTTCCTGCCCATCTGTGTCACAATTTCTCCGTTAAGCAAAACTTCGCCGCCCCGGATCAAATCCTCTGCAGCGCGTCTTGAAGCAACTCCAGCCTGAGCTATTACTTTATGAATTCTTACTGGTTCATCACTATCGGTATTTTTCATCTGCTGATTTTAACTCCCTTTAAGCAATGACGGATCCTGCTGTATTCTTACAAGTGCGTTTTCAGCTGCAAGCTGGCTGGCAAGTTTTTTACTTGCTCCAGTGCCTCGACCGTATTCCTTGTCTTTAACAAAAACCGCCATGGTAAATTCTTTTTGATGATCCGGACCTGTTTCATCAACAAGTTCATATGTGGAGGGTAAGCCCGTAATTTTCTGAACATGCTCCTGCAGTTCAGATTTATAATCTCGAGTAATATATCCCTCGGCATTTTTGGGCAACTGAGGCAAAAACAATTTTTGAATTACTCGTGCAATCTCCGTGAGACCATTCTTCTCTCGACTGTCAAGATAAATGGCAGCCATAACTGCTTCAAATGTGTCAGAAAGCAAAGAAATTTTTTCTCGACCTCCGGTCAATTCCTCTCCTTTACCAAGGAGCAGGCAATCACCTAATTCCAAGGAAAGTGCCTGTCTGTATAATCCTGATTCACTAACCAGACTTGCCCTGAATTTAGAAAGTCCGCCTTCGTCCAGCTCCGGGAATTCCTGCATTAACATTTCGCTGATTACAAGGTCGAGAACCGCATCACCTAGAAATTCAATTCTTTCGTTATTACCTAAATTAAACTCTGATTCCGAGGGCAGGAAAGACTTGTGTGTTAGTGCCTGACGTAAAATGTCCTTATTTTCAAACTGGTAATCCAGAAGATTGCAGAGATGTACCCATTTTTTCTTCATCATTCTATCTGATTCTCCGTTTGCACCATATCTTAACTGTGTGAGGACTGTAAAATCCCACGCTTAAATAGTGTGCCAAACCGTCAGTAAGTGTCTGTTCTATTAATACCATAGAAGCACCGCTAGGACATGAAGATCGAACTTTGGCCTGTCCAACAAGGTGACTGTCTGTGAAAGGCATGCTAATACTGTACATTTCACCATCGTGCTTTTCACGGAGCATATCAGTATCATGGAAAAAACGTATTGTATAACAGCCCGTTATGAAAAGAGGCAAAAATGTGATAACAAGCATTAATATCCAAAGTCTGTATTTTGTGTTTATCATTTGACTAATCTGCGGCAAGGTGCTGGACTTGTATTAGAGTTTGAGAATGATTTTAAGAAGAAAAACAGAACTCCCTGTAATACTTTAGATATTAAAAAAACCTAAAAAATAAATACGCCATTTTAGCTAATTTATAACTCCGATGACAAGCTTTATCGATACTCACTGCCACCTAGACAAACTTGAATCAAACCCCGAAGAAACCGTAGAAGAAGCAAAACAGGAAGGGGTGAAGACAATGATTACAATCTCTGTTGATGAAGAATCCTTTGATTTTGTATCGAAAGCTATTAAGCAATTTAAGGAAGTCTATGGAACTGCAGGTATACACCCACATGATGCTTCAGAATTCAGTCCAAAATTGGAACAAAGCATCCAAAAAATGGCCCGTGAACAGGATAAGCTAATTGCAATAGGAGAAACAGGGCTTGATTATCATTACATGAACAGTTCTTCAGAGGATCAACAATTTGCATTCCGGAAACAGCTTCAGATTGCTGTTGAAGTCAATCTCCCAGTTGTTCTTCACAGCAGAGAAGCAGAAGCAGATACTATTGACATCCTGAAGGAAATTCCGGTACCTGCTTTTGGTGTAGCTCACAGTTTCACCAGTTCGCTCACTATGGCCAAAACGCTTCTCGATATGGGTTGGTATCTTGGGATCAATGGAATAGTGACTTTTAAAAACGCGGAAGATCTCAGGGAGATCGTACGTTGGATTCCTATAGACAGACTGCTTCTGGAAACAGACTCTCCTTTCCTTGCACCCATTCCCTTTAGAGGGGAACCAAACAAGCCGGCACATATTCCTATTATTGCCTCTTTTGTATCAGAGCTTAGGAATATCACGATTGAACATTTAGCAGAAAAAACTTCAGAAAATGCGAAAAGATTGTTCCACATTTGAATTTTCAATCCCTAAATTGTTTTCCTGAAAGTCCTAAAAAAATTCTCCTTCTCAAAAAACATATTAAAAAGTTGTAAGCAGTATCCTAAGTTACATCTTGGTTTTTTAGATAAAATACGAAAAATCTTATTTAAAAAAAGGCTTTAATACTTAATTTCTCAGTAAAGTTGTTTGTAATTTCCTACATATAAAAAATATTTTCATTAAAAAATTCAGTAAAGTTGTTTGTATTTTCACGGTTATTGCTAATCAAAAACGTGTTGTAAAAAATGTAAATTTTGCTTGGGAAGGTCAAACGATCCTTTCCAATTTTAATTCTGGAGAAAACTATTTATGGAACAGGGAACTCTAGTTGGAACTATATTGGCATGGGTACTATTGTTTATCGCAATGTGTTTTGACTTTGGTACTTTTCAGGTAAACGTCGGGAACTTGGGATATTTCGTAGATGCCCCGTCTTTATTGATTGTTTTTGGAGGGACTATTGCTTCTACTTTCATTTCGCATACGATGGTGGATGCGAAAGGATTTTTAGGAATAATTGGAAAATCGTGGAAGGCTAATCCTGTGCAGTTAGTTGAAACACTTACTCTGATTGTGGACGTTAGTAAAATCGCTCGTAAAAATATTCTAGCCATTGAGGACGCGCTACCCAGCATAGAAAATCTTTTCCTGCGGGGAGGGTTAAGACTTGTTGTGGATCGTGCAGACCGTGAAGCTCTCGTAGAAATGATGGCACACGAAGTAAAATATACTATGGCAGGAAAAGATAATGATATAGCTGTAGTAGGAACAATGGCATCCCTCTGTCCTGCATGGGGGATGCTTGGAACGCTAGTAGGACTGGTCCTGCTACTACAGAATCTTGATGACCCCTCAGCTATTGGCCCAGCAATGGCTGTAGCTCTTATTACGACTTTTTATGGATCTCTTTTTGCGAATACCATCTTTTCTCCCGCCAAAAAGAAACTTGAAGGATATAAGGCCGAGGAAAAAGTTTTAATGGAAATGATTCGTGATGGTGTGCTTTACATTGAGGGAGGGCAACGTCCAGATTTTATTGAAAACGATCTTATGAATTATCTGCCTCCTGCTCAAAAAACCATGTATGAATCTCTAAAGTTTGAAGGTGGCGGCGGTGCTGCTGAAGCAGCATAACGATGTTGACATGAACAAAAAGAATTATGGGTCAACTTATTGATGAGGAAGAATGTGAAGTATGTATTCCTTTTGACCAGGAATGGATTTTTACATATGGTGACCTTGTAACTCTTCTGCTCTGCTTTTTTATTCTACTCTTTTCAATGTGCAGGACTGATGTTGAAAAAAGCAAGCAGATTTCAGAAAGTCTTAAAAGTATGCCCCCCGGGAGTCCATTCATTTTCAGTGGACAAAGTTCAAATCTGGACAAAGCATCGAAAGAACTTCAGCAATTGGAAATTCCAGATGACGTGACTGTCAATGCATCAAAATCAGGAGTTGAGGTTACTTTCAGCAAAACAGTTGCTTTTGATCAGGGATCAATCGAGTTAAAAGATAAAGCAATTAAAGCCTTGGATAAAATGATGCCCATTATAGGCCAGTTGCAAAATATCATCGAAATATCCGGTCATACAGATGAATCAGACTCAAACCAAAAGTATCCATCTAACTGGGAACTTTCTGTAGCTCGTGCGAGTGTGATCGCGGCATTTCTGGAATCAAAACTTATTCCAATCAAGCGTATGCAGGTTGCAGGATATGGGAATACCCGTCCAAGGTTCTTCCCTGACACGGCTTACAAACGCAATTTGAATCGTCGAGTACAGTTACTGCTCCTCCCTGAAGATAAAGACCGTTGATAATTAAAAAAATCCCTTATGAAATTGAATGAAGGATTAAATCTTTCACTGATCAAATGCTGAAAAAGATCAAATCTGTAATTTTTGAATTTTAATCTTTAAAAACACAAAAACCGAATGGGACAACTCATTGATGAAGAAGATTGTGAAGTTTGTGTCCCTTTCGACCAAGAATGGATTTTTACATACGGAGATCTGGTAACCCTTCTGCTTTGCTTTTTCATTTTACTTTTTTCAACATGTAAATACGAAACAATGAAGTTTAAAAGCCTTGCCGCTAGTTTTAAGCCATTACCTGCAGGGACACCGTTTATAAATGAGGGTAAAGATTCGGTTGTTGAACAATTGGCTCAGCAATTGGAAGAAAGCGAGTTAGGAGATGATACTAATATCGGTATTGAAGAAAAAGGCGTTGTTGTTTCCTTTAAGGCAAGTGCATATTTCAAACCTGATTCTGCCGAGCTAAGCCCTAAGGCAATCAATGAATTGAAACGTTTCTCCAACTTAGTTTTTTTGCTGCCAAATAATATCCAAATTGAAGGTCATACAGAAAAAACCCCACCAAAAAAATGGGATTCAGCCTGGGAACTAGGAGGGGCCCGTGCTTCAAAAGTTGCCCGTTTTTTCATTGAAAACGGTCTTGATCCCACAAAAATTACCGTAAAGAGTTTTGGATCAACCCATCCCCGATTTCTTGAAACCTCACCAACTCAAAGAAGTCTTAACAATCGTGTGGAAGTTATTGTACTACCAGAATAACTTTTCCCAATCAGTCCGATCCGCGTCAGTTAACGATTTTTTCCTAAAATTAGCAATTTTTACGTTTTTCTTCTTGGACTCCTTAAGGTAAGCTAAACTACTAACATTTTATGATCAAATTAATTAAATAATTCTGAAGACCTTCACACAGATAGTGCTTAAATTATTATAATTCCTTGTTAACTAAATGCTTGGACATGAGTAACTTAAAAAATCTAATTCAAACTGAGAAAAACAAAGATAACTATGATTCAGTTATTTTATCTATCGTTATTCCCAGTTATAACAGCGTAAAACTGCTTTCAAGATGCATTAATGCCTTGGAAAATCAATCGGCAAAAAAAACTTTTTTCGAGATTGCTATTGCAGATGACGGTTCCACTGATGAAACTTTGGAAATGCTGCGGACTTTTAAATCTAGGTCTGAACTAAATCTGCAATGGACTAACATAAAAAATTCTGGGCCAGCAACGGCAAGAAACACTGGTATATCAATCTCCTCCGGAACATGGATTGGTTTCCTTGATGCCGACGTAATTCCCCATCCTGACTGGGTAGAAACCGCACTCAAATTAATCAGGGAAAATCCAAGCGCTGGGGCATTTGAGGGACTCACCAAGGTAACCCAGAGAAAAAGAGCCACTCCATTTACCCATCAAACGGAGAATACTAAAGGAGGGCGTTACCTAACCTGCAATTTAATTGTTCGAAAAAACTTGGCCCATTTTCATCAGTCCTACAAAATACCATTTAGGGAAGACACTGATTTGGCATTCAGCATATTGGAATCAGGATATCCAATCATTTTTTCCTCTAAACTTGTAGTAGAGCACCCACCTCTTGAGCCAAGTTATTCTCGTCCATTTTTTCTCGCACAACGCTATTATTACGACGGGTTGCTTGCTCGTAGATTCCCTTCACGCTATCACAAAGAACTGGATGCACAAAAAATCCTCGGATTGAAAATTCCCCATTTGAAGAGGAAATTATACGCTGTATTTATGCTTACACAAATAATTTTTCTCACAGGAATTCTTGCTGGATTTTCAGGATATGAAATTATTTTCATTGGGATTTTATACCTTTTAATATTTGTGGTAACAGCAGCAGCAGGACTGCGCTATGCGAACCTCAAAGAACTCTCACTGAAAGACTGGTTAGTATATTTTTTTCAGCAACAGATCCTTCCCTGGGTAATGGGCTATTCACTTTTTCGTGGATGGCTTGATTTCCGCCATGAAACAAAATTCTCTAGTTTTTAATCAGAACTAAACCAGATTGAATATTTGACAATTTACTGCAAGCAATTCAGAATGAAAAATAAAATTTACAATTTAGCTGATTGAAAAAGTTTTAAAAAAACTATTTGGAAATTGCTTTCATTATAACTTATATGGAACTTTGTTCTTAAAAAATAACCCGAATGGAAACATTAACCAGCAAAATAAAGAGTTTATAACTATGTTTGTGACTTATAAACTTTCAGAGAAATCATTTAACAAACTCCAGAAAAAAGGAATCAGCGAAGCCGCTTTGAATAATCTACTTGAAATGGAGAACATAGTTTTTTCAAGTCAGGATGCTTTTCTTAGCCGGGTTAGCAAACTGCCTCTGTCAAAAGAAATAATGGAGAAAAAGGATGACCTTCTAAAAGTGGCAAAGGGATTCATGAGATTAGACCTTTTAATTCCTAACAGAACGATAAGAGAATGGACAGAAGCTTTAATTTTCGCAGTTGTAGTGGCAACTTTTGTTAGAACTTATTTTTTTGCACCCTTTCAGATTCCATCTGGCTCAATGTTGCCCACTATACAGATTGGAGATCACATTTTTGCAAGCATGTATACCTATGGTTCGCCAATTCCATTTACAGATATTAAACTATTTAAAAAACCGGTTAAACGTGGAGATATTGTTATTTTCCCTTATCCTCAGGATCCTTCAATTGATTACATAAAACGAGCAATCGGTCTCCCTGGAGAAACTCTGGAAATTCGAAAAGACCAAGTTTTTATTAACGGAGAACTCCTTGATGAACCTTACGCGTATTTTGAACCAAATGAGAGAAAATCTCGCAAAACACAAGGACTATCCGCAGCACCTTCTAGTCGTTACGGACCTGTGAAGATTCCACTGGGTAAATTATTTACCATGGGTGATAACCGATACAACAGTGCAGACAGCAGATTCTGGGGTTTTGTGGATATGGATACTGTCACTGGCAAAGGTCAGATTATTTACTGGTCACATAATCCAGAAAAAAGTATTTTTAGTGGGTATAGATTCGAAAGGATATTTGATTTTCTTGAATAAAAAAAGACTCAAAATATCGTACTTAATTTTTTAAATGAAGATTGCTGCAAACTCTCTCTCACGCAATGACCCTTGTTGGTGTGGAAGTGGGAAAAAATTCAAAAAATGTCACCTGGGAAAAGAACAAATCCTTTCTCCCACTAAACACGAAAAACCAAAATTCAGCGAAAAGTTGATTTATATTAAAACTGAAGAGCAAATCGAAGGAATACGAAAAAGCAGCAAATTAACAAAAAAATTACTCGATATGGTTGAAGATCGTATTTCTGAAGGTGTAACAACAAATGAGATTGACCAATGGGTTCACTCTGAAACTTTGGCCAACGGAGCAATTCCAGCTCCACTGAACTACGGACATGGGACAGGAAGACGCAGAATGCCTTTCCCAAAAAGCATTTGTACATCGCCTAACAATGTGATTTGTCATGGAATTCCTAACAATCAAGTTTTAAATAACGGCGATATTATAAATGTGGATATTACATCTATTTTAGATGGATATTATGGCGATGCCAGCAGAATGTTCATAATTGGAGACGTACCGGAAGAAACAAAAAAATTGGTTGAAGTGACCCGAGAATGTTTGCAACTTGGTATTGAGCAGGTTTTTCCCTCAAAAAGACTCGGGGATATTGGGCATGTGATACAAAACCACGCAGAGAAAAATGGATTTTCGGTGGTTAGAGATTTTGCAGGACACGGAGTAGGCATTGAATTTCATGAAGCACCACAGGTACTTCATTATGGTCAGCCTGGGAAAGGAGAAAGGCTGCGTGAGAATATGATTTTTACAATTGAACCAATGATCAACATGGGAAGTTATGAATGTAAAATCTTGGGCGACGGCTGGACTGCTGTAACGGCAGACGGATCCTTATCTGCTCAATGGGAACACACTCTGTTGGTGACAAATTCTGGAGCGGAAATCCTGACAGCATGAGCTCATTTGAATAAGATAAATCTTAATATATTTTATGGGAAATAATTCATTATTTTTTTTTTGGAAAATTACGATCATTATGGCTTGTTTTAAAAGTTTTCATAATTTAAAATATATATTATTATTAAACAGTATTAAACAGTATTAAAGAGTATTCAAATGGGCACCTGGAATAAACCACCAAAAAATTCTCCTTGGGATAAGGGAACACCTCCTCCTGATATTGATGAACTTCTTAATAATCTCCAAAACAAATTCAAGATCGGAATGCCAAAGAAAGGTGGACTTTCTTTAATTCTGATTGTGGCAATTGTGGTTTGGCTTGCTACAGGGGTATTTATTGTTGACCCAGAAGAACAAGGAGTTATTAAGAGATTTGGAGAAGTTACCAATGTTGTCGGTCCAGGCCCTCATTATCATTTACCTTCACCTATTGAAACTGTACAAATTGAACCCGTGACTTCAGTGAGGAGACTTGAAATCGGTTTCCGCACAATACAAATAGGACCACCTGCTAAATACCGCCGTGTTTTGAAGGAGTCATTAATGCTAACCGGTGATGAAAATATTATCGATGTGCAGTCCATTGTCCAGTACCGTATTTCTAATCTAGAGAATTATCTTTACAGCCTTACAAATCCTGATGTAACTGTAAAATCTGCAGCAGAATCTGCCATGCGTGAGGTTATCGGTGATACAACAGTAACAGAAGCGTTGACTGTAGGAAAAGGAATAATTGAGGCTACTACCGCACGACTCCTGCAGGAAACAATGAACAGCTACAAAGCTGGGATAAAGATTGAGAATGTAAAGTTGCAGGACGTGCATCCTCCAGATGAAGTAAAAGAAGCTTTTAAGGATGTTGTAAGTGCTCGAGAAGACCGAGAGAAGATGATAAATGATGCTGAAGGTTACAGGAACAACTTAGTCCCAAAGGCCAGAGGAGAAGCCGCTCAGATTATCAATAATGCTAAGGCATACGCCAAAGAAAAAATATTGGTTGCTACGGGTGAGACTGAACGTTTTAATTTAGTCTATGATGAGTATGTAAAGGCTAAAGATGTTACTCGTGAAAGGATCTTGCTTGAAACGATGGCAAGTGTGCTGCCAAAAGTAAACAAAGTTATTGCTGACAAAGATATGGGGGGGAATGTACTTCCTTTTCTGCCGCTCGACCCAAAAAATTTAGGTCAACTAGCTAAGTAATAAAAAGTATTAAAGTTAAAAAATTTATCTTACTGATTAAGTTTAAATTTATTTACTACTCTGAAATCATGATGATTTCAGAGTTTTTTTTTGTTAAAAATAAGCAAGAGGTAACATGATTACTGTTGGATCAGTGGCACCAGACTTTAAATTGGAAAGCCAGTTCGATACTGAATATACATTAAGTCAGTTCATGGGGGAAAAAAATGTTATGCTGTTTTTTTACCCCTTGGACTGGACATTCACCTGAAGCAAGGAAATACCTAAAATTGAGTCGATGGTTGATCGGTTCAATGAGGTTGACACTCAAGTTTTGGGTGTAAGTATAGACAGCAAACACTCTCACAAAAACTGGGCGGAGTCGCTCGGTGGAGTATCCTTCCCACTCCTTCAGGACTTCCATCCGAAAGGGGCCATGGCAATTTCTTATGGAAATTATCAAGAGAATAAAGGGAAAATAGCACGATCAACAGTAATTGTTGATAAGCAGGGCATTGTTCGATATTCAGCTTTGGCTGATGGAGAGAGAATTATTTCAGAACTTTTAGCTGAATGCAAAAAAATAAACAGCTAAACAGATTAAATATTTAATTATTTGTCTTACGAAGTTAAATTTTATGGAGTCTCTGGAAATTGTCAGTCAAAATTTTAGACGATAAAAAACGCATAAATTTGTTTTTAAAGATATGTGATGAAGCCCGGATTACACCAAAGAAGCGATAGCAATTACAGGAGATCTTACAGACCTTTGCTTGGTCTAGGAATAGGATCAAATTAAGGTAACAAACGATTACCAAAAATACCATGTCTTACATTTTGTGTAAGGCATTAAATATTCAAGTTATGCTCTTCCAGACTTTGACCTTATATATATAATTTTACCTACTTTCAAATTTTAGAAAAATCGATAATTCGCCCTTGGTTTTAATCAATTGAGAACATTTATTCGATCTTTTCTAAAAAAATTTGTTTATGTTAAAGCAAGTCTTCTGAAAGCGCCTTTTGTTGTTCAACTGTGAAAGCCGTCTCTGCTTTCAACAATGGCAAATCGGAACCAATTGCAACAGGTGTTTTACCTACTGTATTAAACTTAATGTACTGTACAGAAGATAATCTTAAATCTCCAATTTGTCTTTCATCAAAACTAGCCCTGATTCTACTTCCATCCTCCAGGCTAATATATAGATGATTGGGTAAATCAAGCCATTGGATCAGTTTTTCTTGTCTTTCTTCAGAATCATCAATTTCTATTAATAGAGTACAACCCAATTCTCCTGAATTACCCAAAAGTTCATTATAAGTTTTTATCTCATGCAAAATATCTGTTTCTTTTACTATTCTCTCTACCCGAATCATTTCCTGAATTTGATAACGCACCGTGTCAGTATTTTCAAAAAGGAAAGATAAAACGCCCCCAACATTTATTCGACGTAGATCTTTAATCTTCATTATTTTTTCCCGCAATTTATTTCGCTGCTCTTCATAAGTTACATAATCTAGAATTTCCTTACGGGTGACCCGCTTCATTTGTAATCCTCCTTAATTAATAACATTAAATATTAGCTGGAATAACCAGTTTTATTGTCTAGCTGTTTACGATAAGCTTCAGCCATTATCGACATTGGATGTTTGGTTTTTTTCCCTGCATGTTGTTTGAATTGTAGAGCTGCCAGAGGACAGTCCGTTACCCAAACTTCTGATTCTTCTGATTTCATCCCTTCAAATGATTTTTTACCAATTCGTTTTGATGCATCAAAGCTCTCTGCTTTCATGGCAAATGTCCCGTCATGTCCGCAACATTCCATTACGGTTTTTACTTTTGTTCCAGTAATTTTCTTTATTAAGTCACGTCCCTTGAACCCTATTCCTTGTGCTCTTAAATGGCATGGAGCATGGTAACTGATGGTTACATTTGGAGAACTTTTCACATCAGTATTAAACCTTTCTTCACTTCGAATATTCCACAAATATTCTGAAGGATCATTAACAGCCTCAGAAAGAATTTTTGCCCTTTCCCGATCTTTTCCTTCCAACAGATTTTTATACTCACGCCTCATCATCATTGAACAGGTTGGATTGATTACCAAGACCTTACTTCCTTTTTCTACAAATGGAATAAGAATTTCCAGATTGTGCTTCGCATTGACTCGTAATGTTTCAAGGTCTCCCTGTTCCCATGCAGGCATCCCGCAACATCTGAGACCCTTCAGGCATGCACAGTCAACCTTGTTTTTTTTAAGCACTTCTAACGTATCTTTACCAATTTGCGGTTCGTTATGTTGGACATAGCATGTTTGAAATAGCACAGTTTCGGCTTTTTCATTTTCCCTTATCAATCCCATTTTTGATGACCATTTTTCAAATGTGTAAAAACTAAAATCCGGCAACAATTTTTTTCTGTGTATACCGATAATTTTTTCCATCAACCAACGAGGTAGGCTAAAGCGATTCATTAGATTTGCTAATCCTAAACTTGTACGTGCAATTATGGCAGATTTATCTGGGTTGCCCAAAATTTTATCACGAAGGGTTCTGGGTTTGTCTTTGGATTGGATAGCTTTATGGCGATGTACCAGTTTAGGAAAATCCAATTTAAATTCATGTCCATCTCTTATTGTATATGGGCACTGTACTTCACATAATTTACACTGGAAACACGTATCCATTACTTGAATAGTGTCCTCAGTATTAATTTTTTTTACGTCACCGTCGTATTTCTTATCCAGAAAATTGAAGAGGGTGGGAAAGGAATCACAGTATTTAAAACACATTCTGCATCCATGGCAGATTTCAAATGTCCTTTCAATTTCTTTATCTAGTGCATTTCGATCCCAGTACTTTGATTCAGATGGATCGTAAGATAAACCGTCTGTAGGCAAATAAGATATTCTGGAATTATTTTCTTCCATATTAATTAGTTGTTATTTAAGTCTGTAAAAAGGAAGGTGACGCCCCAAAAAATATTTTTTTGAGGCGTATTGAGGAAAATCAAGAAATACTGTCTGCTAATTGCTGAAATCTGCCTGCATGAGATTTTTCTGCTTTTGCGAGAGTTTCAAACCAATCTGCGATTTCAATAAACCCTTCATCACGAGCAGTTTTAGCCATACCTGGATACATATCTGTGTATTCATGAGTCTCACCTTCTACTGCTGCTTGTAAATTTTCCAAGGTTTCTCCAATAGGCAAACCTGTTGCGGGATCACCCACTGCTTTTAAATAATCCAGATGTCCATGTGCGTGCCCAGTCTCTCCCTCTGCTGTTTCACGAAAATTACTTGCTATCTCAGGATAACCTTCTATATCTGCGACTTTAGCAAAATAAAGATATCGCCTATTTGCCTGAGATTCTCCGGCGAAAGCTGCTTTGAGGTTATCGTGAGTTTTTGTGTGATTTAAATTACCCATTTTGAATCCTGTTTTTAGGTTAAAATCATATATTTTTTTTACATAAAATTGATTCTAATAATAACAGATTATTAATATAAAGTATTAATATTGATTTGTCTAATCGTTTGTTTTTATTATACTGATAGTCAATAACAATTAAATTGATTTAATTTTTCGTACTAGGAATTTAATGAACTTAAGAGAACTGGAATATCTTGCAGCTATAGACGAATTTAGACATTTTAGAAAAGCTGCAGAGAAATGTTTTGTAAGTCAACCTACTTTAAGTGGACAGTTAAAAAAACTGGAATCAGAAATAGGTGTTCAACTGGTTGAAAGAACAACAAGGAATGTTTTTTTAACTCCCATAGGTAAAGAAATTGTAAAAAAAGCACACATAATTTTAGCAGAAGCTGCTTCGATTGAAGATCTGGTAAAAACATATTCAGACCCCATGAGTGGAAGAGTCAATATTGGACTAATTCCAACAATTGCCCCTTATCTCCTACCTCATATAGTACTACCAATTAAAAAAACCTATCCCCAATTGGAAATTATTTTACATGAAATTCAAACAGAAGTTATGTTGAAACAACTTGGAGAAGGTACAATGGATGCAGGAATTTTAGCTGTACCTTTAGAAACAAGAGGAATAGAACAAATACATCTTTACAATGAACCTTTTTACGTGGCAGTAAACAATCAACACGAATTTGCTAAAAAAACTAAGATTATTAAAGAAGATTTACGAGGGGAAACCCTACTCCTGCTTGGAGAAGGTCATTGTTTGAGGGGGCAGGTATTGGAGGTTTGCTCATATGCTATGACTAAGGAAAGAAAAGATTTCCAGGATACGAGCCTAGAAACCATAAGACATATGGTTTCTACTGGAATTGGAATTACTTTGATCCCCCAAACTGCAATTTTTTCTAAAATCTTAAATCAAAATTCGCCGATTAAATATATTCCGTTTTCAAAACCTGCACCCGCTAGAAGTGTGGGGTTATTATTTCGTAAAAATTCTAATAGGAAAACCTGTTTTCAAAATTTATCAGATTTGATTCAAAAAATTATTCAAAAAAAATTCACAATTAAGGAATCTATGGAGATAATTCCTGTAAAATAAATAACCTTTTAAAATTTCGTTTAAGTTTCCTCAAGTCCCCTCTTCATGATCAGCTTGCCAGAACGCACCATTTCAAGAAGTCCCATTGGTCCCAGAAGATTTTCAAGAGCATCAATTTTTGAAGAATCTCCGGTTGTTTCAATTACCAATGAATTATCCGTTATGTCCACTGTTTTTGCACGAAATACTTCAACGATCTGAAAAATTTCTGCACGCTGACTAGGTTTAACACTGACCTTAAATAATGCCATTTCTCTATCAACAACATCTTTATCGCTATGATGCATAGCATGCACCACATCAACAAGTTTGTTCAACTGCCTTATAATCTGGTTGAAGGTCTCCGGTTCTCCCTGAACAACCACAGTAATGCGAGAAAAATGAGGATTATGGGCTGCTGAAACCACTAATGAGTCCACGTTGTAGCCTCGACGAGCAAACGTTTGTGCAAGCCTTACAAGTACCCCAGGTTTGTTGCAAACATAGATGCTGATGGCAAATTTTTCTTCCATAAACGGTATAATCTCTTTGATTTAATTGAGAGTCAAATAATAATAAGCATTCAAAAACATTTTTCAAATTTTCAAACAATACAAAAATTTTTTTCAGTCAAGTGCTTCCAACTGGTTTTTGCATTTTTTGGCTTTTAGGAGGCTCATCAATCAGCATATCTGACACTGCAGCTCCTGCTGGGATCATTGGGAACACATTGTCTGCTTTAACAACTTGGGCGTCGACAATGCAGGGCCCATCGTTATAATCCAGAGCTTTTTTTAGCACTTTTTCAACATCTCCTGCTCTCCTAAGATAAAATCCCTTGATTCCAAATGCCTCACCAATTTTAACAAAATCAGGATTACCTTCCATGTCCACCCCGCTTTCCCGATTGTCAAAAAACAACTCCTGCCATTGTCTGACCATTCCGAGATAACTGTTATTAATAATAATGATTTTCATTGGCAGTTTGTGAATAGCAGCTGTAGCTAGTTCACTCATTGTCATCTGAAATCCTCCATCACCAACTACAGCTACTACAAGATCATTAGGTTTACCAAGCTGAGCACCAATTGCAGCGGGGAATCCATAGCCCATGGTTCCTGCTCCTCCACTGGAGAGCCATTGGCGTTCTCTAATTGATTTGCAGAATTGAGCGGCCCACATCTGATGCTGACCAACATCAGTTGAAATAATCGCATTAGAGCCAGTCAAACGATCTAATTCGGCTAATACATGCTGCGCCCTTAAACCACCCCGCTTAGGGAATTTAAGCGGATACTTAATTTTCCAATTTTCAATCTTTTTAAGCCATGCTGACGTGTCAAGCTTATCCACAAGCGGTATCAATTCTGCGAGAACATCGGCCGCGTCTCCATTAACACTTACGTCAGGCTGAATGATTTTTCCAAATTCAGCTGGGTCTATATCAATATGAATTTTTGTTGCATTAGGACAAAATTCACTGACCTTACCAGTTATACGGTCATCCCAGCGTGCTCCTATAGCCATAATAAGGTCACAATTAATTACTGCTTTATTGGCATATGCAGTACCATGCATACCCAACATTCCCACAGAGAGAGGATGCATTTCGGAAAAAGCTCCTTTGCCCAGCAAAGTTGTAGTAACAGGAGCCTGTAGCTTTTCAGCGAGATTATTAACCTGCCTACCAGCTCCTGAAATAACTGCACCGGCCCCAACATAAAGCAATGGCTGTTTTGATTTTGAGAGTAATTCCGCAGCATATTCGATCCCATCAGTGCTGCCGCTTGTCTGAACTTTATATCCTGGAAGGTCAAGGTCTGCAGAGAAATCCTCATCCCATTCCTTTGATACCACATCCTTAGGCAAATCTACTAATACTGGTCCCGGTCGGCCTGTTGACGCAAGATGGAAAGCCTCATTCACTACCCTTGATAAATCCTTAACATCCCTGACCAAATAACTGTGTTTTACTATCGGCATGGTTACCCCAAACACGTCTGCTTCCTGGAATGCATCTTTTCCTAAATTAGGAGTTATAGTTTGTCCGGTCAGTACAACAAGCGGTACAGAATCCATTTGAGCAGTTAGAATACCTGTAACAGTGTTTGTTGCACCCGGACCTGAAGTAACCAGTACCACTCCAGGTTTCCCTGTGGCCTTTGCGTAACCGTCTGCCATATGTGTGGCCCCCTGTTCATGACGGACTAAAATAATTTTTTGTTCTGGTGCATCTACAAGTGCATCAAAGATTGGCATACATGCCCCACCGGGATATCCGAAAATATATTCAACATTTTGCCTTTTAAGAGCCTCAACAACAATTTGAGCACCATTCATGCGTTTTTTCATATTTTATTTTCTGAAAAATGTTCAGTTATTTATAAAAAACGGCTCTATTCTATAATTTTTAGTAAAAAAATGCAAACTTTATAGAAATAATCTGCATAATTTGTAAAAACAATTAATTCTCTTGTCGATTTATGCATTGAAAAAGCAATCTATTGAAATGCAATATTAAAGTAATTGTCAACATTTGCATTTTTTTGCAAATAAGCGGTAAGATAATTTGGTCCCCTATGGATCATGTTACAATTAATTAATTAAAATATTACTTAAACAGAACTTATTTAAGCGATTATTGTTGCTTATTTAACAGTATCTGATAGAAATAATTATTGGCAATTTAAATGTTCATCCGTATCAGAGGTTAAAGTTGTTTTCGAAAGAAATTCAAAATCAAGTAAACAAACTGCTAAGCCGTTATCCGATCAAACAAAACGCTCTGATTCCAATTTTGATTTTGGCTCAGAAAGAAAATAAAGGGTGTTTAACGGAAGAATGGATGCAGCATGTCGCTGATTGTTGTGAAGTTCCGCTTACTCATGTTGAAGGTGTTGTGACATTCTACACAATGTTTCGACTTAAACCTCCAGGCAAATACCATTTGCAGGTATGTACCTGCGTACCATGCTGTTTATTAGGGGGAACTGAATTATTGGAATACACGGAAAAAAAATTAAAAACCCATGCGGGCTATACATCAGATGATGGATTGTTCAGCATTGAAGAAATGGAATGCATAGGTGCATGCAGCTATGCTCCTGCTATTATTGTAAATGAAGATTATCATGAGAAGGTAACACCTGAAAACATGGATAAATTAATTGAGAAATTGAGTAAATAAAATATGGTAGAAGAAACACTTGTCCTTTTCAAAAACATACGTAATCCCAAATACAGCAAGTCTCTGGAAGGTTATAAAAAAGCTGGTGGTTACCAGACTTTGAAAAAAGTCTTAGGCATGAAGCCAGAAGAAGTTGTTCAGACTGTGAAGGATTCTGGGATTCGTGGACGAGGTGGAGCAGGATTCCCTACAGGACTTAAGTGGAGTTTCATGTCAAAAGAAACTATGAAGCCAAGCTACCTTATTGCCAACGCAGATGAATCAGAACCTGGAACATGTAAGGACAGGGAACTCATGCTCAAGGATCCACATATTTTTTTGGAAGGCATGATGATAGGTTGTTACGCTATAGGGTGTCATCATGGCTATATTTATATAAGAGGTGAGTTTTTCCCAGCAATCAAGTCTTTAAATACAGCAGTTGAAGAATTATATGCGGATGGCCTGCTTGGACCCAATCCCTTAGGTAGTGGTTTTGATCTGGACCTTACAATTCACAGCGGAGCTGGAGCATATATTTGTGGAGAAGAATCAGCATTGCTTGATTCTTTGGAGGGTAAGCGTGGTCAGCCCAGAGTCAAACCTCCTTTCCCGGCGATATCCGGATTCAATGGTTGTCCAACAAGTGTAAATAATGTAGAAACGCTGGCATGCATGCCATTTATTCTAAGCGATGGCGGTGTTGATGCATTCAAAAGTTTTGGTCCAGAGAATAATTCTGGAACCCATCTGGTCAGTTTGAGTGGGCATGTAAAAAAACCGGGGGTTTACGAGCTAAGAATGGATGTAAGCATGAATGATATTATTTACAGTATTGGAGGAGGTATTCGTAACGACAAAAAACTTAAAGGAGTAATTCCCGGAGGATCATCATCATCCGTAATAACTGCAGATGAAGTTGATGTACTTTACAATTTTGATGAACTCGCAAATATTGATACAATGCTTGGCTCAGCAGCAATGATGGTATTCGATGAAGATACTGATGTAGTTCAGTTACTTCACCGTATCACCCGTTTTTATGCTCATGAATCATGTGGCCAGTGTACACCATGTCGAGAAGGGACCCATTGGTCGCGTAATATCTTACGTGATTTCCTCAACATGAACGGCAGTGAAGAAAAACTAAGGAGACTTGACCGGGTTGGAGGTAATATGCTGGGTACTACACTTTGTGCTTTAGGAGATGCAGCCGCTTTACCTATTCAAAGTTTTGTAAAAAAATTTCCTGATGACTTCCGTAAATATTATACCAACAAATAACTTATTGAAAATGCCAGTCTTCCATATTGATGATCATCCTATAGAATTCCAACCAGGAGAAAAAATCCTGTCTGCAGCTTTGCGTAATGGTAAAAAAATACCTCATTACTGTTATCATCCAGGAATGTCTATAGTGGCCACTTGCCGAATGTGTGTAGTTGATATTGTTGACCTTGGGAATGGGCGTCCTGCCCCAAAACTTCAAACTGCTTGTTCAGTTGATGCAGCAGAAGGAATGAAGATTGAGACCATAAACCAAAAGGTTGAAGAAGGACGTAAACTTGTAAACGAGTTCCTGCTGATTAATCATCCTTTGGACTGTCCTATCTGTGACCAGTCAGGGGAGTGCAGTCTCCAGGATTACTCCTATGAATTTGGTTCAGGTAAATCTGAAATGGATTATTCTAAACGTGTTTACGGTTGGCGTGACATTGGAACTTTTGTCAGTCTTGAACGCAACCGCTGCATTCAGTGTTCACGCTGTGACAGATTCACCAGAGAAATCACTGGGACAAATGAATTTGGTATGTTTAATCGAGGGCACGAACTAACTGTGGATACATACACGGACAGAAAAATGACCAATAAATTTCAAGGCAATATGGCTGACATTTGTCCGGTTGGGGCTATTACTGAAAAAGAATTCCGCTTTAAGCGTAGAGTATGGAAACTCAAAAAAAATCGTTCCATCTGCACAGGTTGTTCAACTGGCTGTAATGTCACAATTGAGCATGATCGAAATGAAGTTTTTCGATTGAAGCCTCATGAGAATCAAAATGTAAACAAATGGTGGATGTGTGATGAAGGACGTTTAACTTATCGAATCATGAACGAACGTAAAACAAGAATAAACAGGCCTTTAGGACGAATGGGGCAAGATCTCCAGGATATTTCTTGGGAAGAAGCCTACAGCGCCATTGCAGATAGAATCAAAGAAATGGAGCCCACGGGTAAAGAAGTGATTGCACTCACCGACACCCATGCAACTAACGAAGAGTTGTTTTTACTCAAAAAGCTACTTAAACAAAAGTTTTTATCAGACAATGTCTTTTGTCCTTTGCCCAAATGGGAACAAATCGAAAGTGAACTTTTCATAAACACCCTCATTACAACGGACAAGACTCCAAACCGTGCAGGAGCTCTTGCTTTGCAGATAAAGGGTGACGCTGAAAACGCAGAAGTTAACAATTCAATTGATGGGAAACTCAAAGTTGTAATTATTTTAGGGAATCCATTTGAAAAAGAGCATGAGATTCAGCAAAAAATTAAACCAGCTCAGTTAATAGTTCATATTGGTGCTTACCAGAATTGTTGGAGCGAGATAGCTGACGTTGTACTTCCTGGACAATATTACTCAGAAAAAAAGGGTACCTTCACCAACAAACTACAGCAGGTACAGGCTATAGATATTGCTATTCAGGCTTTGCGAAGAAGTCGTCCTGAATGGCAGATAATAGTTGAACTTGCCCAGGCATTAGGACAAAAATTTAAATTCAGTAACGTAAATCAAGTTTTTACAGCAATGTCTGATGAAACAAAGGCATTTTCTGGACTTAGTTTCGATCAAACTAGCGATAATGGAATAAAGCTGACTAAAACTTTTAAGGACACTGGAATGGAATTAGTGCAGGCACCTGCATAGAAGTTTTAACTGAACTTATAATAGACAAAAAATTAAGGTGTTAACAATTTTTTATATTTTTGCTGCTTTAAGTGTTTTTGGGGCACTTGGAGTGCTTTTACTCAAAAACCCAATTCACTGTGCACTTTCTCTGGTAGGAACTTTTTTCTGTCTGGGCTCAATTTATGTCATGCTCAATGCTGAATTTGTTGCAGTCATTCAGGTTTTAATTTATGCAGGCGCAATAATGGTTCTATTTCTTTTTGTTCTAATGCTTTTATCCTCAAGAGACACAGACATGCCTTCAAGAAAATTGACCATAGGAAAAATTTTAGCTTGTCTTCTGTCGCTTGGAATATTTTTTCAAATATCATTTCTTTTTACAGGGAATGAGCTAATACTTGGTCCCAAGGGGGAATATCCGATTGAAATCGTTGAAGAAATTGGATCTATTGCCTTAATCGGACGCCTTCTTTTTACAGATTACATATTGCCATTTGAAATTATTGCAATTCTTTTACTAGTTGCCGTAATTGGTGCTGTTGTGATTGCTAAAAGGAAATTTCATTAAAAATATTAATGATTCCTATCGAATACATTTTGTTGCTTAGCGTCATTCTGTTTACAATAGGCGTTCTTGGCGTAATGCTACGCAGAAATGTCATAGTTATCTTTATGAGCATTGAACTTATGCTCAACGCGGTTAATCTGTCCTTTGTCACATTCTCCAGGAGTATGGACTCAATGACAGGGGTGGTTTTCATTTTCTT
>CACERX010000015.1 GCA_902562015.1 uncultured SAR324 cluster bacterium
AATATTACCAGTACTGGATCAACACTGAAGATGATGATGTGGAAAGATTTCTGTCATTATTTACTTTCCTGCCAATGAAAGAAGTCATGGAGCTCGGCAAGCTTAGCGGAGCAGATATACGTGAGGCAAAACAACGCCTAGCACTTGAAACAACTGAAATTATACATGGTAGCGAAAATGCTCGTAAAGCACAGCAAGCATCAGAGTCACTTTTTTCTGGCGGGAAGTCAGTTTCTGACGTAGATAATTCAAATATGCCCAGTACCGTTATCAATCCTGAACGAATTTCAGTAGGAATTGGAATTTTTGATATTTTCCTAGAAACAGGACTCTGCAAATCAAAAGGAGAAGCAAGACGTTTACAGGCACAGGGCGGAGTTTATGTTAATAATCAAAGGATTGATGACCCAGATTTAAGTCTTGAAGAGTCTGATTTAAAGAATGGAGAAATCCTACTTAGAGCAGGCAAAAAACGCTATCACCGGCTTATTATAAGGAATTAATTTATCTATAGTTTATAGTAAGCAAAAGTCTTATCTAAACTCAAAGATAAGACACCACAGATTATGAAGCAGGTGGAATCTTTGTGCTAAATGCAATGCCGACATTTTTTTTAAAATGTAGTTCTCCTCAGCGCAAAGTCCAAATCCTCTAGAATCCTTTCAGTTTCTGTTTCAGATCCTGCAGAAATACGGAGAAGGTAACGTGGAAGATTGATTTCTTTGAGTTCCTCATCAGAGTAGAAATAGTTTGTAAGTAACGTATATGGGCAGATCAGTGTCAGATTTGAACCTATTGACGGAGCTTTGATAATAGATGAGAATTCTCTGTCGTAAAATTTCTTTAAAGCATTTTCACTTTCATCCCTAAGGGTAAAGCTGACCACTCCCCCATTTCCTTTGAGAAGTTTTTTTGCTTCAGCATATGAAGTGTTAGTACACAGGGATGGATGGTATACAAAATCAACCGCAAAATGTTCTGCAAGGAACTCTGCTAAGATAGTGCCGTTGTTGTTGAAGCGTTGCATTCTTTCTTGAAAGTCTTGCATGTATTCCCAAAGAGCTGTTGACTCCAAGTGTGAAATTTTCATTTCCCAACATCTTTGGAAGTTTTTCAAAGCATTGGCATCCATAGAATTTTTAACCAGCACGGCTCCACCAGCATGATCATTACTCCCGCTTAAATATTTGGTTGTGCTGTGAATAACATAATCAGCATTATAATCCAAAGGTTGACAATTTACCGGAGTTGCAACTGTGTTGTCTACTACAAAAGGGACACAATGTTCAGATGCAATTTCACCAATCCTTTCTAAATCCGGAATCTCTAACAAAGGATTAGTTATTGTCTCGGTGAAGATCATTGCCGTCTTACTATTTATAGTCTGAGGAAGACTCTCCAGACGATCCAACTGGACAAATTCGGATTCCCATCTGCATGATTTCCCTAGATTCATTAGCAGACTGTAAGTATCGCTGTATAACAACCCGATCACAATAACGTGGGGTTTGCTTTTATTACGTAGCAGATTCATCACACTATAAACTGCCGACATTCCTGAAGGGAACAAAAAGCATTCTGAAGCATGTTCCCACTCACACAATTTTTTAGATATGAGCTGCTCTGGGTTTGAGTCTGTAGGTAGTTTTTTGATTACAGATAGTTGAGTAATGTCATTCAAACCCGTTTCCTGATCCTTCATCAATTTTAATAAAACTGCTGCACTGCGTGCGGAAAGAACAGGTCCGCTTCTTTTAGTACTCTCAATCAATTCTGCAATTTGCCTGTCCGCATTTCCAAGAACTATACCCGCTTGAATTTCTAAAATATTATCATTGAATTCAGAACTACTAATTCCAGTTATCCAGTAAGTGATCCCGTCAGGCCATTCATCAAAAACCGGAAGATGTGGTGAGTAAAAAATAACGGTAATTCTATGATGCTTTAATTTTTCCAGCCATTCAGTATTATCTTTTAAGAACAGTTCCGGTACTTCCATTGCAAGCAACAATACATCACCTTTATTTGCGGAAAGCAAATCAGGTTCTATCAGTTTTTCCAGATCAAGCGATTTACAGGGAATTTCCAGATTTTGGATATCACCGACTGAAAGTGCAATATCTGAAAAAAATATAGATTGATGCTTGGGAGAGAGTCACGAAGGTAAATCAACAATTCAAATAAAGCTGATAAACCTGAGCAGTAAGTGAGAGCATACTTTGCACTGGTACGGGAACAAATTTCTTCCTGCAGGTCCCTAATCTGCATTTGTTTTACAAAACGGAAATAACCATGCTGCAGTTCGAGATCCCCATTTTTCCACTGATGAATAAAATCAATGTTGGGCAGTATTCCAGTAATTCCAAAGACACCGCCTACAATTCCATTTAAAGTTTCTTTGGAATTACCATTAATTGGTATTATATCAAAATCACTGCTGTCCTGATTGAATTCCGCAATAATCGCACCGTCAGGTTTTCCTCTAGTTGTTCCGCAAACCAAAAATTTTACCCCAGGATATCTGGCTTTCCCGTTCCAAAGAGCATCCTCCTTGTCTTTTTCTGAAAAATAAGCTCCAACATCAGGATGGCTATGGTAAATTACTTTGATCTCCTTTCCCTTTTTTTTAAGGAGTCGTTCAAGTTTCAATTGTTCAAGAGGATCAATTAAATAGCCGTCACGGGCAGTACGTGGATTCAGTTTAGGGTCCTTCTCATGGAGATCATTCATTATATTTCGCATCGGCCATACAGCATCAAGCAAGCCCGGATCACTACTGGTTCCTGAGATAAATCCGCATGCCTCCTCCGGATATGCCGCAACACCTTCCGCATGACATTTTTCTAAAATATCTGCCGGAATTTCCACTTAAACTCCTTAATTACATGTTTTTTTGTTGTATATGGGAGACTTATCTTAAATTAATATTGAGGCATATCCGGATCAATTTCTTCCGCCCAGAGGTCAATACCACCCTTCAGGTTTTTAAGGTTTTTGTAACCAGCCCCCCAGAGCTCCTTAAGTACTGCCATTGAACGTTGCCCTTTGTAACAATATAAATATATAGATGCATCCTTATCTAATCCGCTAGTTGCCGGATCAAAAAGGCTGGATGGAAGCAATCTTGCTCCCTCAATGTAGCAAATGTCCCATTCATATTGTTCTCGAACATCTACTAGAAATGCTTTAGGATTTTGTTCAAGTGCTGTTTTGAATTCCAAGGGGGAAAGCTCAAATAATTCCTCGTCAAATTCTTCATGTAATTTAGTTCCCGGTAGCTGTATATCACAAAATTCTCTGTAATCAATCAACTCAGTAATAGTAGGATTTCTTCCACAGAGAGCACATTCTGGATCTTTGCGTACACGCACCTCTTTGAAATTCATCTTCATAGCGTCATACAAAAGTAATCTCCCCTTCAGAGGAACTCCATTCTCGAGAATCAACTTAATTACTTCTGTGGCCTGAATTAGACCCACAACTCCTGGGAGCACGCCCAAGACACCTGAAACTTCTCAACTTGGAACTAATGCTGCGGGAGGGGGTTCAGAAAAAAGACACCGATAACACGGCCCCCCCGACTCAGGATCAAATACTGTAATCTGACCCTCAAAACGGAAAATTGAAGCAGATACCAGCGGCTTTTTAGTAAAATATGCAGAGTCATTGATTAGATATCGAGTCTCAAAATTATCTGATCCATCAGCAATGATGTCATATTGTTCAAACAATTCCAGAACGTTATCTCGCTCTAGACGAATATTATGCCCCTCAACTTCAATATTAGAATTTCCAGCCAGAATTGTGTCGCGAAGAGAGTTTACTTTAGGCCTACCCTCATCAGAAGTCGCATGTGCAATCTGTCTGTGCAAATTTGTGTGATCCACCACATCGAAGTCAACTAACCCTAGTTTCCCAACTCCAACTGCACCTAGGTACATGCCCAGTGGTGATCCTAAACCTCCGGCTCCAATCATGAGTACTTTAGCCTCTTTTAATTTTAACTGACCTTCCATGCCAACTTCAGGTAGGGTCAGATGCCGGCTGTAACGGTTGATTTCTTCGTTATTTAAAGTCATTTTAATCCTTTTAGCAGTAAACAGATCCTCCCGATATTGAAGGAACAATCTGAATACTGTCTCCGTGTTTAACCACACTTTTCATACCGTCCGCGTAGCGAATGTCATCATCATTTAGATAGACATTGATAAAGTTTCGGACCTTGCCATCTCCGTCAAACAGGTTTGGTTTGAGTTCAGTGAATTGTGTACATAATGAATTTAATACCTCTTCAACTGAACTACCATCAACTTCAACCTGATCCTGGTTGTTAACATATTGTTTTAATGCAGAAGGTATTTCAATTAATACTCCCATAAGCCTCCTTTTCGCAGTTTAAACTAAAAATTTTCTGAGAATTATATATGTAACTGGCTAAAACAAAAGACACCAAAATTACTTGATTTGACATATTTTTTTGATCACAGTTTCAGATCTTATAACTTATAACAGAGAACTAGTACTAAAATACAATCGATAAAACAAGTTAAATTTTCTTAAAATTAAGTTAAAACTGACAATAATTTCTTATATCAAAAAATCCTTTATTTGATATAAAAAATATCTGAGGAAAAATAAGATTTAGTATAAATTGATACTGAATAGAATTATCAAAATAATCGGAGGTTTTTGTAGTGTAAATTGTACATTCAGGACATCTTTATTTCCTGGAAGCAAGATATTTGTCCAAAGCTCTCATGTAAGGGACATAACGCTCAGCAAATTTCCAGTTTTCAGCATCCCAAATTTGCTCTTCAAGCATTTCATCCATTGCAGAAAAATAGGTAATCATCGGTTCTGATTTATATCGAAGATCATCTTTTTTCTCCTCAATTATTTCCATGTCTAACATCATTTGGGCAAACAGACCGTTCATCTCCATCAGATACTCTACATCATCTAGACTGTCCATAGTTGGATCGAAAAAGATCATTTTTTCTGCATCGAAAAAACTTTCCTTGGAAAGCCTTAGAATCTTCATGGCTACTTCATTGTAGCTCTTGTTTTGAAATTTTTTCGCTGCTTTAAAAAACAATATTGCAGAGTTGGCATAGTCAGGAAGGCTCCCATTACTTAACCACTGCCTTTCAGAAATAGAATAGTAGTGGTATATTTCTTCATTCTTGAGAATCATTTTTGCCATGAAATCAAGAGACTTTTTTACTTTCTCCTGCAGTTCATAATTAGTGTTGAATTCGAGAACATCTATCAAATAAAAAAGAGTTTTTGCAAGGCGATCAGTAAAAACCTTTTCTACAACATTGGGCCGCTGATTATGTTTACGATTTTTCTTATTCAGAAAGTAGTATGAAGTATCTGCTTCCTGGAAACTTAAAAAAGATCCTATATTCGAATCATACAGTGTTGAGGTCAAATATTGTACGGTTTTGTCCGCAGCCTTTTTCAAGTAAGGAGAGGGACTTTGCTTGTTGATTTCATACAAAACCTTAACAGCACCGGCATTCAGGTCAGCCATTTTCTCATAGTGTGGTACATCCCAGTCCTTTTTTTCAGCATACCTAAAAAATCCACCTTCCACCGAGTCATAAATATTCTCAACTGCTTTTTCCAGAGTCTTACTGATCCATCGAATGGCATCTTTTCTGTCTTGTCCTCTCAAAGAATCTAGCAGGTATAGAAATGTTTGATGAAGTATTGATTTTTCCCCTGTACCAAGGCCATATTCTTTTAAGTCAAAGTTGTCTAGAATTCCCTGCTGATACATTTCACGTATTTTTTCCAGATCTGCTGTTTTAAGTTCAGTTGGAGATTCATACTCAATTTGATAATTTTCCTCCCCATCCACAGATCTGTTCTCAGAAATATTTTTGTGTACATCCTGAATTACTTCAAGAAATTCTTTAGCGTAAAGTGCTCCTGCATACTTATAATAGGGGGAACCGTCCGGATTTAAAAATACAGTGAATGGTACACCAGTAGCTTTATATTTGCGGTAAGCAGAACTATGGATATCTACATCTATGAAAATGTTAGTGAAATTATTCCGCAGGTAGGTATATACTTTTTCCTTGCTTAAAGTTTCTTCAATAAAAAGATCACACCAGTGGCACCACTGAGCGGCAAACAGAAGGAAATATGGCTTATTCTTATCTCTGTTTTGTTTGATTACATCCCGGCTATAATCCTGAAAATTTATTGATGACTCTTCATGCTCAAATGCTTCTGCATGATTTATTAGTATGGTAAGTACCGCTAATATAAAAAGCAGACATTTAGGTACTACTATATACCACTTGTAAACTGGAGATCTATTCATGATTGGAATCACATCTCTGCAGTGATCATCTTTTGTTCTTAAGTTGCTTTTTGATGGACGTTAAGAGAAGGGGGAAAATTGAAAAATTAATAAATATTAATAAAGCTTTTAAACCGGGTAATGTAAATCTAGAAAATAATTTCATCCAATATATCATACATATCTTTTTCTAATATTTCTGCAAATCTAGTCATTCTTTCAGAATTAAAAATACTTGCAAACGCGGTAGGTTTTAAAAAGGAGATAAAAACTTGTTCCTGGTTATCTGATTGATAGACTGCAAATTTTACAGGCATAAATACACCCGCTTTGAGGTCAGTGGAAATCAACTGGCTGCAACTTTCCAGATTACAAAATTCCACAATTTTGTATAAATTAAATTTTAAGTTTTTTGCAACATCTCCATTCAGGCGTTCATGTATATTGTCAATATTGTTTATTCGAGTGATAAGATAGTTTCGATCTTTAACTTCCTGAACTAAATATTCAAGCACCTCATCAAAGCTCATTCCAGAAAATTTTCTTGTTACAATGTCTTCTGAAATGTCCATTTTGGAAATTTTTATGGAATCATAATATTATTATTTTATTTGAATAATTAGTTATTAACTTTCTTCAGGTTTTTTAATTGTTTTAATATAGTTTATTAAATCCCATCTTTCCTCTTCAGAAAGAATCAGTCCCCAAGGAGGCATATCCGATTTGCCATTTTCAAGAATCCAAAACAAATAGCTATCAGCAGAACTGTCTGCTTTATACCATACCCACAACTGTTTTGGCCAGGTTGTAAATCCATGGGCAACTACCCCATAACCGTTCCCACTCAGCCCGTGGCACTTAGCACAGTTTTTTGCAAACATGTCCTTCCCACGTTTGATTGAAGAATCAAAGTCGACTGTCGGATTCTTAACCTGTTTTAAATCCATGGTCATATCTCCAAATTTCATCATAGCCTTACTCTCTTCCTCTAGAGGAGCTGCATTTGTAATCAGAGGTCCTTTATGTACTTTATAATTGTGCCCAGCTGGATCTTCTATTTCGCCTATTGCAGTTTCAATCTTATCCTTTGTAACAATATCCGGATCATATTCAACCTTAAGCACCGGCCATCCAGAATCTGTATCTTTCAAATTTAAATCTAATATTTTTATATCTACTATTTTTACAAGTTCTGACTGTAATGCCTTTGTACTGGCAATTGTACGAATTCCTTCTATTTTAAATTTTTCTACGACCGTTCCTGCAAATATTGTCTGGAAAAAGAAAAAAGAAAAACAGCAAAAAACAACCAAAAAATTTGATATTTTCTTCATAATATAATTTGATTCATATGTTAAAAAATGGCTAAAGAGATTGAATCTAGCCCTTAAATTTTATTTCTTTTGAAGCTTCCCATCTTTTACCAAAATTGTCTATGAATACAACCTTTATAGGTGCTTCCTTAATTGCTTTTAATTTAAATGTAAATAAAGGCTCATCTGCAATACCTGAAGATAACCTTAAACGGCTGACAAGTTCATCTCCATAGTATACGAGCATATTTCTTATAAAAGTAACAGGAATTGCCCTGTTAAAAACCGGATCTGATGTATCATCTGCTATTGCCAGCCCTGTAAATGATGGATGATCAAACTTTACCTTAACCTTGAAAACCTTGTTTTTCTTGATTCGCCTAGAAATTCTCAAGCGGGGTGGTCTTATTTTTTCTGCCATAATTTTTCTCTAGTTAAAATATTTAATCCAAAGTTTTAAAACTTACTCAAATGCTAATACTTTTATCCTGTCATCCCTGGTTGTTTTTATTACAGATTGTTTCTCAATGTAGCTAATTAATTCTTCTGCAATCATTTTTCCGGTATCCTTCACATGAGTTGCACCAAATAGCGGATTATTCTGAAACCTTGTGTGGGCAGAAGCAACAGTGTAGACTTTTTGCGAGTCAAATTCTTCCCCACCTATAGTTATTTTCAATACTCTTTTGCCAGCAGGTTTAACAAGATCACATATAATTTTCATTCCAGAAAAACGAATCATATCACCACCTACCCTAGTATATGGATCTCTGTTCACTACAGAACTTAATATATTCTCAATGAGGTTTTTTATTTCTTTGCCCCTCATTGAAAAAGTTGAAATGCGACCTTCCGTTGGAATAACATTATAAATATCCTCCTTGGTTATCTTTCCAGGTAGTACTGATGCTCCAAATCGCCAGGCTGGAAAAAAAGCAATGTCTGTTTCCTGTATCTCCCTCATTGCATCTGTAATAAGGTTACCGACTGTACTCTGCCAAAAGTCCCTCCGTTGCATTAACACTTCTGAGCTGCCTATCGTTTTTGATAATTCAGACTCGTGAGGCTGGTATGCTTCTTCTATTAATTTTGAAACCTCAGGGTCAGGATCAATCCTTCTCTGCATAACTTTATTTAGCCGATACTCAAAATCATCAATTTTTTTATCTTTTATTTCCAAGTCTAGACTAACCACATATTTCCCATGAGCACCACCTTGGAAAACCAAAGTATCATTCCATACCACGGGATCCAGTACTTCATCGTGTGTATGTCCACTTAAAAGGACATCGATTCCATCTACTCTTCTGGCAAATTTTTGATCAAGACCGAACCCTCCATGAGAAATGAAAACTAAAAGGTCCGGATCTTCGTTTTTTCTTATATCTGCTATTAAAGCCCTTGCTTCATCTTCTTTGATTCCATACTTATACCATTTTGCAGAACCTGCAATAGCTGATGTAAGTGCTGTCCAAGGATAAGTATAGCCAACAACAGCAACTTTTAGTTTACCAACCTTGCGAATGATATACTGATCAAGTACAGGTTCTTCCCATTCTCTGTCTGTTAGATTATAGGCAATTACCGGAAAGTTAGCTGAATCAATAAGATCAAGGAAATGATCTTTTTTATAGAAGAATTCCCAATTACCAGGAACCATTGCATCATAGCCAATAGCGTTCATGACCTTAACCATTGCAACGCCCTTGTCAAAGAAAGTGATTCCTCCTCCGTGCCAAGTATCTCCAGCATCAAACACGAGATTTTTCCCGGGTTTTTCTGCTTTTAATTTCTTGATCATGGATGCAACATATGCCATCCCACCAATTTTTCCTTCTATTCTAGCCTTATTGACGTAGTCACCTTCTCTAGAAACACCACCCCAAGGTTTTATGTCATCAAGGTAGCGATAATATATTGGCTTTAGATAGGAGTGTAAATCGTTTGTAGTTATTATCCTGATTTGCTCAGTTGAAGAAGCAAATAGGCTAGGTACATGAGTTAGCAAATATAGCAGAACAACACATGCAAAATAGGCCTTTAAAAAAAAAGTTTTGGCCCAAGCTGAGCTGCATAGCACTTTAGCAACCTCCGGCTGCCACGGTCACTTTTTTATTTGCTGCCCATTTACCGTGCTGATTGCATTCCGCTACCACCCAAACTTCTCCATCTCCTCCAGATAGACGGATTTGAGTACTTAAATAAGCCTCTCCATTAGCAGGTGTAAAGAAAAATTTTCCTTTAATGACTACAGGATCCTGAAAATTCATAATTTGAATACTTTTAATATAGTGGTCTTCATCCATTGGATGGTCAACACTGCAAACTATTGATGCCTGTGCACCATCTTCAACAACTGGTGGCAATGATATTTTAGGTAAGTGTATTCTTTCTAGTTCAGTTAAGTTTTCCAAATCCTTAGGTCTTTGAAAAACTCCGCCGTGAGCACAATTTAATACAGGAATTGCTGAAAGGGCGGGAATTGATATACCTGCAGCCAATGCATAGTTAATAAATTTCCTTCTAGAAAAATCTTCTGGCTTGAACTCAAGATTTATATTTTTCATTAAATACTCCTATCAATTGTAATTAGTGCAAATGTCTTTGTTTACTAAAAATTAGATAACAAAAGGACATATTCAAATTGGTGGCCAAAAAACTCATTTTTTGAATTTTGACCACCATTAAAACTAAAACTTAATCTGTTGCTGCAATTTCCAAAATTTGATTACTATTGGTATCAGATTTATTCATTGCAGCTTTTATTGCACTTGGACTGGGGACCCAGCGAACCCCATTATTTTCTATGCCAGACTCAATGTCCGTGGTAATTATATCCCACTTTGTAGGATCTGATGATGATGTATCAACAAGAGTTGCAACATCCTCTTTTTTTGTAGAAATAATTGCACGGGTTCCTTCCGGATTAAATGCAACATTGTGCGGCCCCAAACCTGTGATAAGATCTATGACCTTAACGTCATTCTTAGTATCAATTATAGATACAGTGTCTGATTTTCCAGATTCATTAGCGAAAATTCCGTATCTGGAATTAGCAGGGTTTAAGTAGAGCCGGTTGCCATTTTTACCAGTTTTAATGACTTTAATGAGTTCAAGACTAGTCATATCTATTACTCCAACTGAATTGTCCTTTCTCAAACCTGCATAGCACTTTGATCCATCAGGGAGACAAGTGAAGTTACCACCACCACCTGGAACTTTTATAGTTTTGTGAACTTCATTTGTGGCAGTATCAATAAGTATAACTGCTTTTGAGGCTCCAACCAGAAAATATTTTCCGTCCGGAGTCATTCCTCCAGCTCTTCCTCCCTTGATAGGAATAAATTTGATTTCCTTTCTTCCACTTACATCAACAATAGAAACTCCCTTTGGTTCCTGCTGGCAAGTTGTAAAAACTTTTGAGTCATCGAAAGTGAACATTGCGTCCCTTGCTCCTGGACAACTAAGATCAACTATGTGGGAAGGACGGCGAGTATCGGTCCTCAAAAAAGTTAGATATCCCTTCTTTTTATCTAAGATATTACCTGTAACTGCCAAAGGAGATTTGTAGGCAAAACCAATATGCAGAGGAGCTTTAATTGTTTTACCTCCCATACTTAATTGGAAAGTGTCAACTACTTCAAGGGTTACTAAATCTATTGTCCACATTACGTCTTTTTCATAACGTTGAGACGACCAGGCATATCTTCCACCTGGAATTACAAAAATATGATGATTCCCTGCAGGTTTAAATGAGGTGCCTGGAGGGTCGCTTAACTTAATTTTTTTGATTGTCTCTCCTAAATTATAGTCAACTACTGAAATAGTAGGTTCTCCCTGGTTATCAATAAGAAAATATCCATCCATTCCGTTAACAGCCTTAAAATTGGCATGCATAGTATTCTGAGGGTCAAGCATAATTAAATCCTGATACTCCTCAGAACTCATGCCTGCTGTTGGGGCTCCAATTTGCCCTCCGTGTTTTCCATCATTTTTTCCATGTCCATGTCCATGTCCATGATGGTGTCCATGTTTTCCTGCACAACCTGAAATTATACCAGCCAAGAAAACAAATACTGCAAATAAAACCGAATTTTTTTTCATAACTTTCTCCTTACTTAATTTCAATTATTGATTAATGCTTCTCCCATTTAAAATTTAGGGATGAGACCACGCGGCCAAAAAACGCCACATAAGATATACTAAATAATATAATTATTCATCACAACCTCTTTCTGCGTATTAAATTTAAGTACACTTACGACTTCCTTAATTCATTAAAGTTGATTGAACCCTTTACCTTACCTGAAAACCACATTCTATTAACCTAATTCAAAATATCATACAACTACCAGCTTTTTACTTATTCCATTCCAAACAGCCAACAAATACCAAAGGAACATGATGGCAATTACAATGATAAGTGCCATTTTCCAACCTATAATATCAGGCAGAAAAAGTTCTTCCCCAAGTCTTGATCTCAATCCACTTGAAACCAACCAGTCCCTGAAATATGATGTACTAAAGGCAAACGTAAAAAGTGTGACCCAAAGTTTAACCTGTCCCTCACCAGCCCGCCAGATAGTTCCCGATGCACAGCCACCGCTAAAAGACATCCCAATGCCAAAGATGATTCCACCCAAAAGACTCCCTATCCAAAATCCTGGTTGAACAGCAACATCCCAAGACCTCAGATCGGTCCATTTCAGGATTGTGAACCCAGTTACGCTTATGATGACCGCAAGTACAACTGCTTTGGTAGCCTCTGCATCACCCGTCATGAAAGGGTCTCTGAAAGCCCTTACAAAACAGAAACGTGAGCGCTGCATTACGATTCCAATAAAAAGTCCAAAAAGCAGGAAACCTCCGCTTATAGGGTAATCATAAGCATCGTAAGTCAAGATCAGGGGGATACTAAGAAGTAAAATTAGGAATCCTGCAATTGGCTGGGCATTACTAGATAAACCTGATGTCTTGTCAGTTTTCGAAACTTTTTGTGCCCCCCAGGAAGTTGCCGGGAGGTACTCTATCTCCCAGACAAGCAGTTTTAATCCTACAAATGCACCTATCCCTAAACCGAACATCATAGCCACACCTGCCATAGAAAGAGCACTGATCGCACTAAAAAAACCCCCTATGTTACAACCAAAAGCGAGCGCAGCACCAATTCCCATTAGTGCTCCGCCAAACAGCCCCTTGAATAACTCCCTAGCTGGCGCCATTCGAATCTGGAACTGTCTACCCAGCAATGCTGCCACCAGTGCCCCAACAATCATTCCAAAGCAGAGCACTGAACTGGAAAATAAATTTGGAGGAAGGACATTAATTTGAATAACACCTATTTCGTTGAAAATCCAGTCCCCCCAATTTCTTACTCCGTTTGATACGGTCCACGGTCTGTCAAAGGCAAACAGGAATACATTGCCTATTCCGAGCATTAAACCACCTACCCAGATGGGCCACTGCTTACCGAATACCCTCTCATAGCCATTTCGAAATGCTGCACTTATACTGTCAGAATCCTCTGCTATTGTATCAGATGTCATGTTATTTCCCTTTATTTCATTTCATCAAAGTATTTTTTTTAAACTAATTTGTCGTAACCCATTAATTAGTGACGCCTATTCTTATCAAATAAACTAAATTTTTCAAGCTAATTTAATAATAATAAAAATTATCTCCTATGCCGTTTGAATTTTTTTAATGATCCTGAAGGCCTCTTTTAACAAGGAAAAATAAAAATTAATTAAATAATACTAATTAATTATATTAATTATTACTAATTTAATATATTAGCATTTAGTAATAAATTATTGATTTAATTAATAAAAAAATGTTGATTTAATACTTTTTTTTATATAACCTTTTTATTTTTTTTAGATTAAAGTTCGTTCAACAATAATAGATGAGGATAAGATGAAGAAATTATTTTTTTCAATTGTAATTATGTCCATCTGGCTCTTGCCGAACTTAGCGATTGGTGGACCAGACAGAGCAACATTATTGTCAATGTCTTGTGCGGCATGTCATGGGACTGATGGGAAAAGTCCTGGTTCCATGCCCAGTTTATACGGGAAATCATCAAAATACATCGAAAATCAGATGCTCCATTTTCGCAAAGGTGAAAGAAAGGGGACTGTAATGAACCGAATTGCCAAAGGATACAGCGAAGCAGATATCAAGTTAATTGCTTCATACTTTGGCAAATTAGCCAACAAATAATTAAAAGAGGAAAAATGAAAAAAATTTCAAGAAGAAATTTTGGCAAAATTGTTAGCAGCGTGGGCATGGCATCAGCCTTAGGTATGCCTTCTTTAGTCCTTGGAGCATCAAGAAAAGTCGTAGTTATTGGAGGAGGATTCGGAGGTGCTACTGCAGCGAAGTATTTGCGTAAATTAGATTCCAGTTTGGAAGTTACGCTTGTAGAACCTAACCCTACCTTTTACACCTGTCCCTGGAGTAATACGGTATTAGGTGGAATTAACACTATGAGTGATATTGGTCATGGCTATGGAGCTCTTAAAAACAAACATGGCGTGAAAGTAATTCATGCTCGGGCAAAATGGGTAAGTGGTAATAAAACTGTAACTCTTGAAGATGGTAGAAAATTGAATTTTGACAGGGCTGTTGTATCTCCTGGTATTGATTTTCGCTTTGATTCGATGCCGGGTTATAACCAGTCTGCAATAGAAAGAATGCCGCATTCTTGGCAAGCAGGTCCACAGACAGCCTTGCTTCGAAAACAATTAGAAGCAATGCCAAATGGGGGGACGGTCTTGATTTGTCCACCAGGGAATCCATTTCGCTGTCCTCCAGGACCATATGAGCGAACCAGCCTTATTGCTCATTACCTGAAAAATAACAAACCTCAATCAAAAATTATTGTTTTAGATGCTAAAGAAAAGTTTTCTAAACAAGGCCTTTTTATGAGCGGGTGGGATCTCCACTATGGTGATTTAATCGAATGGCGTGCTGCATCTGCCGGAGGTAAAATTTCAAGAGTCGACCCAACGAATATGCAAGTTGAAACAGAATTTGGAATGGAAAAGGGTCATGTAGTTAATTTTATCCCTGCTCAGCAGGCTGGTAAAATTGCCAGGGACTCAGGACTAACAAATTCAAAAGGCTGGTGTCCTGTAAATCAGGTTACTTTTGAATCTGAATTACTTCCTGGAGTACATGTGATTGGAGATTCCTGTATAGCTGGTAAAATGCCTAAATCTGGTTTCTCAGCAAATAGCCAGGGGAAAGTGGCCGCAGCGTCTATTGTGTCATTATTTGGTGGAACAGAACCAATTACTCCATCTTATGCAAATACCTGTTATAGCCTTGTGACTCCTAATCATGGAATTTCAGTTGCGAAAGTCTATGAGATTTCAAATAACAAAATTGTTGGAATCAAAGGATCAGGTGGTTTAAGTCCCAAAGCTGAAAACGCTGACGTGAGGGCGCAAGAAGCTATATATACTCAGGGGTGGTATGATGCAATTACCCAGGATATGTTTGGGTAATCCTGCAATTAAATTGAATCCAATCTTCTGAAATATTTTGGCAGTAGCCTGAAATCAACCAGGGATGACATAATTGCTTTTGGAAGATTGGCTTCATCTTCATAATAAATTAGGTAATAGCGGGTTTTCATTGTAAGCGCGCTCCCAGATAAAATGGAGAAGAAAACGATGAAGGATCCTAACGACAATGTTGAGGTGCCCGCAACTGCCTGTCCAATAGTACATCCCATTCCTAAAACTCCTCCGACTCCCATTAAAATTGCTCCTAACAGATGGTTCATAAAATCCTTCACGGAAGGGAACCATTCAAAATGAAAATTTCGAAAGATTAAGGCAGAAGAGAAAGATCCAACTATGATACCTGCTATGGCGCATACACCAAAGCTAAGAAGCAAGTTGTTGAATCCTGACTGGAGATAAACTAAACTCTCACCCATCGGGTTTACGAATGTAAAGGATTGAGCTCCAACACCTATTGGCGGTTGATCCATCCATTCAGCAGACTCCTGCCAACTTTTGCCTATAGGCCCGGATGTCACGTACCACCCTCCTATTACACAAAGCCCCATGACAGTGCTGCTCACAATCAAACCATATCTGGATCTGAATTCGCTAGAATAAAACACCCAAAACCCCAAAAAAATTGCCAAGGCAACTCCCAGGAAAAAATTTTTTCCATAAAGATCATCTGTGCCAAAAATTAATTCGCCCAGAGACTGACCTGCAAAACCATAATCTGAAAAATTAATTGTTAGTGGGGATAACCAGGAGTGGAAGATGATCTCATAAAAAACAGTTTGAGTCATCAGGTAGGCTGAGAAACCGCAGACAAGAAATACAAAAAAGGACTTCAGACTCCCACCACCAATTCGTATCAATGTTTTTTTCCCGCATCCACTGGCCAGAGTCATACCTACACCGAACATGATACCTCCCATAATGAACCTAAGCCAGGGAAGAGATTGCATACGATAGGGAGGACGTGTTTCTTGAATATCAATCCATTGTTGAAATTCAAGCAGGCTTACACCAAAAACAGCCACAGCAATTGAAAATAACCATGCTCTAAGTCTATTCGTATCTCCTACATTGATCCAGTCTGCAACAGCACCCATGGTACAATATTGAGAACGATTCCCTACAAAACCCATAATTGCTGCAATCAAAAAACCAAGGATGAGCACCTTGCTTGCAATTTCCTCTTCCATTAATTTTGAGTGAGTTCAGTTTGGTTGAATTACTTAACAGCTGTTTCCACAAAAAATTTATTATTTTTATTATCTAGTAGTTCTAGGTTCACTTTATCCCCTTTCTTCCCATAATACTGAAGTGACATGTATGGATTTTTTGCTATCCCAGTACCCCATTGTCCTTGCATAATTTCACCGCCATTAACCATCACCCTGATTTCGGTTATATGATGAGAAGGCACCAAATTACCGTTTTTATCTTTTCTACGACCGGTTTCCATAGGGTGTTTGATCAATGCTTTGACTGTAACTGTTCCAGCTTTTTCTTCTGCTTTGATTCTGATTTTACCAGCCATAAAACTCCTTAGCCTTCAGCACAACCACCAACAGAAACATGGATTTTTTTTGAGGAATAGATAAGTTTACCCTGAGATTTTACTACAACATGTATTGGAGAGCTTTTCGCGATCTTAACTCTTACTGAAAAATTAGGAATCGCATTTTTACTGAGATTATAAGAAGCAATCAAAGGCAAAGGATTGTTCTCTATAAAGATACTGAGATTTTCAATATCTTTGATTGATGTTGAAACAGTAATTGGCACTGAAGCCCCATTTTCTGCAACATCAGGCGCTAAAATTTTTATATCACTTGTTTTTTCAAGTATTTTAGTGCCATACAAAGATTCTAGTGATTTTTGATATTTCTTAGAATGGAAAGCTTCCTTGTTCCAGTTTGCCCATCCCCTTAAAGGAAGGCCCAAAAACGACCCAAAAGCAAAAACAAATATGCTGGAAGATGAGATACTGTTAATGAATGCTTTTCTTGTTATCATTTTCTTCATTCTCATTACACCTGTAATTCAGGTGCATCTTTTTCAACCATGGAAGATTCTGGCACAGCTTCATTTGTCTCTTCATGAGAAAGTTTCTCGAGTTCCATAGCTTCTGCAACATAATCGACAATGTCGCGAACAATCATATTTTCTTCATTGCCAGATGTTTTGACCGCATCTGAGTACATTGTCATATCTTTAGGACAAGCAACTGTAAAATAGTTGGCACCCGTCAACAGAGCCTCTTCGATTCGATTTTCACTGGGACGTTGCTTCATGTCTTCATGTTCCTTTTTCCAAACTTGACCTCCTCCTGCGCCGCAGCAAAAGGAATTTTTTCGGTTTCGTTGCATTTCGAGTAGTTCTACTCCACATTGACGCATTACTTCACGAGGGGCATCAAAAATTCCATTGTATCTCCCCAAATAACAAGGATCATGGTATGTTCCTTTAATCTTTAGAGGTTTAGAGATTTTGATCTCTCCTGCATGAATCAGCTCCATTAAAAGAGTTGAATAATGCTTAACCGAATAAACCCCACCTTTCGAAGGATATTCGTTTAGCAAAGTATTATAGGTATGTGGATCAGTAGTCAGGATATGCTGGAAATCACAATTTTCGAGTGTTTGAATGTTATCTTCAGCGAGTGCATCGAAAAGGCCCTCTTCCCCAACTCTGCGAGCATCGTTGCCTGTAGATTTCTCATCTTTCATTAGAATGCCAAAATCTACACCAGCAGCATTCAGTACTTCTGCAAATTTACGAGTCTTTTCTGTACAGTTTTGATTGAAAGAAGCAAAATCACCTACGTACCAGAGGTATTCAACAGCTTCCTTGGAAGCGTCCTTGATCTGAAAGTCAAGATCGCGTGTCCACCGAGTTCGTTTTCTTGATGATTCCCCAAAAGAGTTCCCCTGTTCATCTAGACTGCGAAGAGCATCTGATAGTTCATCCGGCATATTAGCATCGAACACCAGTTTACGTCGTATCTGAAGTATATCCTGCATCGGTTCGTTGCCAACCGGACAAACTTCTACGCATGCCATACAGGTAGTGCAAGACCAAACTGCATCATTTGAAATAGCTTCATTGAGCAGATCTAATTTTAATTTACCCCCTGCCAGTTCAGACGAGTTTTCGTTTATGAAATACCGTTTATTTATTTCAAGTGCAGATGGACTTAAAGGAGTACCAGACTCATGAGCCGGACAAACTTCATGGCAACGCGTGCACATGATACAGACGTATGAATCAAATATATTCTTCCATGGAAGTTCATCCAGATTTGATGCTCCTGGATTTGAACTTTCGGCTGGCTCCATCAGCTTTCCATTTGCCTCACGACTAGCAAATGCTAGATTAATTGGAGCGAGAAAAATATGTATATGCTTGCTGTATGGGAAATAAGGTAAAAATAGAACAATCAGGCCCATTGCAAGCCACCAGGTAACATGGATCCCAGTTTCCAAACCTTCCCAGCCAAAAAACAGCGGTGCAATTAGGCTGGCTGTAGGCATAGACCATTCTGCAACTTCTCGCTCGGCCAAGTGAAAAGCGGTTCCAAGCCAACGAGATCCAACATGAAGAATAATAAAGATTCCCACTAAGAGTGAATCCTTGCGAATCCCGCCATCAGCAACCTTTTTCTGTAGTTTGACGTTACTGTTAAATTCAAAAACCTTAGGCTTGCCTACAAACCTGCGAATAAGGAAATAAATTATTCCTATTAAAACCAGAATACTGAACAGATCAGAAAAAAGATTGAATCCCAACGCTACAGGATTGGAGCTTCCGATTGTTGACCATCCTTCTATATATGCCTCAAGCAGGTCATTGATATTGACCAGAAGGTAGAAACTAAAACCAAAAAAAATGAAGGCGTGGAATAGGCTAACAATAGGCCTGGATTTGAAGAGAGGTTTCTGAAGGCCAACATCAATCAGTGCCTTTATCAGCCTCGATGGGAAGCCATCTGTCCGGTAAGAAGGCTTTCCCTGAGAAACAATGACATATATTCTCCGAAAACCTCGGAAAGCCAATCCTCCACAGACCACTACAAGAAGAACGAAGGCAATTTGTTCTGTTGTACTTAGCATGCTTTACTTTGAGTCTGAAGTTTCAGGCAGTTCTCATTATGTCAAACTAAGAAAGAGAATCTTCCAGTTCTTCACAGATGTCAAAGAGGTCTTCTGTCATTCCGTAATGAGCAAAATCAAATATAGGAGCAGTCTTATCTGTGTTGATTGCAATAATGGTTGATGAGCTTTTCATCCCCTCAAGATGCTCAGGAGCTCCAGAAATACCAAGGGCAATATAAACTTTAGGGTTGACTTTCAGTCCAGATTTACCAACCTGACAAGATTTAGGAAGCCATCCCGCGTCTACTATGGGCCTTGAACACGCAAGATCAGCTTTAAGATTTTCAGCCAATTCCTGTACTACCTCGATATCATCTTTGCTTCCGATACCTCGTCCCACTGCAACTAGGATATCACTTTGGGTAATGTCCACATCGGCAGCTTCAGGTTCTATCAGCTCCTTAAACTTAACTTTACCTGAACCAAAGTCTGCTGTAACATCTTCAGCAGTTGCAGAACCTCCTGACTTGCCAGCTTCAGCAGAATATGATCCTGCCAAAACCATCGCAACAGCTTTTGGTGCAGTCGAATTTACTTCCATCTTGCCTCCATAAAGCTGACTTTTGAATTCGAAACTGTCCCCTGAAGTTTCAACACTGGAACAATAGGAAATGACGGGAAGGTCAAGTGAGACACCTAATACTGGAGCGAGATCCAAACCCATTGAAGTTGAGCCTACCAGAACAAGATCAGGAGATTCAGATTGAATTACCTGGAGTGCGGCACTGGAGTATGCTTCAGGATTAAAATCATCACTGCCTCCAAGACAAAGTACTCGGTCTGCAGCTCCAAGTTCTGAAGAGCGACCCTTCATTGATCCAAAAACAAGGGCACTACACTTTCCTCCATTAGCCAATTTACGAGCTTGTCCTAACATTTCAAAACTAATGTCCTGAAACTCACCTTTCATATGTTCTGTAATTACAAGTACATTTCCCATAGTCAAATATTTCCCATTATAAATTTGTTTTAATTATGCGACTCCTTTTTCCTTCAGCAGTTCCACCAACTCATCAACTGATCCAAGCATTTTTGCTCCACCTGTTTTGGTCGGAGGTGCCATTGAAGTTACTTCACTTTTAACTGTTTCTGGCGCTCCATTAAGAGATTTTTCTTCTATACTTGCAGATTCCTGGATCTGACGTACCTTGCTCACCGGTGCATATCTTGGAGTTTGTCTAGCAGCCTGAATACCAAGCACAGCTGGTACTTGTACATCAAAAGATGCCATCAAACCACCAAAATATTCCTTATGAACAACAATGCCATTGTCACCGCCTTCAACTCGAGTGACAACACTTAAGCATGGGATCTTGAGAATTGAAGAAAGCATTGGACCCATCATTCCTTCGCGATCATCCACTGACTGCACACCTGTCATGATCAAGTCATATTCAGTTCCCACGGCCTCAGCAAAAATAGAAGCGCTAGCTCTGCTGCCTTCAACCTCAGCGCCCATGATTTTTATTGCCTTGTCTGCCCCTTTTGCCATAGAAGTAAAAAGCGCCTTATCCACCTCATCACCATCAAGCGCAATGGCAGTAATCTCCGAAGCCTGTCCGGCTTCCTTAAGACAAACTGCCTCTTCGAGCGCGTGCTCGTCGTATTCGTCAAGCTTGAATTTGATATATTCAGTATCCAGAGCCTTACCGCTATCGTCGACCTCAAGCTCTTCAGCCAGGTCCGGCACCTGTTTCAATAACACAGCAATTTTCATTATCTCCTCATTAAGTTTTGTTAAATTAAGAATTTTATTTGTTTTTTATTTTGAACTACTGCGACTCATTTCCATAAAAAACCTTCTAAAGCAATCTAAATTATGCTCCTCTCAACTATGTGATCCGTTAAGCTGAAGAATCTTACAAACACTAAGATTTCAAATAACCAGATACGAATCAATACCTTATCAAGTGACTAGCTAATTATTTTGTTTTAATCATCCTGTTCTATTTCTACAATGATTTCTCCAGCAGTTTCAAAGGCCCTGTACTTTTTCAATGGGTAATCCGCAGGCCCCCTTAGTCTTTCACCGCTGCATACTTGGAATCTGCTGCCGTGTTCGGGACAGGTTATACTTCCATTCTCGGGATCAAAAACACCGTCTGCCAGAGAGAAACCAGCATGTGGACATATATCACGCACGGCACAAACTTGATCTTTCCATTTAAAAACCGCGATCGGATCTTCAGTTGAATCAGGAAGCCTTCCAATCAATCCCTCTCCCTTATTCATTACCGGCTTAGCCTTCTCCAAAACCTTCTTTTTAACCAGCACTGTTCCTTGCTTTAAATGCCTAAGCCGGTCATAAATTAGTCTTGGAAGGGCCCCACGGTTTGCAACCAGATCTGCGCCGGCTGTTTCAGCGGCAATCCATAGTTCCTTATCAGGAACAGTCACCGAAAGAGCCACAAAGCACTCAGGCCATTTTTCTTTCCAAGAAGAAATTTCCTCAAGCACTCCTGGCTGCTCCAGTTCCGCCACCAGAATTATCGGCGCAACCTGAGTAGATTCAATGAACTCATCGAAACGAAGCCCAAGTCTTGAAGCCTGTCTTTGGAGGTGCTTTTTTAATAGGATGTTTTCTGCTTTAAGGACCAATGGTCCCACTGTTTTTTTAATCTTCCCCCATACAGTGGTCCAGGATTTCTGCTATGTCCAGGACTTCAAGTTTACCTTCGTTGTTGGTTGACTTTACTGCATCTTCGAAACGTGAAACCTCATATGGACAGCACACGACGAGAATCTCCGCCCCTATTTCTATAGCCTCCTTGACACGATTCTCAGACAACCTCTCTTTAGTGTGATCTGCAGTCACACCGTCCAGCCACATACCACCACCACCACCACCGCAGCAGTAACTCTGTTCACGGCAACGATACATTTCGATGAATTCAGATCCTGGAATAGCTTCTATCAGTTCTCTAGGGGCCAGATATTCCCCATTATGACGTCCAAGGTAACATGGATCATGAAACGTAAGCTTTTTGGGATATGATTTTGTCAATAAAGGCTTAAGTTCATCCAATCTGCTCCTTAGATACTGGGTATAGTGAGCCAATTTGTATTCATTTCCAGTCAGTTTTGGATAATGATTCTTAAATGCATTGTATGCATGTGGGTCTGTGACAACAAGGGTGTCGTGTTTATATTTTTGAAATTGTTCATCGTTATGATGAGCAAGTTCTTCAAAAAGTCCGGTCTCTCCGACCAGTCTCTGGGAATCACCATCACATTTTTCCAGACTGCCAAGGATCCCAAAATCTAACCCGAGCCTGTTGAAAACTCTTGTCAAAGCTTTTGCTGCATCCTGTCCCCTTTGATGATAGGAAAAGTAATCACTAACATACCAAAGCACCTTTACAGGTTCCGAACCATCCTCCTTAGAAAGGTCCCTAGGAGGGTTTTCTAGGTCTTTAGTCCATCGCGGCCGCTTTCTTGGAGATTCCCCCATCGGATTCCCATATTCCGAAACATTCTGAAGCATTTCCTGGATCTCACCGGGCAGATTACCATTCAGTACCACCTGCTCGCGAACTGCAGGCATGATTTTCATCATGTCTACTTCCTTTGGACAGACCCTAAGACAATTCATACAGGTAGTGCAAAGCCAGAGATCATCGCTTTCAAAAAGGTTCTGCCCCGTCTGAAGCTTACGGAACAACTTACGTGGTCCATAACTACCTACGTGGTCCACTGGGCAAACACCCACACATTGCGCGCATTGATAACACCAACCCATCGACTCCGCGCCTTTAGTTTCTGTGACCTTGTCCATGTATGTGAGATCATATTCTGAAAGCTCCCGAGGTTCATACATCCTGTTCCACACTCCGGAAATATCAATCCCCTCTACTACTGCTTCTTCCTTTTCCGTAAATTTTTCGTATTTATGTTCAGCCATTGCTTCTCAAAATTTTAATTTTTGCACTCCAAGCACACGGCGTGTCAGTTCAGGCAGTTCTGGAAGAATCCTGTTGAATTCATCAGACAGCTTTACTCTAAAAACCGTGTACATATATACTGCGTAAACGCAGGCCAGGAAAACATCAATCCCGAATTTACCATGACCAACTCTGGAATAACCACGCTCATTTCCAACCTGATTGACATAAGACATTGCCTCTCCTACTCTAAGATATGTTTCTCCCTCAGTTTCCCCAAGCAAATCTATCTCCTCCTGGACCACAAGAGGCAAGGCACCAGTATTATTATCTGGGTCCCAGATCCAGTTCGTCCAAAGCCAGTATCTATCTGGCATAGAGTAATGCAGAAGTTCTCCTGCAAAGTTAATGCGCATCTTTTCCTCAATACCTTCAACTTGATTTACAAAGAAGTTGAAACGATTCTCAACAGGATCAACCCCATGAAGTAGTTCCCTGATCATACTGCGAAGGTTTTCAAAACCATTCGCGTCAATAAGGCGTTTTGACTTTCTCCCGATCGAAAAGATTAAACTTACGATACGGTCAAAGTTACCTTCATCAAGCTCATCAACAGATGAGGGGCTCAGATACCCCTTAAAACATTCAGCTTTTCGGGAAACTCGCTCAGAAAGGTCCTCCAAGTCAGCAGAACTGGCTAATTTAGTGGCTTCCTTCATAAACTCCAATGCAGATTCTGAATCGACGATTTCTTCGTTCGTCAGTGAATCAAAAAGCATTAGGCTGCAAGCAGTCCGGTTTTACGAAGATAAGAAGCTGCTTTCAATGCTGCTGCACCGCCCATAGAAACTGAGTCTTCTAAGTCAGCAGGACCACCTGCCGCACCTGCTACAAATATTCCTGGTACGCTTGTAACTACAGTATTTAAAGCTCCTCCAATGCTCTCAATATAACCATGCGATTCCAAGGGAAGCTGAAATAGTTCTGCCATCTTTGTTGTCCCATCACTGGGCTCCATACCCACTGAAAGAATTACTACGTCCATAGGTACTTCCATAGGTCTTCCCATGGTAGTGTCCTCACCTTTGACTACCACCTGATCACCACGCTTGGTGACCTCGGTAACAATACCGCGGATGAAGTTCACTTTATATTTCTCTTGGGCCTTCCAGTAAATTTCATCTTCCCAGAATCCATACATGCGCATGTCAATGTAAAAGACAAACACTCTGCAATCCGGAAGAAGGTGACGAATTTCAATGGCCTCCTTTGAAGCAATCCCGCAGCAAACTTTAGAGCACCATGCGTTGCCAATCTGGCGGTCACGGCTTCCAACACATTGAATGAAGCAGACCTGCTTGGGTGGCTCTCCGGTCGATGGCCTTACAAATTTCCCTGCTTTTAACATCTTCTCTGTATCAACCAGAGTAATTACATCGTCAAATTCGTAGTAGCCGTACATCTGAGTTTCCTTGCCTGGATCGAAATGCTTGAATCCTGTAGCCACAATAACACTTCCCGGCTGAATATCTTCTTCACCCCCCGGACCTTTCAGGCTTACATTGATTTCTGGTGAAGAGCCAGATACACCTATCACTTCTGTGGAAGTGCAGATATCTATCAGCTCATCGTTTTCGATGCGCTGCACCATTTCTCCCATTGCCTCCTCAGCATTTACCATATTTGGGGTCAATGCTGCATAGTCAGCAAGGATCGGCATTCCTCCTAGTCGATCAGCCTTTTCAACCAGTTTAACCGGGTAACCTAGGTCAGCAACACCTCTTGCAGCTTCAAGCCCCGCAGGACCTCCACCTATGATTAATACATTTTTTTCATGCATCTGCATCCTCCCAGCTTATATATTCCATTTCACCGGCTTTGATTCTTTCAGCCTGTACTTCGAACTCGGCCCATGCCTTTTTATGATCAATTCCCATTTTTTCGAGCAGTGGTTTCATATCTACACCATGCCAGTGAAGCTGACAGACAATGTAGGGGTGTGCCCCCATTGCCAGAGCGGCAAACTGAGCATCGGACATCACAGGAATCCCAACATTTTTTTTATGAGCCTGAGCCGCAAACTGGCTTTTGTCCAGTGTAGTTACACAGCCCGTGTCATGAGTCATGGTAACATCTGGATTTACTTCTTCCTTCATACGTTCAATTTTTCTTGTGGTAGCAAAAGAGCGAGAAAAATCACGGCTGACCAGAATGTGCCTGAATCCAAATCCACAGCAGTCATGCCATGTTGAGTAATCTCCCACCCTTGCACCTAACGAATCGACTAGTCCACTGATGATGGCAGTACGCTGACCATCGAATAGGTCTCGGTCGTAAACGGCATCTTCAACAACCAGCTTGTGATAATGACAAGCAGGATGCACGGTAACAGTGACATTACTAAGATCGAGGACTTGCAGCTTGGCAATTCGGTCCCGCATGGCATGAATCCATTCTGAGTAATGGACTATTTCTTCCGGGAAAACAAATGGCATCTTCAGGCGTTCCATGATTTTCCTGACTTGCCTTCGCAACACAGGATAGTGCAGAAGTTGTTCGCGGGTCTCCTTGTAATGTCCGTAACTTGTCCCGCAGTGAATGACAGGAAAGTAACCGTCTATTTTGGCCTGTGAAAAATTTCTTACAGCAATGCCTGCCTGCGCAGCAGAATTAGAGGTCGAAGAGGCATAATAATTCCATGCCGTACAGGAAGTCTGGTCACGAGGATCATGATAGTCAAACCCTAGCTTCCTATTAAGCCAGAAGATAGAAGTAGAATACCCTGGAATGTGACCACATTGCCCGCATGACTTGTGGTGCCAAGTCATCTCGTGAGGAATTTTCTTTGTTCTACCGTATTTGGTCTCAAGTTCCACATAAGGCTCAGGAACTCTCTGGACTTCTAGTTCTCCAGCCTTTTCGAGAGCAAACAACTGCTCTCGGTAGTCTTCCGTGGGTGGTGGGTTGTCCCTTTTGAATTCCCGCGATAAAACATTGGGCGGAGTAAATTCTTTTTTTGCTATAGTCTGCTGCATTAATTACCCTTTCTTTCTCTCAAAGTGAAATTAACTGTTTAATCCATATCAAGATTATTTAATTTGTATTTCTTAATCACTCATCATCTTCAAGTAAGTTCTCATAATCGTCAATATCGTAACCATTCTCTTCCAAAAGCTCTTCCATCACCTCCTCAAGGATCATGAAAATTCCCTCATCAATTTTTTCTATCATTTCCAGGTTACCGGTAAGTTTCCATATCATATAGAGCTCAAGCCTGGTTTTTTCGCTAACATCCCATGCCAGCTCAGTAGTATGCATAGTTTCCGGAGGGACACACCTTCTCCACACATCAAGGTTATCGGACACCTGTTTTACATCAGGACCCCAGTCCGGGAAGAAATCTGGTTGTAGCATGTCTGGAGCAACCTGAGTACCAGTTGACATGATCTTATAAATGATTCGGCTGTATGCCTTCAGGGCATCCTTTGCTGACTGCATGCCATGATTGACTGCCACCTCACGCATTATAGTGATGATCCCGCCTGGATTATTCTGTCTCGGACAACGGGTACAAGAGAAACACTGAGAACAGTCCCAGACACTGTCATTGAGTAATTCGTAAAAAGTATCTACGTCCTCTCTAGCCATTACCTGTGCAAATACCCTTGGACTGAAATCATAGAAACGTGCAGATGGGCATGCAGCAACGCAAATCCCACATTCATAGCAGCCGTAAAGCATGTGGTCATAGCGCATGTCAGCTTTCACTTCATCAAAAAGTTCCTGCTTTTTTTCCAAAGGGACATCTGTATATTTCGCGTCAGCGTAAATAGACATTTCTCTTCAATCTAAATAAAGTTTAAGTGAATCTTCTAAGTCTTTCTTTTTAGGAAGACCAACCATACGTTCACATTCCTCTTCATCCTTGTAGATAATAATTGTTGGAATAGTTTTTATACCGCATTGCTGTGCCTTTTCCAAACCCTCACGGTTCTCGAGTTTTACAGTTTTCAAAACTATTCCCTTAAGATCCTGGGCAATCTCCCATCCCATTTCCACTGCGGCTCCGCAACCACTGCATGCCGGGTGGGTAAATACTGACAAAATAAGTGATTTTTTAGAATCCGCAATTTGGGTCTTATCCATCAAATCCTTCGCAGTGTACACATTCACCAAGCTCTTTTTCACTCATGTAGGCTCTAAAGCCTTCCTGAGCATCTTCACCTGAAACAAGATCTCCCTTTTCTTCTTCCATCTGGCTTGGCTTAAGCCTGACTATCCATCCCTGTTTGTATGGGCTTTTATTAAGGACTGTGGCATCTGCTTCAACATCCTGGTTGCATGCCATGATTTCAGCTGTAAGGGGGGTTTTTACAGGACCAACCCATTTTCCACTTTCGACGGTAGCTATGCTTTTCCCTTTTTTGACAGTCTTTCCCACTGCCTTAGCACGGCAGTGAATGACTGATCCGGCCATAGTCTGTGCAATGTCAGTCATTCCCATATCGAATGTTCCATCCCCATTGTCTCGAAGCCAGACGTTGAACTCTACGTGATACTGCAGGTCATCCGGAAGTAAACAATTATTAACTTCTGCCATATTTTAAACTCAGATTCAGTAATTAAGAACCATCCCGCTTTCTAATCCAACATCTACCATGTACGCTGCACCAACTACACCATCGCATTCTTCAATCAAATCATCTTCGGTCATTTCGTGAAGCTGCAAAGCGGCTGAACATACGTGCATTTCTACTCCAGCCTCTTTTGCTTCACGGATAAAGTCAATTACCAGTTTACCACCCTCTTTAGCCATCAGATTATCTGCCACGCCTTTCTTCATTAGCAGAACACCGTCAATCTGAAAAATCATTTTTGCTTCATTGTCCATTGCTGCAGCAATGTTTGCCATATAAAACGGCGTTGCGCAACGCTGCGGCGTATCAGGACCAGAAGTAACAAACACGGTCATTTTTTCTTCATCACTCATCATACCTCCATAATGATGTTGTTTAAATAATTCTATAAATCCAACTTACATCATAAGCATAAGGATTAGAAACCTTAAAGTATACAAAGGTTATTTTTTCTGTATCAGGAAACTGTAAACTCCTCCATCTTCAGAATGTTCCAATAACTTGTTTTCTGTGCGCTTAGACCAGGACTGAACATCGTTAACTGACCCAGCATCTGTCGAAAGCATTTTTAGTACCTGACCAGTACTGAGTTTGTCCACAGCTTTCTTAGTTTTGAGAATGGGTATTGGGCAGTTCAGTCCCCTGCAGTCAAGTTCAGTATCAAAATTAATTTCACTCATAGTTGTAACCTACTTTATGGTTCAATTATCTAAATATTTTCCTATTTAATTTAACCAGAAATTTTAAAAAAAATTACCTTAAAAAATTGACTTATGTAGCAATATATTTGTTAGTATGAATTAAAAAATATTCTTCTTAAACATTGATTATTGTTTTTTTAATCAAATCCCCCTCATTCTAAATCCCTTCTATTTTGTAGTAGATACACTATGTTGTCAAAACATTTCCTACTTAAACACAATGAGTAAACTTTCTTGAAATTATCTGTTAGAGTGCAACTATTTGTAAGAAAAAAAGGTAGTTATACTGAAATGGCATCAGCACCAAAAGTCGGTTGTCCACTAAAATTTTAGATCAGCAGACTAGCAAAGGGAGACATCTCTCTGAAGCACCTGCCTGCCCTTCAACATATTCTTTAGACCTTTTACCCAACTCCATGCATCGCTTACGGTCGTCCAGCATACTATTAAGCCAGCTCTGAAATTCATCAGAATTCTTTACGCATGCTGCAAGTCCTTGTTCCAGCATTTGAAGGCTTTCCATCGAATTACTGTGTTTTGGACCAAAGGAAACTGTAGCCCCCATTACTGCAGGTTCCAGA
>CACERX010000016.1 GCA_902562015.1 uncultured SAR324 cluster bacterium
GTCACTATTAAAGCAGGTAGCATCAATTTATTGGGATTTAGTTGGAATTTTGGAAACTGTTAAAGTTAAGAAGAAGGCAGTTGCACTTTCAGAAAAATTAACGCGTGATAATCATGCAAGACTTGAAGCAGGTCTGCTGAATTCTACAGAAGTAAGAGTTTCAGAAACTCAACTTATGAGGGACCGTCAAAGTTTGCTTTCCTCAAGACTGGATGTAAAGAGTGTAGAGGATCAGGTTAGATCTGTATTGAATCTTAAGTATTTGCCGGTTGGACTGTATCCTTTGGACAGGCCTTCCGGGGGATTTAAAGTTCCGGATGATATAAATTCTCTTTCAGATACAATTTATAAAAATGACACACAGATTAGTTCATTAAATGCTTCTATTGAGCAAAATAGATATCAGTTGGAGCAGGAGTTGAACAATCAGAAAACAGATATGGATCTTAGCTTGTCATATATTTTAAATGGATATAGTTCAAGTACTTTTGGTGGTACTTCTGATTTCGCAAAAAGTAAACTTCATGGAATGAGTGCCACACTGACTTGGAAAGTCCCTTTGGGAGATCAGGCGACTGTAGAAAATATTCAGAAAAAACGACTTGAACAGCAGCAACTAATGTTGCAAATCGAAGAACGTAAATCTCAATTAAGTTTGAATTTACAGTCGTTTTTAAATTCACTCAAATTGATTGAAAGGGAAAAACAGACTGCTAAGGCAGTGAGCAAGCTTTCTGCAGAACAGCTTAGACATGAAATAGAAAGGTTCAAGCTTGGAAAGAGTACCAGTTATCAGGTTTCTCAATTTCAGCAGGACGTTGTTGAGGCAAAACAGCAGGAAATAATGATCAGCATACGTCAGGAAAAAATAAGACTGGAATTATTAGCTTTAACTGGTGAATTTAAAGAAAAATATAAATTGAATTAGAATTGATCACTTGAATTGAATCTTTGAAGCCTATATTGATCGAAGAAAAAATATAAAAATATAACTTATTCAAAAAGTTTTACAGATTAAAAAAATAATAAATCAGGAGAAAAAATGTATAAATACAAAAAATTACACAAAATCTATTTTAGTTTTTTATTTATTTGGCTTTTTGGAGGGATATTTACATTATGGGGCAGTGAAATTGATGGTTCATACAAAACACCAATTTCACTTACAGGTCTTATTGAGCCTTCTGAAACTTTGCAAGTACAGTCGAGTGTAGGAGGCCGAGTTGAAAATATAAATGTAAAAGTAAATCAGACTATTTCAGAAGATCAGTTGCTGCTTACCCTTGAAAACACTTCACAGAAACGCCAGCTGGAATTATCCCGGATACAACTCAAGATCAACGAAAATAATGTTAAAGTTAGTGAAAACAGTATCAAAGATATGGAAACTAATTTGAAAGATATTAAGCGCAGGCTGGATGATGAAGAAACATTGTTTGAACAAGGTTCTTCAACTCGTTCACAGCTTGAATCTTTACAGCTGCAGTATAACAGGGCAGTACTTTCTTTAGAAAAAACAAAACTTGCATATGAAAACGCTATCCTGACTCTTGAACGCTCTAGACATGATGTTGACATAAGTGAAGATGCACTTGAGGATACTTTTCTCAAGGCCAAAATAGGTGGAATAATTGCTGCCAAGTTAATCGAGGAGGGAGAAATGATCAGTCCTGGATCACCTATCTTTCAAATCATAGACATAAGTCAGGTAAAAATAGTGATTCAGGCAGAGCAGCATGATTTGCCTATGATTAAGGAGGGTCAGGCAGTTGTTTTTGTCACTACAAGCTACAGGGAAAAGCAATTCACTGGTCACATAGAGCGTGTGGACTGGATAGCAGACCCTGAAACAGGACGTTTCCCCCTTCATATAAAAGCTGATAATCCTCGTCTGATACTGAGAGCGGGAATGAGTGCTCAAGTTTATTTGCTCTCCAAAAAATAATTTAAGGCTGGGTTAGGGTTAGAGTTGCTTTCGGATAATTGAAGTCAGTGACTTTATCCATTCAGGGTGGTCATTCAAAGACGGAACTAAAATAAGTTCTTCTCCACCACAATTACGGAAATGTTCTGCTGCTTGTAACCCGATTTCCTCAAGTGTTTCAAGACAGTCTGAAACAAATGACGGACAAAATACAACAACTCGTTTTATACCTTTTTCCGCAAGCTCCTCAAGATGTGGCTCTGTGTATGGTCTAACCCACTCCTCACGGCCAAAACGGGACTGAAAGCTCACTGACCATTTTTCTGCATCTAGTTTCAGGCGTTCTGCAAGTAATTTTGAAGTTTTGTGACAATGCGCACTGTAGCAATATTTATTTTCATTTGTTAATTTCAGGCAGCAGTCCTTATTGTTACGGCACCAGTTTCCAGATATATCGCTTTTTTTCAAATGCCTTAGTGGAAGTCCATGAAAACTGAACAGCACATGGTCAGGATTATGATCGAGATATGGCATTCCTACTTTAGCCCATGCTTCAATAAATAGTGAATCTGAAAAAAATGGGGGAACAATCTGTAGCTGTGGCATGTTCCAGTCATTAATTATTTCCCTGTAAAGATCTGCTATTGCCCCTCCAAAAGTGCTTGAAGCGTATTGTGGATACATGGGAAGTACTATTATGCGACTGTATTGCTTAACTCGAAGACGGTTTAGGGCAGTTTTTATTGAAGGCTCGCCGCATTGCATCGCAAGTTCGACATGTATTTGTTCCGTTGCAAACTCATCTGTCAAAGCTTTTTTCAGCTTTTGACTATAGACCATCAAGGGTGAACCTTCCTCCAGCCAAATTTTTTTATATGATTTTGCAGTTTTTTTAGGTCTAAAGGGAAGTATAAAAATATTGAGCAGTAGCCATCGTAAGAAAGGATTTATATCTAGCACACGATCTGAAGAGAGAAGCTCCCTTAAATAATTCCGTACTTCCGGAGCGTTAGGAGCCTCTGGAGTGCCTAGATTTATCATCAGAATTGCGGTGTTTGTAATTTTACTTTCTGATGTACTGTTATTAGCCTGCAAGTTTGCGTCTCTTTAAAATATTAAAAAATATGTCTATGTTAGTTTTAAGTTGTTAGGATTTGTTGTTTTAACTATGAAAATTGAAGACTGTGAAAATACTAGTGATGATTTTTCCAGATTTCGTTAAAAAAATCATGTTGTATAAAAGGAATTTATTTCAACATACTCCTTAGTTAAATCGCATCCCCAGACTGTTTCAGCAAAACCACCTTTTCCTACTATAACTTTGAGCTGGATTTCATTGTTTTGCAGATACTTTGAAATTGTATCTAGGTTGACACTGCCGGAGTCCAGATTATGTACATTCACAGTCATAAGCTGGCTTTCACTACCAAATTGAATAGATAATTCTTCCAATCTTACCGGGAATTCAAATACTTTTCCTACTGCCATCACAAAACGACCCCAGTTTGGATCTGCTCCGTGTATTGCAGTTTTGACCAAAGGGGAATTAACAATTGATTTTGCAATTTGCAGGGCCATTTGTTTTGATTCAGCTCCAGATACAGTTAGTTCAATTAACTTTTTGGAGCCTTCTCCGTCACGTGCTATTTCTTTTGCTAAATTAACTGCAATTCTTGTTAGTGCTTCTTCAAATTTTTTTGGATCTACCTCACCAGCATGGCCGTTGGCAAGGGCAATTACTGTGTCGCTTGTCGAAGTATCAGAATCAATGGAGATTCTGTTGAAGGACTTGTCAACAACTCGGCGCAACATCTTTTGTAGTAACTCATGACTAAGACTAGCGTCAGTAACAAAATAACCAAGCATGGTTGCCATATCAGGTTCAATCATTCCTGCACCTTTTGCTATTCCAAGCAAAGTTGCATTTTCAATTGACTCACAGCCCCATTTTGGGTTTGTGTCAGTTGTCATGATTGCACGAGCAAAGCTTTCAATATGTCTCGTAGAAGAACCAATTTTTTCAGGAATAGATTTACAACCTGCCTGGATTTTTCCAATAGGCAGACGTTTGCCGATTACACCAGTTGAAGAGGGTAGTACCTGTTCTGGAGCAATACCAAGTGAGGATGCTGTCCAACGGCACATGTTTTTTGCGTCTTCAATTCCAGACTGGCCGGTGGCTACATTGGCAATTTTTGAGTTGACAACAATTGCCTGTAGTTGACCATCCTTTATATGTTCCTGGCCTATGATTACTGGTGCTCCCTTTATATTGTTCTTGGTGAAAACTCCTGCAGCGGAACATTTGTAATCAGAAGCAATTACTCCAAAATCAGGAGTTTCATCCTTTATGCCCAAATTTATTCCAAGCCATGAAAATCCAGGAACACTTTTCAAGGCCGGATACTCCTTTGCCATACTAAAATCCTTGTGTATAATTAAAACTAAAGACAAACATTATTTTACGGATAGAAATTAAAGGCGTCAACTGTTAAGGATATTTGTAGACTCAGTTCTTTAAAGGCTACAATTTATTTTTCTTGTAAAAATACCGACGGTTATTAAAAAAAATATTTGAGTAAAAATTAAAAATTATTTCATTTATCAGTTATAATTTAAAATATTTACAAGTAATAGCTCTATATGCCAATTTATAATTATCAGGCCTTTGACACTGAAGGTACATTGCATAAAGGGAGTAAAGATGCTGCTTCAGAATCCGAGGTTCGCCAATTTCTGCGCTCCAGAGAACTTTTTCCCAAGGAAATCCGCACAAGTCGTCTTTATAAAACAAATTTCGGTAAAGTTAATGATTCAGGAAAAATAAAGCTCCCCAAATTACCTTTTCGTAAATGGACTTCAGGAAAGGTCCTTACTCAGTTCACGCGACAGTTGGAAGTTTTGCTTGATGCTTCAATTCCATATGACAAGGCCTTTCAATTGATTATTCCGCAAACAGAAGATTCAGGATTCCAAAGTATTCTCTCAGATGTTCGAGCTCAAGTTGTTGAAGGTATTCCACTGGCAGTCGCAATGGGAAAGCATCCGGAAGTGTTTCCGGCAATGTACGTGAGTATGGTTCGTTCGGGAGAAAATTCTGGGAATCTCGGAATAATCATGAAGCGTCTTTCAGACTATTATGAAACACAGGAAAGAGTTCGTTCCAAAATAAAGGGTGCACTTATATATCCTGCTTTTATGGCTTTTTTTGGACTGGCTGTGGTAATTTTCATGATCACAAACATCGTACCTAAGATTACCAGTATTTTTGAAAGCCAGGAAGCAGCTTTGCCAATGCCAACCAGAATTTTGATGGGTATAAGTGAATTTGCAGTAAACCACTGGTTTTTGTTGATATTTGTAATAGTGATTGTTGTAGCTGCAGCAAAAGTATTTTTAATGAGCGAACAAGGTAGAATTTGGAAAAACAGGATTGAACTTAATATACCCGGACTAAGTAGCCTTAGAATTAAGATAATGGTTGCACGTTATTGCCAGACTCTAGGGACCCTCCTAAAAAGTGATGTGGATTTGAAAACGGCACTGGAAATTTCCAAAAAAGTGGTTGTAAATAAATTGTTCATTGAAAAACTTGATCAAATGATTATTGATGTGAACAACAAAGGGATTCCGCTTTCTGCAGCCATGGCCAAGATAGATTATTTCCCTGAATACGTTCGTCATGTGGTCTCAATTGGCGAAGAGGCTGCTAGACTGGATGAACTACTTGAAAAAATTTCAGACCGAATGCAGGAAGAAGTAAACATCTTGCTGGAAGCTATGACATCACTTTTGCAACCGATCTTAATTATGTTGCTGGGAGGTGCAGTAGGATTTATTGCTTTAGCAGTCCTTATGCCTATGCTCAATATGAGTCAAATTCTACAATGAAAATCAAAAACAACTAAATATTGAATTTTTTACGGATCTGACAAAAAAAATTGCTAAATTGCTAAAAAATTTGTTTGAAATGCAAAATGTAGTTGTAGGAATAGGAGAAATTTTGTGGGATATGTTGCCTTCAGGCAAAGTGATGGGGGGGGGGCTCCAGCAAATTTTGCATATCATGTTCAGGAATTAGGCGAGAGTTCAGTAGTTGTTTCATGTGTTGGTAATGATGAACTTGGTCGAGAGATTATTTCCAGTTTAGAAAACATGGAGATGTCAACAGAATTTTTATATGTTGACAATAAACATTCAACAGGTGCTTCTTTTGTGAAAATTGATAAAGAAGGAAAACCATCTTATCTTATTAAGGAGGGAGTAGCTTGGGATTATATTCCAACCTCAACACTTTTATGTGAATTAGCTTCTAAATCTGCTGCAGTTTGTTTTGGTACGGTAGCCCAGCGTTCAGAATTATCAAGAATGACAATACTGAAATTTTTGGGATTAATGGGGCAAGAAACTATCAGAGTTTTCGATATTAATTTACGTCAGAATTTTTATTCGGAAGAAATTATTAAAACCTCATTGAGTTTGGCGAATGTACTTAAGCTAGATTTGAATGAATTTTCTTTTATTCAGAAAATATTGAAATTAAATGGAGATGAAAAAAAAATTCTAAGTGAATTATCTCAGAAATATGATTTACATTTGATTGCGCTAACTAAAGGAAGTGCAGGGAGTATTCTTTTTAAAGAAGGTAATATTTCCAAACATGAAGGATACAGAATTAATTTAGAAGATACTGTAGGAGCTGGGGATGCTTTTGTAGCAGCTCTCGTGATCGGGCTGCTAAGGGGATACAAACTTCATGATCTGCATAAAAAAGCCAATCATATTGCTTCATATATTTGTTCAAAGCATGGGGCAACTCCAAGTTTGACTAATGAAATTAGAAAACTGTTTAAATAAAGTCGAGTAATAAAGAAGGAATTATGAAAGTAATTTGTTTTAACTTAGACCTTTTAATAAAGTAAAAACCCAATACAAAAGTCCTTTTTATATTTTCAGGCTTATATTCTCTTTCCACTTAAGGAATCGAATAGAAAAGTTTTTGTTACATCCAGTTTAATTTTAATAGGTATATCCAAATCACTTTCAAAATCCTTATCTTCCCTGATGGTGATAAAATTTGAATCCATTTTTGAGGTAACAATGGTTTGTTCTCCTGTCAATTCAATAGAATAAATCATGGCTTGAATATGTGATGACTCATTATTAACAATCTCCATATCTTCTGGTCTTACGCCTAAGATCACATCCTTCATAGGATCTTTTTCAATATTTTTTATAAGACACCCTTTAGAAACGAATTGGCCGTTCTCAATATCGCCTTTTATAAAATTCATTGAAGGTGAACCTATAAAACCTGCAACAAAAAGATTTGCAGGATTATTGTAGATATTTTTAGGTGTATCAATCTGTTGAAGAATTCCCTCATTCATAATTGCCACACGTGAAGCTAAAGTCATAGCTTCAATTTGATCATGAGTTACATAAATCGTGGTAATATTGAGTTCATGCTGTAAATGTTTTAGTTCAGAACGCATTTGCCCGCGAAGTTTTGCGTCCAAATTTGACAAAGGCTCATCCATCAAAAAAACTTTTGGTCTACGAACTAGGGCACGAGCTAATGCTACACGCTGTCTTTGTCCGCCAGAAAGCTGTTTTGGATATCGATTCAAAAATTCTTCAAGCTGTACCTGTTTTGCGGCTTTTAAAATTGCATCTTTTTTTTCCTCTCCTTTTATTCCTTTCATTTTCAGGGGATATCCAATGTTATCCTCTACAATCATATGAGGATATAAAGCATAACTTTGAAAAACCATTGCAACATCTCTGTATTTTGGGAGTACCTCATTCATTAATTTCCCCCCTATATAAAGCTCTCCATTTTCAATAGTTTCCAAACCCGCAATCATTCTCAAAGCAGTAGTTTTACCACAACCAGAAGGCCCAAGTAGAACTAGAAACTCTCCATGTTCAATCTCCAGATTCATATTGTTAACTGCTATTACTTTACCGAAACTCTTCGTAAACTCTTTTAGTTCGACATCCATTTTATCCTTAGTTTTTTCGGTGATTAGATGAGATACTTCTTCATTATTTAAATATTGCTAAATTTGGTTTTAAACAATTTATAGTTATGGTGATCAAGGAGGGTGGATCTAGTAATCATTTTAAGGTTACTGCCTCTGCAATCTTTCCAATTAAATAAGTTTTAGTTTTGATATTATAAAATTTAACCAAATAGGTTTAAAAATATATTGAAGTCTTCAGAATTCATTTTTCACCCCTTTATAGCACCTACCAGTAGGCCTCGAATAATGAAACGGTAAAGAAACATAGCAATTAGTATTACAGGAATTATCATTAGAATTATTATTACAGACATGTACCACCATTGAGGACCACGAGTTGTGTTCATAGATGCGATCATTATAGGAAGTGTTTGAGTATCTGTTAGTGAAATGAAAAGCGATAGAAGATACTCATTCCAGCAAAGAATTAATACAAGCATAAAGGTTGCTGAAAGTCCTGGTTTAGCAAGTGGCAGTACAATAGTTGTAAAGATTCTATAGCGAGAAGCTCCATCCAACGCGGCATTTTCTTCAAGATCAATTGGAATGCTGAAAAAGAAATCCCTCATTAGCCAGACAACAATAGGTATGTTAATGGCTACATAAGTAATAATCATTGCAGGATATGAATCAAGCATGCCTAGTTGTTGGAAAAAAATATAAATCGGTATTACAACAACAACAGGAGGGAGAATTCTCTGAGAAATCATCCAGAAACCAATATCGTTGTTACCAAGACTGGCTTTAAATCTTCTGGCTAAAGTAAATATAAATAAAAGAAAAATTGCAGAAGCAGAAATAACGGTGATTCGCCAGTCAAGTCCAAACTTAACAATAAGAAATGTGCCTAGAGCCAACAGTAAAATGAAAAATGCAATGGAGATAATTTTTGGACGGTAATGAATGCGGACCAAAGCGTACCCTGCCATACTGCCAATTAAAAGAGTTATAAGAGCGCTGATCAATGATATTATTACGGTATTGAAAAAAGGTCTGAGAGTGTTCATTGATTCCTGCATGAAAACAAAATCCCATGCATGTAATGAAGGCTGAAAATCTAAAAAGGGTATGTAGAACGGTCCCTGGTTAACTACATATGGTTCCTTGAAGGAAGTAACAATTACCCAATATATGGGAAAAATACAAATGAAAGCCCAGACTCCGAGAATAATGTAAGAAAGACTTCCTTCTAAAATAGAAGGTTCTTCAATACTCTTTCTTTTAGTAATTAGTTTAAAAAATTTCATTTTTGTGCAATTTCCACACGGTTCTTGACTAAGCTTAGAAAAGAAAGACAAATGAATACAGCTACTACCATCAAAAGGTAGCCTACAGCAGCAGAACCGCTAAGATCCATCGTTCGCCAGTTAAAATAGGAATGAAGTGATAAAGACTCTGTTGCTATACCAGGTCCTCCGTTGGTCATTACATTGGGTAGATCGATTATTTTAAATGCTTCAATTAATCTAATTAAAATTATAGTCACACTTACGGGCAAAAGAGTCGGCCATGTGATATCTCTGAAGATTTGCCATTTCCCTGCTCCATCAATGACCGCAGCTTCTTTCTGTTCAGGTGAAAGACTTTCCAGACCAGCAAGAAGGACAATGAACATAAAGGGGATCCACTGCCATGCATCACCAATCATAACAGCAATTCTAGCTCCCCAGGGAATAACTGCCCATGAGCTTTCTTCCATGCCCAGCCACATAATGATTGGAGCGAAAGGACCTTTTGTCATGTCTGTCAACATCCTGAAGAGATAGGCAATTCCTACTGGAGTAATCATCATGGGGATGAAAAAAACCATTCGGAAAAAGTTTCGGCCTTTAATATTCTGAACACACAGCATAGCGAGCCCGAGACCAATTAGATACTGTATAATTACTCCTAAAATTACATAAATTAAAGTAACCACTAGAGTACCAGGGAGTCCTTTTGGTGTAGTCAGATTAATTATTGCAAGCAGTGTCAGAAAGAACATTCCGGTTGCTACAACTAGCCTGCCTATTGTTCCACCAATACTTGAATGGCCAGAACGCAGATATTTATGTAACCAAAAAATTGTAATAATTAAAAATACCCCTATTAAAAAATATCCCAATAAGGTCAGCTGATCGAACTTACCTAGAAAATGGTACTGCTGACTTCCAAACAAGAGTTTTTTAAAATTCAGCGTACCAATAAACTTTGCCTGTATTCCACCTTTTATGAATTTTAGACGTGAAAGTGCAACAAAGAGTGAAACTATAAGTGGAAAAATGGAAAAAAAAAGCACTATTAAGACAGCAGGCATGATGAAAACTGCTGGTGCCTGACGGTCTAGGCGTTCTTCAATGGAATTTGGTTTTGTCATAAAGGAAACCCAATCCGGTTTCCCGGATTGGGTAATATAAGGAGTCAGTAACCGAGAGTGTTTCGATAAGCATTTAACTGCCCTTTGCGACCTAATTCTTCAGTCACTTCTTCCCAACCATCTTCAATACGTTGCATAGCCTCCTGTTTACTTATTTCACCTGATACAAATCTGTGGACCTCTGTATCAAGTACGACTTGCTGGTATCGCTGATTATTTGGGACCCTCAGGTCAAGAATCATGTTGGGGCTGTTAAGACTTGCCTTGATGGCCCCAAGATAATTTTCTGCCGCAGCTTTACTGAACCCTGCATTTGTCCAATTGCTCAAGGTTTCGAATTGTGAAACACGGTAAGGATTCATACCGGTTATGCCAATGGTGACATCAACGTTTGACTGCTTAGCCTGCGCCATAAAGGAAAAGAAATCATAAGCAGCATCCTTGACCTTTTTATCAGATGAGGTGTTAACAGCTCCAGACCATCCACCAAAAGCGGCAAATGGTGCGTGGTTGATTCCGTTGATCGCATAAGGACAACGTGCAAGATTACATGGAACCAGTTTCCCGCTGGAACGATCGAGAACTTTACGCGATCCAGGAAGAATCGCTGCTCCAGTTTTCCCCTTTACCTTGGAGTTCTTACCGATAGCGAGAGTTCCAATGTCTCCCCAATCAAGAGTCAAAGCACATCGACCAGCCGTCCAAAGACCTCTAGTATCACCTACGTCTAGATTTATTTCATCTGGCGGCGCATACTTTGTAGTTTCTTTATAGATATCCAGTGCACGTGAAAACGCTTCATTGTTAACCAAAGGTTTCATGGTCTTAGTGTCGAAAAATACCCCCTGTCCTGTTCCCTTGGTCTGTATGAATCCACCTACAATAGAATGTATCATCCAGTAGGCTTGAGCATTCCTTTTTTTGGAAATACATGATCCATAATCAGGAGTACCATCACCGTTCATATCTTGGCCATGAAATCGGCTTGCGATATAAGTATACTCTTCCCAAGTGGTAGGAGGTGAAATCCCTGCAGCGTCAAGGAGGTCAGACCTGTAGTAGATCATATGAAAATCACCATCTACAGGAATGGTATAGATTTTTCCGGCATAAGTGGAACTGAAAGAACGGAAGAAATTACCTATATCATCCCATTCAATGGCTGAGTCCGCCTTCACTTTTGGAGTTAAATCTTCAAAATATCCCGGTTCGATAAAATCCACCATCCATTGTGGCGCAAATACAGCTCCGTCTATACTGTTTGTACCAGTGGCAAAATCAGATTCCATTTTTGGGTAAATATCCGAAAATGGGACACCAATGACATTAATAGTTGCCCCAGTCAGTTTCTTAAAATCTGGCGCACGTTTAACCATAGGGCCCTTTATTTGAGGTGCTTCCATGGTAAGAATGTTAACAGTCACACCATCATATTTCTTTGCAAAAACTGATGGCATGGTAAAAAGCAACGTTCCTATTGCGAGGACGATGCCTATTATCATTTTATTTTTTAATTTATACATTTGTTCCTTTTATTTTTAGTTATTACATTAAATTTTATGAATAATTTTAAATGAAATTCATTCCATAGGCTCTCCTTTACTAAGTGTTAAAAATTTAAATTACTCTCATTCTAAATTTGCATGGTTCATGAACATGCTCTCAGAATCCAATTTTTTTTCTTGCATTATCATTCCTGCAATACATTCTAAAGTAAGAAGTAAAGTTTGCTCGAAAAGGGACCCCATGGGTTGGATTGAAGATTTTTCGTGTTTTTGGATTAATTTTGGAGATGGTGCTGGTATCTTCAAACATGCTTGTGCAAGGTCGCCAATACTGGAATCAGGATTAATAGTTATAAGCAGGATGTGAACACCTAAATTGTGTGCCTTTCTAGCTATACTTAAAATACTGCCAGTTTCTCCTGAACCAGATCCTATGAGAAGAAGGTCATTTTTACCTACAGCAGTAGTAGTTATATCTCCTATAATCTGCACCTCAATGCCAAGATGTATTAAGCGCATGGCAAAGCATCTCATAACCATTCCTGTCCTGCCCACTCCTGCAATAAAAATCCTTTGCGCATCCATTATTTGCTTTAAAAAACATGTAATATTTGCTTGGTCTATTTCTCCAAGTGTTTCTTTTATTTCTCTTAAAACAGTTGGATAATAATCATTAAATTTCATCTTGAATCCATAGCCTGTCGTATCTCTTCCAATGCATCACGTTGATTTCTTGAATTTGCGATGTATCCACCTACAATAACAATTTCAGGATGAAAACTATTAATTTTACGTATCATATCCGGATTTATTCCGCCTGCTACAGCAATATTTTTTCCTCCGTGTAAATTGTAAAATCGTTCCAGATCATTTAATGGTGTTTCCCCATCTTTAGTATCATCATTTGCTGTATGCAGGCAGCACAAACCCATCTCCATATTTTTTAGCTCATTCCATTTATTTTCAGGACATGGATGATTGATCATATCAACCATTACTTCCTTACTATTTTTAACAGCAGTCTTTTTTACACCATACAAAGTTTTTGTGGAAGCAAGTCCAAGTACAGTAACAATGTCTGCACCAGCGTCAAAACCAATTTGTGCTTCCAATAATCCCGCATCCATAATTTTCAGATCAGCAAGGACAGTTTGTTTAGGAATTTTTTTTTTTATTTTTAGTACACTTTTGAGTCCCTCCTTAATGATAAGTGGAGTGCCTATTTCAATAATATCAATCAAATCCCCATTCTTTTCAAGAAAATTGAGTATCTCATCAGAACTCTGTAAATCGAATGCCACTTGTAATTTCATTTCAACATTTAATAATCTATGCAAAGGCTAATGATTAAGCCATCATTAATTGAAATAAAGATAAAATCAGATCCATAGGCTACTTGAATTTTTCAAAATTTGTCAAGAAAATAATGGATTAGAAATTTTGGTTTTTTAATCAAAAAAAGTTTGGGTAATTACTTGCTCAAAAAATATCGATATGGGAGGAATTATTTTCTGATGCTCCAGGCTATTTCAGATAGATTTTCAAAATAATCACCACTGTTTTTTATTTCTATCTGGAATACTTCTGCAATTACCTCTAACCAACCATGAATAAAATAAATCCATCCATCATGTATAGTAAGGTTTTTCTTGTTTCTCTGCGATTCAGCTTGATCAAGAAAAATAAGCTCTCCTCTGTAATTTAACTCCCAGACAATGCTGTTCTTTGGGTATTGAACATCCCATGTAAAGGGAGAGCCTGGTTTATCTTTCCCCAGTCCTGTAGCGTTAATAATCAATGAATGAGGTTTTAAATTAGTGGTAAGTTCATCGTTATTTTTTATTTCAGAACATTGATGTAACTCTATAGGAACTTTTGTATCGAATTTTTGATAAATTTTTTGAATAGATTCCAACCTCGATTTTCTAATATCAGTTACAAAGATTTTTGAAGGATAATTCCCTTGTTGCCTTTGTCTATTCAGATTGTACAAAATTGAGATTGCCGCTCCACCAGCTCCAAGACATAAAACTTCACCGTCTTTTTTCTTCCAGTAATTTTCAGATAATATCCGATTTAGAGCGAGATCACTGCAAATAGGATCTTTAGCATGACCTAATAATTTATTACCATCTTTTGAAATACAGCTTATTTCTCCCATTGTTGTTGAATGTTCATCGAGATAGTCAAATTGATCAGCACAGGATAAAAATATGTCAATTTTGTGAGTTGTAACCAAGGCTCCTTTTGATAAGGGATCGTTTTTTATGAACTCTACACATTCCTGATACTTTTTAGTTTCATCATTCGGTAAAAAATCGACTCCTTTTATTTCACAGTCTCCTAGTCTCAAATACTCTGCCCATTTTGGGAACAAATTCATTATTGAAGATTTGGAAGTAGTCACTCCAATAAAGTAAAGTGTTGGTTTTGTTGCTGGTTCAAAATGATTTTTTTCCATATATATATCTAAAATTGATGTTAATCTAATTTGCTCTGGACCAAATCGGCAATTAATTTCAGGAGTGAGTTCTCATATTATTAAGCTGATTTTATTATTTCCTAAACGGATCCCCTAAATTATTTGAATTGTAATAACTTTTATAGTGATATGCACTACTCATGATGTGTATAATTCCCTTTTTTTGGATTTAAATCTCATTCATTTTGTATAATATTGTAAATGTTCTAAGGTTTGCTATCTTGACAATTAGGAATTGCATAGTATCGTTTTTCAAGTATTAATAATATTTTTTACATTTGTAATTTTTTAAAAGCTTTTTTTTAAAAAACAATCATATCTTATCTATGGAAACAAAGCTTTCTCAATTAATAGAAAAAGGATACTGCGTTTTCGATCAGGTTTTAAAAAAAGAAATTTTGGAAAAAATAATAGGAGTTTCCCGTCGGGCAGTTGGAGAGTTGTCAATTGAACACAGAAACAAAAATAAATCCCAGGGGAGTCTCATACTAATAGCTGATTATCCTGATTTCGGTATGCTGATTGGGAATGAAGAAATAATAGAAATATTTAGAATACTGGGATTTGGAGATACTCGTTTCAGTTCCGGGTACATAATCAGCAAACCAAAAAATAGTCCCGCCCTTTTCTGGCATCAGGATTGGTGGGGCTGGGATCATCCTCTCTCATTTACAGACCAGATAGCACAGGTATTTGTGATGATCTACCTTCAGGATACTAATCTTAAGAATGGATGCTTGCGAGTAATTCCTGGTTCTCACAGGTCTTTTCATTCCTTACATTTAAATCAGTTAGCCCATACCGAATCGGTCTCAAGAGTTGAAGATCCAGATGATCAAATCTATAACTCGATACCTGAAGAAGTTGCTGTTCCAGTTAAATACGGAGACGTTATAGTAGGAGATGCTAGACTGATCCACAGTTCTTTCCCAAATAAATCTGAAGATGAAAGAACTTTAATCACACTCTGGTTCCACCCTAATTACGATATGCTTCCTCCAGCCATGCAGGCAAGGATCTGTGAGATATTTTCTAGAAAAGGTGTTGATACAGATCCTGATGGCGAAGAAGCTATGATGCCATCAAACTGGCCTGATAACAAACGCCAATCAATCGAAACTCTTTTCCCTTCATGTCCTGGAGGGGTCGAACCTTATCCGTGGTGCCGCATACCTTCATGGCCCGAAGCAAAAAATTAAATTAGTTATCTGAATTGCTTTCCTTCATGTAATCAGGCCAATTCATTAAATTTAATAAGTTTTGTTGTTTTAGTAACTTGGATAATCCAGATTTTTTTGGAGTACAGTAACTAATCCATGATAGAGGAGATGGCTAATCTTCAGGTGAAATTTCATCAATTTTTGGTGGGCTAGCTCCGGTATTGGTACATGTCAAGGCAGCTACTTTCATTGCAAATTGCAAAGAAGCTTTCAACTCTGGTTCTTTAATTTCTTTGAGTTTACCTAATTTTAATCTATCCATCTTAGCTAATTTGTAAAGTAAACCTGCATGAAAACTGTCGCCTGCGCCAACTGTATCCTTTACTGAAACAAAAGGAGTTTTTGCAAAGATTTGATGATTTTTGGTATAAGCCGACGCCCCCTTTTCTCCCATCGTAAGAAAAACAGCCTGCACTTTTTTTTTTAAAATGTGAGACACTGCGTCATCTATATTGCATTTCGGATAAAGCCATTCAAGATCAGCATCACTTAATTTTAGTAAGTCAACATGATCAAGCCAGTTATCAAATCTTTTTTGAAATACCAAGGCGTCAGGAATAAAGTCGGGTCTTATATTTGGATCTAATGAAATAAATCTTTTTTTTGATTCCCTAAACATTAAATGTTCATAGGATGAAGCAGAGGGTTCCATTACCAAGGAAATAGATCCAAATTCCAACACTTCAATATTATCTGGTAATGATTTGGGTAGGTTTTCAACCGAGATAGACCGGTCAGCGGTTTCCTTTGCGTAAAAAGCGTATTCAACATTCCCCTCCAGACTTTCAGCACTGACGAATGCTAAAGTAGTGTCAAGGTTAGAACGAACTACTAAAGAACAGTCCACATTGCTTTCTTCAAGGTGTGCAATTAGTTGCTTACCAAAAAGGTCGTTAGATATGCCTGTTAGCATACCAACATTATGGTTTAGCCTTCCTAATGCAACCGCTGTGTTTAGTGAAGAGCCGCCCGGACAGGGTTTATAAAAAATTTGTGAGTCTGCCGTCTCTAGTGGCATGAAGTCGATTAAGGCTTCACCACAACAAAGAATCATAGTTCCTCAAGTAGTCAAAAGATAGATCATTCCTGTGCTGAATTTTCACTTATCAGCCTATTAATTACTTTTGACTGTTCAATGTGTACCATATGCCCTGTATTTGGAAAGATATGTACTGCAAAAGAACCGGGTAAGTCCTGAGAATGGTAAGAAGGAAGGATTTGATCTTCTTTGCCCCAAATCAACTTTACAGGTATTGACAAATTTTGAAGTTCATCCCTGAATTGCCAGCTCTGTTTATCTTTTTTTTGCAGGAGGGATGCAAGTCTGCCCAAAATTTTACGAAATTTTGGGTTTTGATGTTGCAAAACTGTGGCATTAACAAGTGAATCTGTTACCCATGTTTTTTTATAGAAAAGTTGGTCTAATGATTCTCTAATTTCCTGGTCAGACTGACCCTTTGCAAAGTTTTCAATAAAATTTTCGTTGATGTTGTTACCAAGTCCCATGGGTGCAAATAATGTAAGACTTGAAACAGAGTTTAGTTGATTCAGAGCAAAATTCAGTGCGATTCCTCCGCCCAAAGAATGCCCAACGAGATGGATTCTCTTAAGACCTGCGTTTGCAAGGAATTCTTTCAAAATTTGTGTATATTCATTAAACAAGGATTTTGATTCATATTCCATAGGGAATTCAAGGGAGTTTCCATGTCCCGGAAGATCAATTGTCCACACCTCTCTTGTTTTTGAAAGCTCACCAAGGGAATAACGCCAAGTCTGGCTATCTGATCCAAAACCATGAATGAACAGCAAAGGTGTTCGTCCCGAGATTCCCCTACGCTTGTGGCTTAGCTGATGATCTCCTATTTTTAAAATTGGCTCTTCCAGAATTTGTTCTGCAGATTCCCCACCATTTTTCTCTGAATTTGCAAAACGAGGTTTTTGAATCTTATTAATAATATCTTCAATATCCTTTTTTTCAATTCTTCCCATAGGTCCTGTTCCAGTAACCTTTTTGAGGGAAATAGTATTATATTTTGCAAGACGTCGTGCTGAAGGAGTTGCTCGTATATTCTCTTCTTTTGTTTGAGGTTCTAATATTTCAATATCATCCCTAGCAAAATCCATCATAGAAGAATCTTGAGGAGGCGACTCTTGTTCCATAGAACTCTGGGTTTTTAATTTTTCCTTAGAATCCTCAATTCTCGAATTTTTTTTCTTTTTGATTTTAGAAACTGATCCTCTCATTCCAATGAGTGCTAAAGAACTGCCAATCTCAACAGTAGATTGTTCTGAAGCAAGTATCTCCAATAAATCTCCATCCTCCAATGCGGGCACTTCGACTACCATTTTATCGGTTTCTAATTCGAGAAGGACTTCACCTCTTTTGAATGAGTCTCCTGGTGATTTAAACCAGGTCAACACAGTTCCCTCTTCCATAGTTTCACCCATTCTGGGCAGTGAAAAAATTTTTTCTTTCATTTTCGAAGTAAAAGTTTTGCTGTAGAGATAATTCTATCTACACTTGGGACGGCCTCTTTTTCCATACTCGGAGCAACAGGGATTGGTATGTCTTCGCCTGCCAGTCGCAAAACAGGTTCTTCCAAAAATTCGAAAGCACCTTCCATGATTCTTGATGACAATTCTGCGCTGACTCCTGCAGTCAGACAATCCTCAGCAACTATCAAGGCACGGCCTGTTTTCTTTACAGATGAATTAATAGTTTCTGTATCTAATGGATATAGTGTCCTTAAATCAATGACCTCTGCTTGAATTCCCAGTTCAGCTAGTCTTTCTGCAGCTTCTAAAGCTCGATGAACCATTCTGGAGTATGTTACAAGAGTGAAATCAGACCCTGATCGTAGGATTGCTGCCTGTCCCCAGGAGATGGATTCACTTTTATTCAGGTCTCCTTTAAGAGTGTAAAGCATCTTATGTTCAATGAATACAACAGGATCAGAAAGTTTTAAAGCATGTTTCAACAAAAGGTAGGCATCATTTACTGTAGCAGGCATAGCAAGATTCAACCCTGGGGTATGCATCATCCAGGCTTCAAGACTTTGGGAGTGTTGTGCTGCTCCTGAACGACCAGTTCCCCCCTGTGCTCGCATTACCATGGGAACGCTTATCTGACCTCCAAACATGTAGCGGATCTTTGCTGCTTGGTTTGCCAATTGATCCATGGCCAACATTACAAAGTCAACATACATTAACTCTACAACAGGTCTTAGACCAGTCATGGCGGATCCCACTGCACAACCCACAATTCCTTCTTCTGAAATTGGGGTATCGAGGATTCTTTTCTCTCCAAACTCCTCAATCATTCCTTTGGTAACACCATAAGCTCCTCCGTAAAGGCCCACATCTTCCCCCATTATAATTATTGTAGAATCCTCACGCATGGATTCTTGAAGTGCCATCCTCAGTGCTTCTCTATAGGTTATTTGGCTCATACAAACTCTTCAGTTTTAGGATGCGTTTAGGGCTTTACGTATTCTTTCGTCCACAGGAAGAGGTTCAGGAGAATCCGGAGCATAAACATCCTGAAATCGTTGAATTGATTCCGGTTCAGTTGAATTTAAGGCATATTCCATTGCCTCGTCCATCTCATTATCAACCTCTGATTTGATTTGCTCCAAATCCCCAGTGGTCATGAAGGAACCTTTAATCAATCGATCTTCAAGATGGAGAATTGGATCTTTCTCCCTGCCTTTTTTTTCCTCTACGTCTTCACGGTAATGACTCTTATCCTTCCTAGCGTGACCGTGAAAACGATAGCAATCTACTTTTAAAAATGCAGGCTTTCCATTTCGGACACCTTCCATCAGTTTCTGAGCTTTATGATGTACTTGAGTAACATCTAAGCCGTCTACTTCCAATCCATTCAAACCAAAAGTTTCGGCTCGCTTGGCAAATTCCAGTGAAGCACTTGCTCGGTCCAGTCGTGTTCCCATTCCATATTCATTGTTGATACATACAAACATTACTGGAAGTTTCCAAAGTGCAGCAAGGTTCATGCTTTCATACAGCCCTCCCTGCTGCATTGCTCCATCGCCGAAAAAAGCTACGGCAGCCTGATCTTTTCCAAGATATTTATAAGATAATCCTGCACCAACCACATGAGAAATTCCTCCCCCAACAATGGCATTAGCGCCTAGATGCCCAAGATCGTTGTCTGCAATGTGCATGGAACCACCTTTACCACGGCAATAGCCATCTTCCTTGCCACCAATTTCTGCCATCATTTTTTTTGGGTCTGCACCTCTGGCGAGGAAAATTCCATGACCTCTATGATGAGTAGTAAACCCATCTCCGGTATTCATTGCTTCGCCTATTCCCACAGCAGCAGACTCTTCTCCGATTGACAGGTGAAGCATAGAACCTGCGGTTCCTCCTTTTAGAAAAAGCTCACCAACACGCTCTTCAAAAGTTCTTATACGAAGCATTTGACGAAACATCCTAACTAGTGATTGAGTTTCTGTATCCATCTAGAAAATTTTTTGTCTTTCACAAATTTGAAAATCTTACAAAAGTAATGTTTATAACTTCTTACCAAACTTATTATTGCTATATTTTGTATGATTTTTCCAGTTTCGAATACTAGTTAACATAGCTGAGTACAGTCTTTACTTTAATTAGATTATTGTAACCTTGGCAAAAGATATAACAATTTAAGTCTTGGCTTTAATCCAAAAAATTGGCAGGTTTGTTAGCTCAAGAAGATAGACTAAATCTTGTATTTGGAACTAGGGTCCAGCTATTATTGTCTTTTCGTATCACTCTTTTTCGCATGCCTCCACTCTTTTTCAAAATTTCATAATTTTGTCCCGCATCGGAATTGTACGTAAATAAAGTGACGAGTTCAGAATCTCCTATATTAACACTCCTATGAAGCCATAATGGTGGCACATAGACCAATTGGCTTTTTTCAAGTTTCAATGCTTTAATATCTCCATCAGGGCTTTCCATCAAAATAACACCTTTGCCACTAAGACAAAAATATGTTTCGGCGCAATATGACTTTTGATGTTGATGGCCTCTGGTTAAAAAAAATTCATCTCCTACTCGGCCTGGTTTCATAACGCTGGTTCCAAAAACCAAATCTCCTTTATTTTTGGATGAACGATGTTCCCAAACTTCGTATACCACTCTATTTTTCCACTTTGGCAACATTTTTTGAAATTCAAGTTTGTTTTCATACATATCTTCCAATTCATTAAATTTCTTTGAGTAGTGACCAGTCGCCTCAGGGAAACCGCCTGTTATATTTTTGAAATTCGCCAAGATAGGATCAATTATATTCATTTATAATTAGAGTATTTTGATTCAATCTATTAGAAACAATTAACTGTTGGAAGTGAAAATTACATATCTTGAAAAAAATACTTTCAAGAAATTATATAAGTTTTTACATTAGGCTTACTAAATCATTCCAAGTTACAAAAATCATCAAGAAAAGAAGAGCAGAAAAACCAATCATCTGAGTGCGTTCCCGAATGGCTGTACTAAGCGGTTTCCCGTTTATTTTTTCTATTAGTAGCATGAGAATATGTCCTCCATCTAGAGCGGGAATAGGAAGGAGGTTGAAAATACCCAGTTGAAGACTAATGAATGCCATCAGAAAAAACAGGTCTGAGATGCCACTTCTGACAGCATCGCCAATTACCATGCCTATTTTTACAGGGCCTCCAAGATCATCCATTGAGCCCTCTCCCTTAAACATTTGTCCTAGAAAACTGAACGTACCCTTTGTTATGAACCACAAACGGGTGATTCCAAGAGCAAAAGATTCTCCTAATGAGTGTGAACGAAATTTTTTTGACATGCTCATGCCTAGAAGCCATCTTTGCGAATTAGTTTCGAAAAATGGAGTGACTTCTACAAACTTAACCTCTGAGTTTCTCTCCAGTTCCACTTTAAGAGTTGAATCTGGTTTTTTGCTTTCTGCCGTCATGATTTTTTGAACAGAAGGTGAAATATCGCTCCAGTCACCAATGACAAGCTCATTAATTCTGGTGATTTTATCTCCGACTTTAATGCCAGCCCTTTCAGCTGGAGATCTCGAGGAGAATCCACCTACAACAGGGACAAGGTAGGGAGACCAGCCCATTGAACCTAACCTATGCATTTCAATTGCGGAACCTTCGATATATATTGAGTTTCCTTTTCGATCAATATCAAAAATCAGGGTTTCTGAAGGAGGTATACTTCCCATTGTGTTATGAAGTTCTTCCCAGTTTTTAACAAAAGTGCCATTTATTGCAATTATTTCATCGTTTGCCTGAATTCCAAGTTTCTGTGAATAACTCCCATCTTGAACGTTTTTGATGCGTGGTGAATCATCTAGATATGCTGGAGTTTCCATTCCAATCCAGAATACTAATGGCATGAAGATCAAGGCAAATAAGAGGTTCATCAGCGGGCCAGCTGTAAGGATATATAGGCGTTGAAAAAGAGACTTGTGAGCATAATTTGTTGGATCATTCGGATCTTCATCGTCCACGTTCTGTCCAAATAATTTTACATAACCTCCGACCGGAATCCATGAAATGCGATATTCTGTATCTCCGATCTTTTTACCCCACAGTGTGGGTGGGAATCCGACTGAAAAAGCCTCAACTCGAACTCCTACGTGGCGAGCGGCAAGAAAATGTCCAAGTTCATGAATGAATATTAGGATTCCAAGAACAATCAGAAATGCTATTAGTGTTATCAGCATGTTAAACTAAATGTTTAAAAATGAAGTTTTATGAATTTAAAACTAATCTGCCTAAGTTTTGTTATTGTTGGAGATTAGTCCTACGATCATGCAAAAAAATTTTTCTGTATCAAATATTGAAATTTCAAAATTCTGGATGCTTCATCCTACAATTATATCAGAAATGCGAGCAATAATTCTAGTCAGATTGAAGTCCAGCAGACATTTCAATTTAATTTAGGTCTCTCTTTGTAGATTTATATGCTTTGAACTTCAATTAATCTTGAAGATACTAGGTACAGTTAGTTATTTTTTTAATTACAGAGGAGTCTAAGAATCATTTGATGTCTTTTAATTGTGAAAGTCTCTAAAAGCACAAAAAGAACAATCCTAGGTAAATAAGCGATTATTTGTATTTTGATAATTTACTACATGGATTAAGATATGCACCTTTTGGCATGTTCTCTGCCCCACTGGTCTGCCTTAACTGCGTCTTCGATGGTACTAATGTGCTTCAAAAATGAAGGAACTTCAGTAAGTGAGATTGTTTTATAAAACTGCTGCATCACTGAATGCAGATTTTTAGAGATATCCAAAAAATTAATTTCTTCCTCAAGAAAAGAATCGACTAATGTTTCGTTGGCACCATTCAGAACGGCAGGGGCACCTCCTCCCTGCTTGGCTGCTTTTATCGATATTGCCAGGCATGGAAAGCGCTTAGGGTCAATTCCCTCAAAATTTAGGGATTTTAAAGATATGGGATCCATACGTTGAATTTTCATGGGTAGTCTCTTTGGCCATCCCAGGCAATAGGCCAACGGAACCCTCATGTCAGGAAGTCCCATCTGTGCTAGGAAAGAGCCGTCAACAAATTCTACAATGGAATGTATAACGCTTTCTCGATGCATCATCACTTGTATGTTTTGCAAAGGAGTATCGAACAGCCAGTGTGCTTCAATGACTTCTAGGCCTTTGTTCATCATTGTTGCAGAGTCGATAGTTATTTTACTCCCCATTTCCCAGTTGGGATGATCGAGTGCCTGAGCAGGTGTTATATTTTCAAATTCATTTAGTGGTTTGTCTCTTAATGGTCCCCCTGATGCAGTAAGAAAAAGCCTGGAAATACTTTCAATAGGTTCATTGTTAAGTGCTTGAAAAATAGCATTATGTTCGCTGTCGGCAGGCAGCAGTTTTGCCCCAGCTTTGATTGCAGTTTGCATGAATAATTCACCAGCCATCACAAGAGGTTCTTTGTTAGCTAACACAACAGTCTTGCCAGCTTTTAAAGCTGAAAATGTTGGCTTTAATCCTGCAGCCCCGACAATTCCGGACACCACCAGATCTGCTTCTGTGTTTGTTGAGATCTTTTCGAGGCCTTGCATTCCAAAGACGAACTCCTTATTAGGAAATATTTGCTTTAACTCACCAGCCATTTCATCTTTGTCAACACACACCGTCTTGGGGTGAAACTCCCTAATTTGTTCAATAAGCTGTTCAATTGAACTGCGGCAGGACAGTGCTTCAATGCTGAATTGCTCAGGAAACATCCTGACTACATCCAGTGTATTTAATCCAATTGAACCGGTTGATCCAAGAAGGGTAAGTTTTTTCATGATAATTAGAAGTATAATTAGGCAGGGAAAAAATGAAAATCTTTCAGTTAATATTTGTATTTGAAATTAATCAGAGTGCATAAAACTTATTTATTGAAATTGAAGATCTTTTGCATTTAGTTAAATGTTTCAAGATAACCGAATTTATAACAATTAAATATCAACCAAGTTTAAGAAGATAGTAAAAAACTGGAGCTGCAAGCATGTGTCCGTCAATTCTGTCTAGTATGCCTCCATGACCGGGGAGGATCTTCCCTGAATCCTTGACATTACAGAGCCGCTTAATCTTTGATTCAATTAAATCCCCAAATTGTCCTACTACTGCCAAGACCATAGCTAGCAGCATACCGTAAACCCAGAACATAGACATTACAATCTCTCCAAAAACTGCCCCTACGAGGCCTCCACCAACAACACCAAAAAAACTTCCTTCCCAGGTTTTTTTTGGGCTTATGGAAGGAGCAAGCATTGATTTACCGAATTTCTTTCCTCCAAAATATGCAAAAATGTCACTGAAGCTAATTACGAACAAAAGATAGAAAAGTAGGGACTTTCCCCCGGGGAGCTCTCTGATCAGTGTCATGTGCGCAAGGCTCCAGATTATCCAGACCATGCCGAATAAACCGAATCCCAAAGGAGTAAATTTTGAGAGCTCATTTTTTGGTGCAAAAACTAATTCAAAAATTATCCATCCTGCAACGCTGATCAAAAATGTTGCATGAAGGACTGACTCACCTCCCAGTGCACCAAGCCCCATCAGAACAGCAGCAGAGGGCAGCAACCATTCTGGGAGCAAAATTGTGGAATCGCTGTTGTCTTCATTCCCAGCCAACATGGTAGTAAGTTCATACGCTCCAATAAATGCAAGTACAAGAACAACAAGTCCTAGAATAAAAGTTGGTGCCAGTACGACTAATGCTATACCTGTGGCAAGTGGAATTCCGGTTCTAACCCTTTTGGTCAATTCAGAAGAGGATGAGGCTTCATTCATAGAATTTATTAAGGTTTAAACTTCAGTAAGTCTGTTTTTTTTGATTTGTCTGAAACAATACGTGAAACTTGTTTTTTTGATTTGGAAATTAAATCGGAAGAGGTAGTTCCACCCATACGTCGTTTTCTGTTTTGGTACTCTAAAATTGCTTTATGTAAATCTTCTTTGTTGAAGTCGGGCCAAAGAACTTCAGTAAAATAGAATTCCGCGTATGCTGCCTGCCAAATCAAAAAATTTGAAAGTCTCAATTCCCCACTGGTTCGGATTATCAAGTCAGGGTCTGGCAACCCTGCAGTGTAAGTGTATGCAGAAATTAATTTTTCATCAATATTATCTGGCTGCAGTTCTCCTTTTTTCACCAACTTAGAGATATTGCGCAGCGCACGTGATATTTCATCTCGGCCACCGTAATTAAGTGCTAAGTTCAAAAGTAATCCTGTTTTTTTAGAAGTGGAATTAAGTGCATTACTCAAACGTTCCTGAAGAAAATCAGGCAATTTATTCCTGTCACCAATCAGCTGAAAACGCACATTATTTTCAAGCATTGTGTGAAGCTCTTTTTCCAAAAATTCATAAAAAAGCTCCATCAAGTCAGAAACTTCTTTTTTGGGTCTTTGCCAGTTTTCTGTTGAGAATGCAAACAAAGTAAGGACATTTAATCCAATCTCTGCTGCAGCCTCGACACTAGCACGCACAGCATTAACGGCACTGCGGTGACCATGTATCCTCGGCATATTACGTTCTGCTGCCCAGCGACCATTTCCATCCATGATTATACCGATATGCTGAGGCAAAGACTTTGGGTCAATTTTTTCTAAAAAACTCATTGTGTTTATAGTTAAAATTTTAGCAAAGCATACTCGTTTAAGGCTATGATACTAGCGGAGTCAAGGCAAGATTATTGTGTTTCTCCAAAATCACTGCTTGCGTAAAATATCAAGTTTGACTGATCCATAGCGACGATGTTTAAGCAGAACTAAATCTTCCGGAAAAAATATTTCTCTGGCTTGATTTGACTCAACCACGATTAATGATCCTGCACGTATAGATGGAAGAACGTTGACCTTGTTCAGAATCAGTTCATATTCATCTCCGAAAAATGGGGGATCAAGAAAAATCACACACGGATGTCCTGGATCTGTAAATCTGGAAAGCCATTGTGAGGAACTATCTTTAGTAAGTTCAAAGCAGTTTTGTTCTAGAGAGATTGAATCTATGTTCTGTTTAAGAACGGACATGTTTTTTCGAGATGTTTCTATAAAAATTACTTTCTTTGCTCCACGGCTCAAAGCTTCAATTCCAAGAGCACCGGTTCCAGCGTAAAGATCAAGAAATATCATGCTTTTAAAGTCCGCTAGAGCAGAAAGCATATTAAACAATCCCTCCCTAACCTGATCAGAAGAAGGCCTAATATCAATTCCCTGTGGAACTTTCAGTTTTCTTCCTCTATATTTACCTGCAATAATTCGAATCACTTTTTGATATGATTTTGCTTCTGTTTGCGAGTCACTAAGATTGTGATACTCTCATAGAAAAATATTTTTTGGAGAAGAAAGAATGTCGGCTAAAGCTGTTTTAGTGCATCTCGGATTGGGGAGCAACTTGGGGGACCGCAAGGAATTCCTAAGCATGGCGTGCAACTATTTGAGTTCTGAGGTTATAACTGGATTTCGTGCATCATCAATTTACGAAAGTGAGCCTCTGTTGAAGATGAAGCAGTCCAAATATTTCAATATGGTGGTCTGTGGTTTGACTGTTCTTTCACCTAAAGATTTACTTAAAAAATGTCAGCAGATTGAAATTAGTTTGGGTCGTATCCGCAAGGAGCGCTGGAGTTCTAGAGAGATTGATATCGATATTCTCAGTTACGGCAAGAGAACAATCAATAAAGATAATTTGGTAATTCCTCACCCGGAAATTGAGAATCGCAGTTTTGTTTTGATGCCGATGCTTGAATTAAGTCCGGAATGGCTGCATCCTAAAAATGGAATTACGGTCAATGAACTTTGGGAAAACTGGCTTCTAAAGTATGGAGGCCAAGAACCCTTGCTTGTGAATACATAATCATAAAACCAGTTGACGTCTATAAACTGTTCAAACTCATTTTTATAGTCGACGACTAACTCCGAAGCCAAAGGTGAAGCGGGAGTCTCCTCCTCGCTGACGCAGCCCAGTTTCGCAGGTAGCCACCGCTTCCTCAGTGCTAAATTTGGCACAATCAGGATGAGTCATTACACCTGCTTTACTCATTACGGGTTCCACCGATGAACATGCTGATAGAAGTATTCCTGTAATTAAAGTGAATAAAAAAATACGCAAATAAACCTCACTTAGAATGAAGAGTTTATCTAATTTTTCAGTCTAGTTGATTGTATGCCCTGATTGTTAGAAATTCCTCAAATTCATTTTGCGTGACCAGAGTAAGAAACAACTCCGTTGCCTGATTAGTTTTCTCCTCATCATAGGCATCGCCATATACTTCGCATATTTTAGCAAGTTCTTCAGGTACCATGCTTTTCACCATCTCAATAGTGATCTTGCGTCCATCATCAAGAATTCCATCAGGATGTTTGCACCATTGCCAGACCTGAGACCTTGAGATTTCTGCAGTTGCAGCGTCTTCCATCAGGTTGAAAATAGCTACTGCGCCAGTGCCATTGAGCCACGCAGATATATATTGAATACCTACACTGATGTTATTGCGCAGACCATCTTCAGTTATTTTACCTCCTGGAATTTGAAAATTAAGCAACATCTCAGAGGATACTTGAACATCCTCACGCATTTTGTGCATTTGGTTTACATGTCCAGTTTCAAAAGCATTGCTGAATACTTCAGTGCAAACCTTAACAAGGTCAGGATGTGCCACCCATGAACCATCGAATCCGTCATTAGCCTCGCGCTCTTTATCTTGTCGTACTTTTTCCAGAGCAATCCGGTTGACTTCCTGGTCACGACGGCTTGGAATGAAAGCAGCCATTCCCCCAATTGCTAGGGTACCTCTCGTGTGACAGGTTTTCACCAGCAATTCAGTATACGCCCTCATCAAAGGAGCAGTCATGGTAACTTGAGCTCTGTCAGGCCATATAAAATCGGGTAAGTTACGGAATTTCTTTATAGCACTGAACATATAATCCCAACGTCCGGCATTGATTCCGGACATATGCCTTCGTAATTCGTAAATAATTTCTTCCATCTCAAACGCTGCTAAAATAGTTTCTAGCAAAACAGTAGCCTTGATGGTACCAATTTTTACACCAAGTTCATCTTCTGAAAAAGTGAAGACTTCATCCCACAAACGCGCTTCCAGGTGATTTTCCAGTTTAGGCAGATAAAAATACGGTCCGGTACCTTTTTCCAGTGTACGTTTGATA
>CACERX010000017.1 GCA_902562015.1 uncultured SAR324 cluster bacterium
GCTCTGATAAATATACTAATAATTTAAAATTATCTTATATATATTTCACCGTTAGTAGTTAAAAGTGACAATATATACATGTAATTTATGTATTTTTGGCTTTTTTTGTAGCAAATGCGCCATTTTACTTTGTATTATATTTGTCAAATATGTAAATAATATAAAAAATTCTTATATAGCCCGGCGAATGGATAAAAGTATAAAGATACACAAATGTTTGCATTGGTGCGTTTTTAGGCGTTATATGACGTTATGAGCATTCAAAAATTAAATAACTTATTAATTATTTGTAATTTTGGTAATATAATGGATCTTTGTTGATAAATTTATATGTTTGATAATGATAGAAATCGAACATATATCTATAATATTAATAAATACTCTTTAGCCTTAATTAAATAATGTCCTACAAAATATTTTCTGATATACCTGACAATTTAATGGAATCTTATTTGTTGGAGTCCGAAATAGCGGTAGATACAGAATTACATGGACTACGGCTGCATAGAGATGAAGTGTGTTTGATACAATTATGTGATGATAAGAATAACGTTAGTTTGATTAAACCAAAAAATAATCAGACTCCTAAAAATCTAAAGCACCTTTTAATGGAACAAAGTGTAAAAAAGATTTTTCATTTTGCCATCACCGACGTAGCATTCATTAAAACATCCTTAAATATTGATGTTAAGCCATTTTACTGCACTAAAGTTATGAGTAAGCTTATAAGGACATATACTCAGGATCATGGTTTAAAAGATTTGATTTTGGAAGTACATGGTAAGCAAATCAACAAGGATCAGCAACAATCTAATTGGGATGATTCAAATCTATCACAAAAACAACTAGAATACGCAGCCAATGACGTTTTATATTTAATTAAGATATACCGTAAACTACTTGAAATGATGAACAGTCGATCACAATTAAAATCAGGTATAAACATCTATGAATTAAACCAAAAGGCTCAATCATTTTTACCTGGACTTGTTGAATTGCTTATTAACGGTTATGGTGATAGAGATGGTGGATGGGGAGTTAGTCTTTTCTCTCATTGAAATTTAATATCATTACAAATAATCAAATTTTATCCTTATTTGATGTCTGATTTCGCAAATGCTTCTTTTTGAATTTATTTTGTAAATCATCAAAACTATTAGCCTTTAATAACTGCAATCTGCGTAATTGTTTTACATTTCTTAGTGCTTGTAGAGACCTAACATCGGCACCTTCTCCTGAAAAATGCTGAACAGATAAATCCCTAAGTTCATTAGCACTGATTGATGGAAGGTTGTACTTAGCGAAATATTTTTTTAATATATTTTGTAATTGAGCTGTAGTTAATTTCTTGCCTTTTTGGTTTAGCCAGAATCCTTGATCTCCGACGACATTATCTATCATTTTCAAGTACGATTTAAGTATGTTAATAGAAACTGGACTGAAAGGTACATCTCGATATTTTGAATCCTGAAAATATAAACGCACCTGACCTTCATCCAGTTCAGGTATAGCAGATCTAATCTTGTTAATTTGCGCAAGAGACATACCTAAACCGTAAATAAATTCCAACAAAAGTCTTTGTTGGTGGCCTTTTAATGAGTTTTCTAAAGAAAGTTCAAACAGTTGATTTATCTTACTTATTTTTATATCCTGCTCACTAATATTATTAGTATATCTTGGAAATTTAAAATGCTGAATTGGATTTTTAGTGTTTTCGGATTCTGCCAAGAACTGATAAAATATTTTAATGCCACTGATACATGTAACCATGGTACTTCTTTTCCAATTTAATTCTTTCAACTGATGTTGCATAAAGGCCTCAATTTCACGAACTCCAAGATCCTCCATTAACCATTTATCAGGAATTACTAATTTATTTTTAAAATTATCACAAAAACTCACAAAAAGTTTAATTGAATTTAGATATAGACTTATAGTGTTCGGTGCTAACATCTTTTTTACTTGCAAATGGGACTTATAAAGACCCATAATCTTATTAAGTTCTGCCTTATCCATAAATTAATAGAGATATTAAATGAAAAAAATCGAAGCGATTATTAAACCGTTTAAACTTGAAGAAGTAAAAGAAAACCTGGGTTTGATTGGAATCCATGGTATGACAGTAATTGAAGTTAAAGGTTTTGGAAGACAAAAAGGCCATACAGAATTATACCGAGGGGCAGAATATATTGTTGATTTTCTACCAAAAGTTAAAATTGAAATCGTTGTAAGTGATGAAAATTTGGATAAAGCAGTTGAATCAATACAAAACGCAGCAAAGACTGGTAGAATCGGAGATGGAAAAATATTTGTAACGAATCTAGAACAGGTGGTCCGTATTCGTACAGGTGAAGCTGGAGAAAAAGCCATATAAGATATAATACTATTTACGACTATTTTTTGCTTCAAAACTTTGGCAAATATTACCTGAGATTTGTACGACATACGTTGAAGGTTCAATTCTAGATTTAAATCCTAGCTTTGAGCAACCATAAGGTCTGTCGGCATCCCAAGAAACCTGGTAAAATTTACAATTGATGCAACGAACCCTTGAAGTATGTTCCATCTTGATCTAAAGAGATTCACCTCCAGTTGTTTTTATCACATTATCTAGTTTTTTTGATAACGTAAACACATCAAATGGTTTGACTAAATAGTCATTCATTCTAAGTTTAATACCGTCAGAAATTAATTCATCAAATGGCTCTAACATAGTTAGAATTACAGGTAGATCTTTCATATTGTCGTCAGATCTAATATCTTTCAATAGTTCAAGTCCATTCTTAACAGGCATCATTACATCAGCAATTACAAGGTTTAATGAAGTTTGTTTAATTATTGCTAATGCTTGATTTCCGTTTTCAGCTTCAAAACATGAAAAACCAATTTTTTCTAAGGAATCTTTTATTAGTCTACGTGCAGTACTATAGTCATCAACAATTAAACAATTGTGATTATTGTATTTAGCCATTTTTTATTTTTTTTATATTTTTAAATAAAGTAAACATAATATTATTATCAATTAATTATTAGTAATACATGTAAATATTTAAAATCATATAATTGTTATAATTTTTTACAATCTACAATTAACAATTAAACTTATTAATATATATTTTGTTGTAATATATTTCACTAATATGATTATAAATATACATTATTTTATTACAAAGGTATTAGAATAAATTATTGTAATAATATGACTTATTTATTTACATGTTATACATATGTATATATTAATTAATATATACATATGTATTTTGATAATCTATTTATCTACGTATTAAGTACATTATATATTTAAATACAAATTTAATTTAACATAATAATATTATATTATATATTTGATATTCATATTTTAATTTAATTAAAATTACTCATTAACTTATTTTAATGCTCATTTATTCAACTGTTGAAAATCTTTACCTGTGGGTTCTTGAAATACCCTTAGATCAAATTCAGTTACGACTGCAAATATGTGATCAAAAATATCTGACTGTACTGATTCATAAGCTGTCCAGTTTGTGTCTTTACAGAAAACATAAATTTCAATAGGCAACCCTTTTTCTCCTGGTGATAGCTGACGTACAATGAATGTCATTTCTTGATGAATCATTGGATGATTTCGAAGATAAGCCTCAACATATGATCGAAAGACTCCTATATTGGTTAATCTTCTACCGTTTACCAATGTACTTTCATCAACATTATGAAGTTTGTTATATTCTAATATTTCCTGTTGTCGATCCTGAATAGACTTGCTGATTAATTGTATTTTTTTAAATCTTTCAAGCATTTCCGAACTGCAAAATTTTATGCTACCGAGATCAACATAAACAAATCTCTTTATCCTACGACCTCCTGACAAATTCATATTACGCCAGTTTTTAAATGATTCATTTATAAGCGCATATGTGGGTATTGTTGTTATAGTATTGTCGAAATTTTTTATTTTGACTGTTGTCAGTGTAATTTCTATAACATCTCCATCTGCACCGTACTTTGGCATTTCAATCCAGTCACCTGGTGCTACCATTTTATTTGCAATCAATTGTATTCCACCCACAAAACCCATCAAAATATCTTTGAAAACAAACATCAAAACTGCTGTTAATGCCCCCAAACCGCTCAGTATATAAAGCGGTGTTTTCTGAACAAGTATTGAAATAATCAGAATTAATGTAACAAAGTACAGAAGAAGTTTTACCACCTGTACGAAAGGTTTTATTGAAATTTCCTTTGAAATATTTGAGTTTTCATATATTACCAAAATTGAATTCAATAATGCATCAAGAGCAAACATTCCTGTAATTAATAATGCTGTATTTACTAATATTAAACTGAATGGTTGGACAACAGTGCTTTCTAATATTGGCGGGATTAATATATATAATATTATTAGTGGAATGAAGTAAAGTAAACGCTGGAAAAAATTTTTTTCCACTAGTACATTGTCCCACTGCTGATTTGTAAAACCGGCAAATCTTTCAAATGTCCGCATTAACGGGCCTTGTACAATTTGATGAACGATCCAGCATCCTAATAGTAAAAGCAGAATTAATCCGCCTCTGATAAGTGTTTCAATAAACATATCAGAAATCCCTAACTGTATAATTTTTTCGTTCAATGAAATCTTTAATAAATCACTTAAATATTGAATCATATTTACTCAGGATACAATGGTGATAATTCACTTTTTTTTAAATATTTATTTGCTTCTATTTCGTTCATATTTATTGCAAGGAAATCTTTTTTTAATTCTTCAAATGTACCTCCATTTTGCTTACTATCGCCATACAAGGCCGAATTTAAAGATTTTAAACCTTTTTTTAGTTTAGGTATCCTATCACCAATTTGTTCCAGTCCCCGTGGAGGATCATCTGACCATACTGAATTTCCCCATTGTAATAATGCGTTTTGCATAGCAATCGGTTCTCCGTTTCGTAATGCTTGTTCGACTTTTTTAAAAGCAGATCTTATTTCTCCCTGCTGATTAAACTTAAAATTATTTTCAATTTTTATTTCACTGTTATATTTTTTATTTCTATTTAAAAACCATATTAACAATGTCCCTGCCCAAAGTATTCCAAATCCAATAGCCATGATTTTCCACAGCATTGTTGTCTCAAAGAAATCTTTAGTATCTTTGTATTCAATTGAAGTATTTTCTTTTAATTTTTCTTCAATTTCTTCTGGTGTATTGTGTTCTTTAACATTTCCATCTACGGTAAGTATCTGAATTTTTTTTGACTGAATTACTTCTACGCGTAATTTATTCGTGTTTACATCCCACCAATTTACATTTATCTCTGGAAGAATTATGGTACCCTGCGTACTCGGAATCAGTGCCCATTTTTCTTTGCGAATACCTCTAAGGCCATCAGCAGTATGTTCTGTTTCAATCTGCGGTTGATCTCTATATCCTTTAATTTTATCCGGAAAATTAAATGCCAATTCAGGAATTTGATTACCTGTGACACCGTCAGCAATAATTGTTAAAGTTCTAGTGACAGGTTCCCCAACCTTAAAGTCTGGCTCTTCAGGATGCCATTTTTCAATGATTTTAAGATTTTTTACAGGCAACCACCAACCCTTGTTTTGTATTGGTATAGGATTAACATCAACTGTTTGAGGCTTACTTGTGCTAAAAATTCTCTGTCCTCTCGTTTTAAAAAGTGTACCAAAATTGCCAAAATTACCGAAATTTCTGTTTAAAGCTGAACCCGTCTTTTTTTCGCCCTGATAACGAAGTTGTGGTATTTTAAGTGTCCCGCTTTTATCAGGTATTATTGCGTACGTAATTTCTGTAATTATCTGTTTTTTACCATCCTCAATGGTTTTATATGTAGCCTGATTTACTTTTTCAACATGAGCTCCAGCAATCTCTAAAGGGGTAATAGATTCATTTTCTAATTCTATCCCTGTCCTGATTATACTTATCTTCGTAAGTATCTGCTCCTGCGGATAAACTTTCGTCGGTTCTGTAACAACTTTCAGTCGAACAGATTCCTGATTAGATTTATTAGCAGATTCTAAGGCTTTCAAGAGGATTGGAGAGGTTTCCTCTTTTCCAACCTTTAAAGGTGGAATTAGATATTCGCCAGATGTCGGAGCAATCATAACATATGTCCAGCTAACTGTGCTGGTAAAAGAAGTACCTACAATTGATGTTTGATTTTGTACGCTGCGGTTCAGAACTTCCAAACCTCGTATTTCTTCTAAATCAGGTTCCACCGGATCATCCACATTTTTTGCCTCCACTTTCAGCTGAAACAGTTCCCCTACTATCACAGGATTTTTATTTACCCAGGCAGTGACTTCACCAAACAGCGGATCAGCAATTATAATTAACAAAAAAATACAAATTATTTTCTTCATAATTTACCAGTATTGTTTACTCTCATATTGTTTTTTATCTCGACGTTGAAATTCTCGCTTCATTTTGTTTCGCAGCAAACGGCCTGGATCATCAGGTATTTTCCTAAGCCACTGTTCCAGCTTTTGTTTTTTTGAACGATCTTCAGCACTTAATTTAGGATTTGAATTAGATGCAATATTTTTTTGTTCAGGGATATCGGAAGATTTATTCTCATTTTTATCTACATCAGCCTGTTTTTTATTATTATCTTTTTTACTGCCTTTATTTTGTTCTTCATTTCCCTTTTGATTATTTTTTCCATGTTTTTCATCATGCTTCTTTTCTCCAGAATCTGTTTTTTCTGCAGATTGGTTTTTATCCTGATTATCACCATTATTATGCTGACTTTGGGTTGAATTTGAATTTTGAGCCTGCTTATTATTCTTTTGCTGATTTTTTTTATCTTGATTTTGCTTATCACGTTGTGATTTATTCTGTTTCTTCAACAGATCTTCAACCAATTTTTTATTAAACTGAGCATCATGATGCTCAGGATCTTCTGCTAAAACCTCTTTATAAACATCTATTGCTTCATTTAGACGTCCTGAAAATGCTAGAGCGTTGCCCCTATTGAAATTGGAACGAGCATTGTCCTGTTTGGCGAACTGTTCAGCTGCTTTTTTATAGTTTCCAGAACGATAGGCTGATGTGGCCTTCCATTCATTATCTTCAAAGAGTTTTGATGCTTGATCTGTTTCTCCTTGATGAAACAAATTAGAAGCCTGCTGGTCTGGTCGCAACCACAAATCGTCCCAGCTGAATGCCCTCACAGTATCTGGTAATGCAAAAAATGCAGGCAATACAATTAATCCTATTGAAAATAAGACGCCACGGCGAAAAAGTAAGGCAGTCAAGGGTAAAACTATAAGTAGCAGCCAAGGACCTTCTTCATTCCAAATGTCTGAGGTTCGTTCCTGATCATCTTCTTTATAGCTTCCTTCAGAAGTCTCTACAGCAATAATTTGATTCACATCTCGATCATCCGCACTTAATAAATTTAATTTACCATTAACTAGATTTGCCAAATTACGTAATGGTTTCAAATTCAATTTTGGAATTACTATGGCTCCATTTATATCTTTTAAGAACCCCCCAGCTGTAAGTGGAATCGGTGAGCCGGTCTCTGTACCAACAGCAAGTATAGAAAATTCATTTGCACCTGAAGATTTTTTTATAGCACTAATTTCTGACTCTTCAATCCCATCAGTTACCAAAATTATATGACCTTTGCTCCCTAAAGCTCTGCTTAATAAATCCGAAGCCAGTTCAACACCCAAGTCAGCACGTGATCCTGGAACAGGCATTATATTAGGATGCAAGCCTGGAAGGAATGCAGAAATTGTATTAGCATCATTAGTTAAAGGGCTGATTACAAATGCCTCACCGGCATATCCAACTAGTGCAGTATCTCCCTCACTAAAATTTTTCAATAAATCTTCTAATTTAAATCTAACCCTATCAATTCGTGTTGGCTTGACATCAGAAGCTAGCATAGAAAATGACAAATCCAAAACCAATACTCTTGCATATGATTTTTTAATAAGGGGATGTGTTTTTTTTTGCCAGACAGGTCCAGACAGCGATAGCAAAAGCAGCGTAACTGTTAAACACATTGCCAAAGGGAGATATTTTTGTTTCTGTTGTAATGGACTAGTTGCTAAAAACTCAAGTAAGTGAATCTCAACCTCCTTGCCCCAATTACTCTTTTGCCACCATCTTTTCCGCAAAAGAAAAATCATACCCCACATAATTGGAAGTCCAATCAACCAAAAAGGGCGTAAAAAATGAAACTCAGAAATAAAATTATCCATTTTGGCTCTTTTTCATGATAATTAATGACTATTGTTAATTTGTTATTTCTTACCAATTATCAGTTTCGATACATTAATATCAAAAACCAAGTACCAATTGCGAAAACGGAAAAGCCAAGTGGCCATACATATAACGCAAGACGAGGCCTGAAAATCTCTTTATCTATTTCAACAGGTTCGATAGCATCAATAATCGAGTAAATTTTCTCCAGTTCATCAGTACTTCGTGCTCGAAAATAATTACCACCTGTATTACTAGCTAGCGACTGCAATAAAACTTCATCCAGTTCGGAAGATGGATTTATTTTTTGTGTTCCCAAAAAAGTACGTACCCATGCTTCATCCGCACCTACTCCAATAGTATGAATCCTTATTCCGGTTTCAACAGCCAAAATACCAGCATCTTCTGGAGAAACATCTCCTGCAGTATTTTGACCATCTGTAAGTAATACTAGTACTTTCTGGGTGTCAGATAGATCCTTCATTCTCTTAACAGCAAGTCCTATTGCATTTCCTATTGCTGTACGTTGACCTGCTAGTCCCAGTTCAGAATCTTCCAACATTTTTTTCAATGTTTGACGATCAAATGTCAAAGGAGTTTGCAAGTAGGCCTGATCACCAAACAATATCAGTCCCAAACGGTCTCCTTTTCTTCGTTCTATAAAAGGTTTCAATACATATTTAACTACTTCTAAACGTGTCACTGACGTTCCTTCAATCTCCAGATCCTTTTCTTTCATACTGCCAGATAGATCGACTGCAAGCATAACACTTCGCCCTGACACAGGAAGTTCAATTGCTTCACCAACCCACTGTGGTCTCATTGCTGCTAAGACAATTAAACTCCAGATAATAATTGCTGGTATTAAATATATTGAAAATATTTTGTGAGAAATTACTGCTTTAGGCAATTCTGTAATTCGTTCATAGAAAGGAACTCGAAGTGCCTGTGCTGAAACTTTGTGGGGAAGAAGAATGCGAAATAAAAAAGGCAGTGGCCAAATCCATAAAGCCCAAAACCAAGAAAATTCTAATGTTCCACTCTCTATAAAGAACATTCTCCAAAAAAATTATTTAATTATAGTGTTTGGATGAATTGATCCATTTTTTAACCAGAGAAAATAAAGTGCCCATATCCGTATTTAAGTTTTTTTGAAAAGCTTCGTTTCCCAATACTTTACCAGCTCCCTTTGAGAAATCTTGTGTATTACCTGTTTTATCGAGAAACTCAAGCCATGAATGGCCATAAAGTGAGGCAACTGCATCATGTTTATAGAATGTTAATGCTGTTCTACGAAGCAAATTAGACAAATTCCTCAGAGATTTTACTTCGTCCTTAGTACTTTCATGCAGAATCTGTAGATTTTTTAGTATTGTTAATGCTTCAGTTATTGGCTTTCTCTTTTTATATCGTTTATAGAACCACAGTCCGCCAAAAAAAATAGATGAAAAAAATAATACTGACAAAATCCACCAACCTGGAGCAGGAGGCCAAAAAGAAACAGCAGGAGGCAAATGGATATCTTTTAAATTTACAAGAGGGTTTTCTACTGACATTGAAGATTTCTTTAAAAAATTAAATTTCAGGTTATAATTTCACATATATATTTATAGTCTGTGTTTGCTATTCCCTCTTACTTGCAAATTATGAGTAGTGTATAATTCAATAGTTAAACATCTTAGATATAAAGATCTTTCTTTGCTTTAGGAATCATAATTTTTTCAATTAACTAGAATTTTAAAGCAATATGACTATTTACCATTTTAAAATAAATTGTCTACAGTACTGAGCATATTCAAAGCAACCTTACAGGAACGTAATTCTTGAGATATATTTTGTTGATGTTTTTCAAAAGCAGCAGCATATAATCTTCGTACACTTACATCCGATGAATTTATCCATGCTTTTAATTTGCCATCACTCATTATGTAATTTCCTGAAGGTGGTGCTTCTTTCTCTAATGGGTCAGATAATAAATAAACTTCCAAATGGTTATGTTTTGCAATCTGAAACATTTGCTTTCTGCATTCTTCATTAAATGAGTGAAAATCACTGAATATATATACAATGCTTCCCGGTTGCACTACATGCCTTACTCTTATCAAAGCCTCACTGAACTGATATCTACTTTCAAAACTCCATTGAGAATTCTTCATTTCATCTACAATTCGATTATGCTCTGTCATAATTTTGGAGAGTAAACGCAGGTATTGACGACGATCACCTCGTGGTCTGAATTCATGATGGAGTTTTTCGGAAAATAGAATACCTCCTACTCTGTCCCCTCTCAATAGAGCACTCCACCCCATCAATGCAGCAATCCTTGCAGCTTGAACTGACTTTAAACTTTTTCGTGAGCCAAAAAACATCTGTCTACACTGATCAAGTACTAGCATCACAGGTCTTTCACGTTCCTCCCTATATAATTTAGTGTAAGTACTTCCTGTACGTGCTGTAACACGCCAATCGATGTGACGCACGTCGTCTCCAGGCTGATAAAGACGTGCTTCGGCAAATTCCATCCCTCTACCTTTCAGCTTTGTCAAATATGGACCGCCAATAGTCCCTGAAATTTTTGGGGGTGTTAAGGACTCATTGCTTTTTGCAACCATGTACAATTCTGGCAGTTCCATTTTATCAAGCCAGATTCCATTACTTTTATCCAAATTAGTCACACTCAATAAAAAATTATTACTTATATCTTAACTACATATGAATTTATAAAAAATAATTAATTCATATAATTATTTTTCATGATGAAATATATATTTATGAACTAAGGAACAGGTATTTTTGAAAGTATTTTTTTTATTACATCATCTGGAGTCAACCCATCTGACTCTGCTTCATAACTTTCTATGATTCGGTGACGAAGCACATCTACAGCTAAATCCTGAATATCTTCCGGTGTGACAAAATCTCTCTCATACAGCCATGCACGGACACGTGAACAACGATCAAGAGCAAGTGAACCTCGAGGACTAGCTCCCCAGGTAATAAGACGCGCAAGCTCGTCACTGTATCTTTCGGGAGTCCTAGTAGCTGCAATAATTTCAACAAGATATCTTTCTATTTCTTCAGCCATGTAAATTTCCAATACTTCACTTCTTGCCTTGAAAATATCTTTGGCCAATATTTTTTGTGTATCATAATCATTTAAAACATCCGTATTTTTTTCTTTTTCTGCATTATTACCATTCTTTGACTCTTTGTGAACAAGACGCATAATTTTAAGCTCATTTTCAACAGAAGGATAATCTATAAAGACATGCAGTAAAAAACGGTCAAGCTGTGCTTCAGGCAAAGGATATGTTCCTTCCTGTTCTATTGGGTTTTGTGTTGCCATAACTAAAAATAATTCCGGTAGCATGTATGTTTTACCTCCAACTGTAACCTGCCGCTCTCCCATTGCTTCCAATAGGGCTGACTGAACCTTAGCTGGAGCACGATTTATTTCATCTGCCAATACAAGGTTATGAAATATAGGACCAGCTTGAAACTTGAAGCTCCCCTCCTGAGGACGATAAATATCTGTTCCAGTCACATCAGCTGGAAGTAAATCAGGAGTAAACTGTATTCGCTGGAAATCTCCATCAATTTTATTCCCAAGCGCCTTAATAGCGCGTGTCTTTGCTAGACCTGGCGCACCTTCAACGAGAAGATGACCGTCTGCTAAAAGAACGATAAGTAGACGTTCTATCAAACGTTCCTGTCCTAAAATGACATTGTTCAGCTTACTTTGCAGACTGTGAAAAATTTGTAATGTGTTTGACATGGATTCAACTAAAATATTTTTAAGAATTTTACTTACTAAAATGGTAAATATTATAAAAAAACTTTTGTAATATTATTACCAGTAATAATTTAAAATCATAGTATTCAATAAACTAATATTTAATATCATATAAATCATACAACTATGTTTTTAAAAAAGGGAACTAGCCGGACACACATAGCGAAATAAATCAAAAATAACAAAATAAATAAATGAGTTTTATCCAGTAATTTTAATATGTTAGTTATAATATTCAAATATTATATTATCAGGATGTTCATTATTGAGGCAAGTCCTGAATTAATTCTAAATGTTAATATTACTTTAATTTAAAATTTTCACAGATTGATTATCTAAGTATAAAAAGTTAATGTGATATATGTCTAATTTAATTTTTTTTACATGAAAAAATATTAAATCATAACAGCTTCTAAATGAAGAACCTGCCAAACGCTCAATGCTACTAGAAGATCAACTACCACGAATACGTAAACTAATTAGGGAAAAACTTGGCATAATACCCAAAAAATCAATTCATAACGATGATTTTATGCGTAGCTCATTCAAGAGGCTGTATCAGGCATTGCCAAGAATGATTCGTATGGCGATCAATGAAAATATATTTATTGAATTTTGCATGACTAATAGAGAACGACTATTGAACATTAGTGAGAAAGTCTCAGAAAAATATTCTGAAACTGAAGAAAAGTCAAAAAAACAATTTCAGAAAAAAAACATAGAAGAATCAGAGTTTGATACCAAAAACGTACAAAATACTACTGAATTACTGGAAACAGCATCGCGGGTATTTGTACCGACTTACTCCCCAAACTTGATTTTATCAAAGGGCCTTGGAGCTAGAGTATGGGACAAAGATGAAAATGAATATATTGATCTTGGTTCTGGAATAACTGTCAACAGTTCAGGCCACATCGATTCTGAACTTCTAGCCGTCCTTACTGAACAGGCAGGAAATTTATGGCATACTACTAACTTATATTTAAATGAGCCCTCAATCAGACTGGCAGATGAACTTGTGAAAGAAACATTTGCAGATAGAGTATTTTTCTGCAATTCAGGAGCAGAAGCAAATGAAGCTGCAATTAAAATTGCCAGAAAATTCTCAAGCCTGAAAAATGATATAAAAAAACGTGAAATTTTGACATTTGAAGGTTCTTTTCATGGTCGTACTTTAACTACAATTTCTGCTACCGCTCAACCAAAGTATCAGCAGGGATTCGAACCATTGACAGAGGGTTTCCGCTATTGCCCATTTAATGATTTCGAAGAAGCTGAAAAAATGATTGGTCCACAAACATGTGCAGTATTAATAGAACCTGTGCAGGGTGAAGGAGGAATTAATCCTTCAAAATACGGATTCCTGCAACATCTACGAAAACTTTGTGATCATCATCAAGCTCTGCTGATTTTTGACGAAATTCAATGTGGTATGGGACGTACAGGGAAATTATTCGGCTACCAGTGGGATGATTCACCTGACTCAGTAGAACATGCAGAAATATCTCAGAACGAAAACATAAATTCACTAAATAAGAATGGTTCGAATCTAATGCCAGACATCTTGACAATGGCCAAAGCACTTGGAGGAGGTCTTCCATTTGGCGCAATGCTCTGCACAGAAGAAGTAGCACAATCATTTAAACCTGGAGACCATGGGACCACTTTTGGAGGTAACCCGCTTGTTTCAGCAGTAGCAGAAGCTTCTTTTAGGAAAATAAACTCACAAGAATTAATGCAGCAAGTACAAAAAAAAGGGGCATTGATAAGAAACATACTCGATGTGTTAAACGATGAACTAAGAATGTTTGAAACGATTCGAGGACGTGGTTTGATGATTGGCGCTGAATTATCAAAAGCATGGAAACACAAAGCACCTACAATTGTAAAGGCCTGTCAGGAATACGGTGTGCTGGTTTTAACAGCAGGACCAGATGTTCTACGCTTGTTGCCACCTCTGAATATTCTAGATGAAGAGCTTGAAACTGGAATGAATCGTATTGACAAAGCACTGAAAAAATTACATAAAGTCGAGTTGTCTTCTTCGACAAAAAAAGAATAAATTCTAAATCTAATAAGTATTTGGTTAAAAAAATGAAAAAAGTTGCACTAATAACTGGTATTACGGGTCAGGATGGAGCTTATCTCGCAGATTTACTGCTTAAAAAAGGCTATCTTGTTCACGGTATCAAAAGACGTTCATCCAGTTTTAATACTTCAAGAATAGACCACCTTTATCAGGACCCTCATATAGACAAAATAAATTTTGTTTTACACCATGGAGATCTAACAGATTCTACTAATTTGATCCGGATAATTAAGGAAATTCAGCCTGATGAAGTTTACAATCTTGCTGCCCAAAGCCATGTTATGGTTTCATTTGAAACTCCTGAATATACAGCTAACGCTGACGCACTCGGAACTTTAAGAATATTAGAGGCAATAAGGCTTTTGGGTTTAAATAAAAAAACCAAATTCTATCAGGCATCAACTAGTGAGCTATACGGACTTGTTCAGGAAGTACCACAAAATGAAAAAACACCATTTTATCCACGTTCACCATATGGAGTAGCAAAACTTTATGCATACTGGATTACTGTTAATTATAGGGAGGCATATAATATATTTGCCGCAAACGGAATCCTTTTTAATCACGAATCACCTATAAGGGGAGAAACTTTTGTAACCAGAAAAATAACTCGTGCAGCAGCACGGATATCACTTGGCGTTCAAGAAAGACTATACCTAGGCAATTTAGATTCCAAAAGAGACTGGGGCCACGCAAGTGACTATGTAGAAGGTATGTGGAGAATATTACAGCATGATATACCTGAAGATTTTGTATTGGCAACAGGAACAACAACTTCAATTCGAGATTTTACTACAAAAGCTTTTTCAGAAGCTGGCATTTCACTGGAATGGTCTGGAAGTGGTTTGCATGAAGTTGGAAAAAACTCCAAAACAGGAAAATTAATTGTATCGGTTGATCCAGCTTACTTCCGTCCTACTGAGGTGGACTTGCTGATAGGTGACGCAAAAAAAGCCAAAGATATTCTTGGATGGAGCCCAGACTGCGATTTAAATAAATTGGTAAGTGAAATGATCACTTCAGATCTTGAAGAAGCAAGAAAAGACCAACATCTGAGGTCCGGAGGTTTTCAAACAAAAAACACAAATGGGAATTGATTATATAAAGTTTAAAAATTTGTTTTATTTTGTAAAAATAAATAATTTATCTTGTCGTCCATTATGAGTACAAAGTATTTATATTTTATCAATGTGTTAATTGGTATAAGCACTGAAAATCTTACTCAATGAAAAATCAAAATATTTAGAAAAACTAGTGTATTAATGACTAGAATTTTTATTACAAACGTTATGTTAATTTGAATTTTTTTATGTAAGATCGTTTGTAATCAACCAAAAAAATAAAATAGCTATATGCAATTTAAACTATCAATCAATTCCTTCACTTAAAACGCACTACATTCAAGGGCTCAATATTTGAAAATTCTATTTCATAGTTAGAAGTGTCTGAGCTTTTTGGCCATGAAAAACGTAGAAGACTACTTGGCTTGGACTTTTCTACTTTAGTATTATTTAATGAGCGCATCTGTTTAGTTTGAAGTTCTATAACATTTCCGTCAAAAGAAAGTACTTCCAAGGTATTTTGCTGATCAAACGTATTTTGACTCTGTATAATAAAAGACTCGCCCTTTTTAACTTCTAGTACTACTCCTGCAATCTGATATCCTGTATTGTCCCCATTCCTCTTTCCATTATAAATGCTATCCAGACCTGCCTGTTTTTCAAGTGAAGCTTCGGTATAACCCCTGTGAGGGACTTTTTCAAGCACTTCGGATAAATCAATTAATTTTTCATTCCATTTTTCTCTTGATTTCAGGCTACACCATTTGATTGCTTGGGAATAGGCACTCGTTGTAGTTGCGACATAAAGAGCGCTTTTCATTCGTCCCTCAACTTTAATAGAGTCTACCTCATTTTCAATGTACTGTGGCAATAGTCTCATCCCTCGCATATCTTTTGAACTAAATAAAGAAGCAGAATTAATTTCAGGAATATTTTCAATAAATTTTTTATTTCCTAAACCTGTAAATTTAGAATCTTCATAATTTTCTTTAATTACGTCTGTTTGAATATTTTTTTCATTTATCGAAGAATAGTAAAATCGACAACTCTGGACACAGCCTCCACGATTACTATCTCGTCCAGACGTATAATTTGAGATAGTGCAATTTCCGGAAAATGCTGAGCACATTGATCCATGAACAAACAGTTCCACTTCAATACCTGTTGCCTTTCGAATCTTGCCAGCTTCTTCAAGAGAAACCTCCCGCCCTAGTACCAACCTTTTTGCGCCTAATTTTTTCCAGGTTTTAGCAGCATGAATATTAAGACATGAGGCCTGTGTTGACAAATGGATTGGCAGTTTAGAATGTTTTTGAACAACAGTCATAACACCAAGATCAGAAACAATCACTGCATCAACATTAATTTTTTCCAAAAAACTTATATAGTCAGGAAGATCTTCCAGTTCCTTGTCATGTAAAAATGCGTTCAGCGTTACGTAAGTTTTACAGTTATTTTTATGAGCAAACTGAATTCCCTCGCACAATTCTGTATCTGAAAAATTATCTGAGGCACTACGAAGACCATATTTTGGTCCAGCCAGATAAATAGCATCTGCTCCATACAATACTGCAATTTTTAATTTATTTAAGTTCCCTGCCGGTGCAAGCAATTCCATGTTTTGTAATTTTTTTAGATTATATTTTCATTGATAGAAAAAAAAATTATAATTAACTTAGATTGATCTTCTTAAAGAATTATACCGAGCTTTTCCCTAATCAGTTCTCGGACATTTCCCGCATATCGCGGCCCTGTTTGTCCGATCACTCCAGCTGCCAAAGCAGCTCCAATCCTTCCGCTGTCTAGGGGTATCATATCATGCGTCATTCCATATAAGAAACCCGCTGCGAATGCATCTCCTGCCCCGGTTGTGTCTTCAACTTTTACAGGTAATGGATCAATATAAAAAGTTTCTCCATGATGCGAAATCAGTGCACCATTTGCTCCTAATGTTAATGCTACTGTTTCTGTCCAATCAGACATAATTTCAATAGCTTTATGTGTAATTTCAGTTTCAATAAGAGTAAATGCTTCTTCTTGGTTACAGAAAACAATGTTGGCATAACCTTTAAGTAAATTAATAAAATCTTCCTTGTGACGAGTAACACAAAATGGATCTGATAGACTTAATGCAACATTAATATCATATTTTTTTGCCTCATCAAGTGCATTAAGTACAGCTTTTTTCTGAGACTCTGTATCCCACAAATATCCAGTAAGATATAAATATTTTGATGATTGTATAACACTTGTATCTATATCTTGATTAACTAGTTCTTGGCTCATCCCAAGAAAAGTGTTCATTGTTCTGGCCCCATCTTCACTGACAAGTATCAAACTGCTACCTGTGGTACCTTCCCCTTCTGCAAGGCAGTCAGTAACCCCGAGGGACTCAAGTTTATTACGATACAGATTTCCATGCTCATCTCTTCCTATTTTACCACTAAATGCAGTTGAACCACCTAGCTGTGATATTCCGATCATCGAATTCGCTCCAGATCCCCCAGGTGTAATTTCAACAAAAATTTTTTCTTTATCAAGCGCCAACAACAATTCATTCTGCTGTTCACTAGTAACGAGATGCATGATATTCTTTTTAATACCACATTTTTTTAGAAATGAATCGGGCACATGGCTAAGCAAATCTACCAATGGATTGCAAACCCCATATACATCAAACTTAAACATATTTTATGAATTAAATGAAAGTGAGATGAAAGATACTGAATGATCAGCTTGCTTTAGATTGCGGAATATTTCCTGAAGGATTTTTTATCATCTTTGGCTTGCCCTTCTGCAGAACAGTTTCTTTGTTAATTTCAACTTCACTTATGTCTGGATCAGAGGGAATTTGATACATTAAATCTAACATTGCATTTTCAATAATTGAGCGTAAACCACGCGCACCTGTTTTACGCTTTATTGCTTCTTTTGCAAGTGTACGTACAGCATCTTTTTTGAAAGTAAGCTTAACATTCTCAAGTTCAAACATTTTTTCGTACTGACGTATGAGTGCGTTTTTTGGCTCATTTAATATCTGTACTAAATGATCAACTTCCAGGTCATGCAGAGTTGCAACAACCGGAAGTCTTCCAATAAACTCTGGAATCAATCCATATTTGAGCAAGTCTTCCGGTTCAAGCTGAGACAAAATCTCAAGACTCCGAGTTTTCCTGCTCACATCTGCTCCGAATCCAATAGCATTTCGACCAATACGTCTTTTGATTATATCATCGAGAGCAGTAAAAGCACCTCCGCAAATGAAAAGCACATTTTCTGTATTTACCTGCATGGTCTCTTGATGAGGGTGCTTTCGCCCGCCTTGGGGTGGAATGCTGGCTATTGTTCCCTCAATTATTTTAAGTAAAGCCTGCTGCACTCCCTCACCTGACACATCCCGAGTTATTGATACGTTTTCACTTTTTCTTGTAATCTTATCAATCTCATCAATATAAATTATACCCTGCTCAGCACGAGAGATATCGTAATCCGCGGCCTGCAACAGTTTAAGCACAATATTCTCTACATCCTCGCCAACATATCCCGCCTCAGTCAACGAGGTAGCATCTGCTACGGCGAAAGGCACATTTAGTATTCGTGCCAAGGTCTGAGCTAAAAGTGTCTTACCGGTGCCTGTTGGTCCAATAAGCAAAATATTGCTTTTTTGCAATTCAACTTCAGAATTATCATAATTTGCATTTATCCGTTTGTAATGATTGTGAACAGCTACTGCAAGAACTTTTTTGGATTGATCCTGTCCAACCACATATTTGTCAAGCACTTCTTTTATTTCTGATGGTTTAAGCAGTTCCTGTTGAAATTGTTCAGGATGTTCATTCTGGTATTCTTCCTCCATAATTTCATTACAGAGATCAATACATTCATCACAAATATATACTGTAGGTCCTGCAATTATTTTTTTAACCTCTTCCTGTGTTTTTCCGCAAAATGAACATCGCAGGAGTGTTTCTTTGGTATTGTTCATTTCCTAAATCCTTTCATACAGCTTTTAATTTCCTGTTTTGCATAACCTCGTCTATAATACCGTATTCTTTGGCTTCCTCACTTGAAAAATAAAAATCACGCTGTGTATCTTCAGCAATCTGTTCTATTTTACGGCCGGTATGACGTGCCAGTACATCGTTTAAAATATCCGTCATCCTGATAATTTCTTTAGCCTGAATATCTATATCCTCTGCCTGACCGGAAAAACCACCAATCATTTGATGAATCATAATTCTAGCATGAGGCAGTGCCTGTCTTTTCCCTTCTGCACCTGCTGCTAAAAGAACGGCACCCATGCTTGTTGCCTGACCAATGCAAATAGTCTGCACATCCGGCTTCAGATACTGAATTGTATCATAAATAGCCATACCTGAAGTAACTAATCCACCAGGACAATTCAAATAAAGTGAAATATCACTTTCCGGATCTTCTGCTTCTAAAAAAAGTAGTTGCGCAATCATTACATTAGCAACATTATCATCAACAGGTGAACCTAAAAAAATAATGCGATCCTTGAGAAGACGAGAATATATGTCATAGGCACGTTCACCACGACTATTCTGCTCTACAACCATTGGAATAAGAGACATAATGATCTTCTACATTAATTGATAAATAAAGTTAATCATGAATGCTCGTGATCATAGTTTTCATCATGTACGTGATCTTCTGCAGTGGTAGTTTTTTGCTCTATCGGTTCCCCAAATACTCTAGCTACAATTCTGTCAAGAGTAGCATCTCCCTGTTTCCGTATAAAGATGCGCTGATACATGTTCTGTCCGAAAGTAGTTTTTATTAATTCATCAGGATTTTGACCTGTTATTTGAGCTAGATTAAAAAATTCTCCTGCTGCTTCTTTTTCATCAAACTTTAATTTTTCGTGTTCTCTAACTGAATCCAAAATAAATTTCATTCTCAAATCCATCCTAGCATTTTCATAACCTTCCTGCCTTTTCTTGTCTACTTCTGCATCAGTAATTTCATTTTTTGATGATGCATCATTCAGTTCTGTATCAACTCTTTCATTGCCTAATTTAACTAATTCTTCGGGTAAAATAAAATCATCATACAAGCCAGTTAACTGAGACCCTACCTGCATACGATATTCACTTTGAAGTTCTGATTTTTTTTGAGCTTCTATATTTTCGGCAATTTTTCCTCTTAACTCTGTTACATTTCCAACACCAAATTTTTTAAAAAAAACTTCATCCATTTCAGGCCTTTTAGCTGAAAAAATACCTATTAATTTTATCCTAAAATCAGCTTTATTACCTTGATTTTCTTCAAAACGCTCAGATAACTCAATAATATCTGCTTTTTCTTCGCCACAGATCATTCCTATAAGCGTAGCATGAAACTCCTTGTATTCTTCTCCACCAACCTTAAACTGCAATTCTTTAGCAATTGAACCTGTAAATTCTTTACCATCAATCGTCCCACTGTAATCAATCAAAACCCAGTCTTCTTTTTCGACTTTGATATTGTTTCCTAATTTAGGTTCAAGTTTCTCTTGTCCCTGTAAAAACAATTCCAATTCTTCATCAATTTCATCAGATTTTACTTTTTCAAACTCCTTACGTGTAAGCAGAATTTTTCCGTAATCAAGCTTTGGTAGATTTGGTGCAATTTCAAATTGCAAAGTTGCTGAAAGAGACGACTTAAGGTCGAAGTCGATTTGTTGAATTATGGGTACTGTGACCGGCTTCAAAGAGTGCTCTTCCAATGCATTCTCCATATACCCAGGAATTACTCGGTCCACAGCTTCTTTCTGCATTGCGGTTTTAAAACGCTTTTCAAGCCAGCCTTTAGGATATTTTCCTGGTCGAAAACCGTTGAGGCGAGTTTTTTTCAGTTCTTTATAAACAGCGTCATAGGTGGGTTTGATCTCTTCTAGGGAAATCTCGAGAGCAATCGAATACTTCAGCTCACCAAGTTCCTCAACGCTGGACTCCATGAATGTTTTTTAATTAAAAATTTAAGTTTAAAAAGAATTTTGTTTTCAAAAAAAGTAATTTATTTAACTATGTTTACTCTGAAAATCTCAAGACATTTGTACTATGTTTGATTAATAGAATTTATTCACAAATTTATTAATTTTATTTATTTACTATATCATCAAATACTTACAGTTTTAATGGGCAAACCCAAAACGAACATTCGTTATATTTTGATTCTTAACCATGTTTCAAGTCGTGGTAGCAACATTGTTGCTGTTGGAATATTTCTGAACAGAAATCCATATCTAGAAAAATATTTAGAATTTTCAAGTTTTTTTGCTACATCCTTATTTTTTAGTAAACTACGGTTTATACCTAAAAGCAAAGGAGCCTCTTTTTGTTCATCTAGTTGGGACAACCTATTAAGAAGCGGTTCAGAGTGCCAGTTATGAAAAAGCTCCAGAGACACTTTTTTCCCCGAAACGTGTTTCAAGAAATAATCTGGGAAGCATACATTTTCACCGGATAAGGATACAAAATCAATTGAAGAAGAAAGTGTCCAGTCAGGTAAATGCTTAGCAAGCTGCTTACCCAACCTCTGAATTTCTTCAGGAACATAAGCCAGAAATTGTCTTAAGTGCGAACGAATACCACATGTTTGATCAAGTTGTAAAAAGTGTGTCTTGTTTTTATGTATTCTAATAATAGCATTCAACTCCCATTTTGACTGATGCAAAACAGCAGGAAAAAAATTAGCCAGATTCAATCCGTATTTTTGTGTTTGTAAAAACAAACTTAACGGTCCATCAATATCCATTTCAATTAACTTACGCTTTTTATAATCAAAACTTATCTTTGCCAACAATTTGTTAAAACGTAAATATTTTAGCAACTGTCTTAAACTCGCAGTAGTGCTTTCAGGCAGTTTTAGTTTGATTTTTTCACTGCGAAGCAATAAGCCCTGTACCTGTGCACAATTGTAGCGATGAAGAAGTGCTTCTCCGGTTATTTTACGAAACTTGATCACTTTTTGGAAAGGAGGTAAATCTGAATAAAGTTGATCGCTCAAACTTTCCGATGTTATACCAATTAGGCTAGCCAATGCTTTTCGATATGAATTCAAACTGTCTTTTTCTGAACTATCTGAATCATATGCGCCAGAATTCTCATATTTCCTAATTAATACAGGGGAATTTCTAAATACTTTTTCTCTAAGTTCAAGAACATCATTTTTTGATTCTGTGTCAAATTCTGTACGATCAATTAAAAGTTTTTCTAAACCTTTTCCTACCACAACACCTGAAGTTAATCCATCAAGTAACTGCTTTGATCGATTCTCAAGAGCTCCACGATCTTCTCCAACACTTCTGGAAAAAAGGTCAGTTAATTCTGTAGCTATTTCCAGAAATTTTGGAGAATTCGTATCAATAAATTTTGGTTGAATTTTGCCACTTTTAGTCCTGAAGCAAAGCAGGTCCTTCGTAAGCACGATGCTGTCTCCTTCTTTGGTTAGTAAAATATTCCCCTGTATCTTTTGATAAAACTTCATAAAGCAAGGCTTTTTTACCGGGACGTGCACGCAGAATACGTCCCAGTCGCTGTACATGTTCTCTTATACTACCGCTTCCAGAAATAATCACCCCAACATTAGCTTCAGGCACATCAATTCCTTCATTCAACACTTTGGAAGTAATTAGTACAGGATATTCTCCATTTCTGAATGCTGTCAAAAAAGATTCACGTTCAGGAAGTTTTGTATGATGTGTTAGCACAGGCAAAAAAAATTTTCTTCCCATACGATAGGCCATCTCATTGTCCTGAGTGAAAACAAGCATTCTTTCTCCTTTGTGATTTAGAATAAGCTTCCATAAAAGATCTTCTTTTGCTTCAGAAGCCTGACTTAGTTTTTTTTGCATTAGATATGCTTTGAAAGCATCCCTTCCTTCCTGGCTTTCGCTAGTTCTGCGCAAGAAAATTGACCAGCCTTGTGAGTTCTTAAAACTGATTCGATATTTTCTCAAAAAATCAGTGTAGCATTTGCGAGAAATCTCATATTGTTCTCGATCTTCTGGGAGCATTTCTACTTCTATTGTTTTAACCAGGTATGGTGCTAAAGTTTTTCCACTTAATTCATCAATATGTGTTTCATAACAGAGTGGACCACAAAGCTCATAAAGAACCTTCTCTTTACCGTCAGACCTTTCAGGTGTGGCAGTCAAACCAAGACGGAAAGGCGCGATAGAACCCAATGCGGTAAACTTAAATTGCTCTCCAGGTAAGTGGTGGCATTCATCAAAAACCAGCAATCCAAACTGATTCCCACGGTAAGGGACATGCAGCAAAGCGGAGTCATATGTAGCGACGGTAATCAACTGTATGTCATTTACTCCACCTCCCAGCAATCCAATTTTTATATCAAAATATTCACTTAGAACAGCATTCCATTGCCCCATCAAGTCAATTGTAGGGACATGTACCAAAGTGGGACGTCCAATTCTGGCAATAAGCATGACTGCAAGAATTGTTTTGCCAGATCCAGTAGGTAGTGCAACAACTCCACGTTTTTCTGATATCCATGCATCTGCAGCTTCAGTTTGGAATGAACGTGGAGTTATTATTTTTTTAAGAGGAAATGTTAAAGCAGAAAATTTTCGGGCATTGTCATTATAGGCAATTTTATTTTTCCGAAGATCGGTTACAATATTACGATATTCAGCAGCAGGTGCACGGAAAGAATTAGTACGTTCATCCCAACTAAGCTCATTCAAAAATTGTAGCTGATGCTTTTCAGCGCCAAAAACCAGGAGTGTTCCTTTGTCAAATTTCAGACTAAGATTCATTAGAAAAACTTAGTTTTTATCTAATATGTGAAAAAGATTTATAAAATTCATTAAGAATATAATTACTCAATCAGACAAAAGATATTATTTGATAAATCATTGTGTTTAAATCTTTTGACAATTAAGAAAATTAATCTATTCACATTTAAAAATTTAAAGTAAAGATGAATTGTAAATTTTTATGACTATGACTCGGGATTAAAATTATTTACTCTTTAATAACTATCCCAACTTAGATTCAGCATCCCTCAGAGCAGTACGTAAGCCTTCCTCAATTACTGGATGATAGAATGGCATCTCCAACATCTGCTGAATAGTCATATTCTGCTGGTGCGCCCACGACATCAAGTGTGCAAGATGTTCGGCATGTGGTCCAATAAATTCACTACCCAGAAATAGTCCGGAGTTTTGATCAGCATACACGTGCATTAATCCCTTGTTTTTCAGCATTATTCTGCTTCTTCCCTGACCTTCGAAAGATACTTTTCCTGTAACGACATTCTCATTCCCTTCCAGTTCGCTCCATGATTCACCAACAATTGCTATTTGGGGATCACAAAAAACTACTGTAACTGGTGATCTTCTCAATCCAGATTTTATATCTGGGAATCTGGCTGCATTATCTCCTGCTATTTTTCCTTCATCTGCTGCTTCATGAAGTATAGGAAGATCATTGTTCACATCACCTGCAATGAAAATGGATGAATTTCCACATTGCATCGTGGATGAATTATAAAGAGGTACACCGAGGGAATCTAATTCAAGTTTTGTATTTTCCAATCCCAAATCATTAACATTTGGTGATCTACCAGTTGCAGCCAGTAAAAAATCAAATAGTTCTTCCTTTTCTTCACCATTTTTAGGATCTACAAAACTTATTTTAACTTGTTCATTTTCAATCTCCAAACCCAGAATATTAGCTTTAGTATCGAGTGGAAATTCATCTTTAAATAAATTTTCAGCATAACTTTTGATACCCATATCACTTAAAGGTTTTAAGGACCCGGATAGGCCAAATATTCGAATACGAACCCCTAGACGATGCAGTGCTTGCCCAAGTTCAAGTCCTATCACTCCAGGTCCAAATACAGCCACTGATTCAGGAAGTGTATCCCAGTCAAATATATCATCGTTAACTACTAAACGATCACCAAGCCCATTAAACATGGACATTAATTTTGGAGAAGATCCAGTAGAAATAACAACTGACTTTGCTTCAATAATTTTGTCTTCAACTTGTATTGTATGATTATCAATAAATTGAGCGTGTCCCCTAAAATGGTGATTTTGATCAATATTCTCTACACTTTCCAGTACAAACCCGACAAATCTGTCACGTTCACTACGTACACGTTTCATTACATCATGACCATTGATTGTTGGTTTTGATGAATATACTCCAAATTTTGAAGCAGTTTCTATTGAATGGGCTGCCTCTGCAGCTGCTATTAACAGTTTACTGGGCATACATCCAACTCGGGCACATGTAGTTCCATATACTCCACCTTCTATAAGAACGACTTTTTCTGTGTGCATTCGTGCCGCACGATAAGCTGGAAGTCCTGCAGAACCAGCACCAATAACTGCTACATCAACTTTACAAATTGATTGTTGTGATTTATACATATTTAAAAAAAAATATCATATTTTTTATATATTCTTTAAGCGGTAAACTAACTTAAAATAAACTTATTTACAAATAACCTGCTGCTTGCATTTGAAACAAATCCGCATATTGACCTCCTGAAGCCAACAACTCCTCATGAGATCCGTGCTCAAGTAACCTGCCTTGATGCAATACAACAATTCTGTCTGCCATTCTCACTGTAGAAAAACGATGAGATATAAGTACAGCACATTTATCAATAGTCAATTCAACAAAACGTTTGAATACTTCATGTTCAGCACGTGCGTCCAAAGAAGCCGTAGGCTCATCCAAAATCAGCATTTGAGCATCACGCATATAAGCGCGGGCTATTGCTATTTTTTGCCATTCTCCTCCTGATAAATTTGTACCCCGCTTGAACCAGCGTCCTATTCTCTGTTGATAACCGTCAGAGAGTCTTTCAATTACACTATCAGCGAGACTTCGACTTGCAGATTCTTTGATTCTTTCTTCGTTTTTCAATTCAGATATACGTCCCACGGCAATATTTTCTGATGCTGTGAGATGGTATTTCACATAATCTTGAAAAATTACTCCAATCGCATCACGTAAGCCCTCAAGATCATCGCGTAAGTCTCTTCCTTCTAGTAAAATTCTTCCCTCTGTTGGATCATATAATCTTGACAGAAGCTTGACAAGTGTGGTTTTTCCTGCACCATTTTCGCCAACTAGCGCAACTTTTTCTCCTGGCATTAATGTAAAAGAAATATTGCGCAGGACCCATTGATTTGAATTTGGATAACGAAAACCAACGTTATCAAAGGTAAATCCTTTTAAAATTTTACCTGGAAATGGAAGTGAATTAACAATTGAATGGATATTCGGTTTCATCTGCAGGAAATCAAAAAGATCACGCAGATAAAGTGCACTATCCGCAATACTTGAAAAACGAATTAGTATTGCTTCCATCAAAGACCTTAAACGTAAAAAAAGAACCTGAAAGAAATGTCAGATCACCCAGGGATAGTTCTCCATACACTGTTCGATAAATAATTACAGCATAGGCTGTATAATACCCAAAACTACCCACAGTCGAAAGTAACCCTC
>CACERX010000018.1 GCA_902562015.1 uncultured SAR324 cluster bacterium
TTTACTCCTTGACGCAATTTTACATGTTCAATTAAGGTGATTATAATAAAAAATATATAGCATCAATGGGTCTGTTTTACAACAATGAACTGATTTTACAAAGAGGTTTCCTGACTTTTATAAATGAGTGTGGAAAACTTAAAGTTAGGAAGTGATATGAGGATGATTGAAACACAAAAAGGTAGATTACCTGTTTATGACAAGGCAGTGAAACTAATTTTTCTTTCCAACGGATTCAGTCTCGCAACCATCCTCCCTCATTTTCCTTGGATTCAACGGAAGCTAGAAATTGGCGATGCACTAACTGGATTCGCTCTTCTGTTTCCGGCCATCGGAGCAGTCAGCATGATGCTTCTTACGGGGAATTTGATCCAGCGTTATAGCAGTAAAAGATTGATTTTAGTAGGTGGAATCCTAATGCAATTATGTCTTCCACTAATACTTTTAGCGCCAAGTTTTATTTTATTAGCTCCAATTTTACTGGTTTTTGGTGGTTCAACGGGAATGATGGACATTGCGATGAATACCCAGGCAGCCCGAATTGAAAATATCTATCAAAGACCGATTATGTCATCTTTTCACGCGGTATTTAGCCTAGGCACGCTTTTAGGAGGTAGTTTGACCAGCCTTTTGCTCAGATTGGAATGGACTCCTCTGGAACATGCTGGAATGATCGCGATAATTTTACTTCTCCTTATAATCGCCTGCGGCCGATGGTTGATTTCGAAGGAGAAACCTTCTGCGAAAAAAGCTCCTCTGGTTTCATTTCCTCGAGGACCTGTGTTGGTACTCGGTCTATTGGCAATGGTGTCGATGATCGCCGAGGGAGCAGCTATGGACTGGAGCTCGATTTATGCCCGAAACATACTTGAAGCGTCCCCCAGTCAGTCGGCTGCGGTATTCACTGTTTTCGCACTGACGATGACGGTGGGACGTTTCATCGGGGACAGGTTGGTAGATCACTGGGGACCGAAACGCATGCTACATTATTCATGCGGACTAGGAGCCGTGGGCCTATTGATAGGACTATTTTCAGACAGTCTCGAAGGAGCAATGTTCGGATTCGCCTGTCTCGGGTTCGGACTTGCCAACTCCGTCCCTGTACTATTCAGTAGCGCGAGTAGAATTCCCGGGTTGAATCCGGGAATAGGGATTGCCGGTGTAGCGACACTAGGTTATTTTGGTTTTCTTATCGGTCCCCCAATGATAGGGACAGTTGCTGAGTTTTTAGGCTTAGACAGAGCCTTGTTGCTAATCGTTGTTTTTTGCACCCTTATTGCGATATTTGCTGGCCGTGTCAATCAAAGAGCTAAATCAACTCAGATATCTTCTAATTCGTCAAATAAGTCCTGAATTTATTAACCCAGTAAATCTTCAAGAGTGGTGTAGAGTTTATGTTGCCCCCCCACATTCCTCTCAGGACATTTCGAGCTGACTATCTTACGAGTAAGCTTGGGAACAAGAAAAAATTACTATTAATTTTTACAAATATAATTTTAATTCTGTTATGAATTTCTCTGCGATAGAAGCATCCCATTTGTACACAAATTATCCATACAATCCTTTGGAAATTGAATCTACAGTCTCGATTTTTTCTTAGCTAGAAAGGTGTGGATAACGCTCTGCACTGACAGTTGATTTTCGATCACACTAATTCATAATAGTCATACACTATCATCTTTTTATTATTAAATCAGTGGTGCATGGAGTTTACATCATCATTAAATCTGCTTTATAAATCTTATAAAGGAACTTCTCATCATATTAAAGAAAAGCCTTGATAAATATAACTTAATGTTTAACATGCACACAAAAAAAGGAATTGATAATACAATCTCGTTGGGATATTCAGAAAATGTTTTTTTATTAATTAAAAAAAATGTTTTTCTGATAGTTCGTTAATTTCCCAAACATACAGGTCATGTTTTATTTTAATTAATTGAATGGAGAGATGAGATGAAAGACTATATGGTTACCCACACCTTTAAATCAGAAGAAATCCGACAGCAGTATTTTGCAATGAGCGAGGAAATGGATGAGAATACCGTCCGTTCTCAGATGAAAAATGAGAGAGCATCATTTCAAATGAACTGGAACGCAGGAGAAAACAATATGGTAATGTACTGCTGGTGGAAAGCGAACAACCCTGAGGCAATCATTAAAACCTTGGGAGAAATGGGAGAAATGTTTCATAATGATATCAAAGAAATGCCCAACATTATGGACATAAGAGACTGAATATTCCCCATTCATAGCACGGCCGTCCAGAACAATCAAAACCGGTCGTTTTATTTCTTATTTTTCAGGATTTTGCAATATCTGTAATGGTATAATAATAAAATTCCTCTGTACTCTCTTTAAATCTACGTAGAAAGCATATGTATAATTTCGCAAATCAGAAAGAAGGCAAGGAAACTATTTTTACTATCAAAACTCAGGACCTAAAATTTGGAGTTGGTGCACTGAGAGAATTATGGCTTGATGCCAAATCATTGGAGATGAAACGGATTGCTCTATTCCTAGATTCCAATATTGAAGCCAGTAAGCCCATAATTCATATTCTGGAATCATTTAAATCATCCGGATTGGAAGTCGATATCTATGATGCCGTTGTTTGTGAACCCAATACTTCAAGTTGTATGGCCGCGGCAGATTTTGTGAAACAGGGTGAATATGATGGTATTGTTTCCATTGGAGGAGGTTCAGTGATGGATACAGCAAAAGCAGCGAACCTTCTCAGTTGTCATGGAGGAGAAATCCTAGACTATGTCAATGCTCCTATTGGTCTTGCCAAGAATATTCCTGGCCCCTTATTGCCACATATTGCATGCCCTACCACATCAGGTACAGGTGCTGAAACCACAGGCATTGTGGTACTTGATATTGAGGAGGTGGGGCTTAAATCCGGAATCTCTTCTCCGCATCTAAAACCGTCTCACGCCATAGTGGATCCAGAAACGACTCTAACTCTTCCACCAGGTGTTATTGCTTCAACTGGATTTGATGTACTCACACATGCTGTGGAATCATACGTTGCGAGACCCTACACAAGTAGTGATCGTCCACTGAACCCTTCTCTTCGAATGGGTTATCAAGGGGCTACGCCATATAACGACATCGGAGCTCTGGCGGCTATTCGTATTGGTGGTAAATATCTTTTGCGTGCAGTTCAGGACGAACAGGATGAGGAAGCTCGTTATCAGTTGATGTTCGCAGCTACCCTCGCTGGACTTGCTTTCAATTCAGCGGGTGTTCATATCCCTCATGCCATGAGCTATTCTGTTGCAACATTAAAGCATGAATATACTGCATCTGGTTATGAAAATCTTCCACCAATGGCCCCTCATGGTATTTCTGTTGTTTTGAATGCACCCGCTGCATTCCGTTTCACAGGACCAACCAATCCAGAACGTCATCTCGAAGCTGCCCAAGCGATGGGGAATGATACCAGAGAATCAAAATTAGAAGATGCAGGGATAATTCTTGCTGACTGTTTCATTGATTTGATGAAGAAAACAGGTCTCCCCAATGGTCTTGGAGATCTTGGTTATAGTGAAGAAGATATTCCTGCTCTTGCTGAGGGGGGCATTGCCCAACAACGCCCTCTGAGTATGTCACCATGTGCTGTCAGTGAGAAAGATTTAAAGAATCTATACGATGACGCACTTCAATATTGGTAACAGTTAAAAAAATCTAATTTTTCAGTCACAAATGGACACCAAGGCATAAACATCTACTTTATTATATCTTCTAATACCTTGGTAAATCTGGTGGGTCTGGCAAGGTTGGAAATAGCGACCACCTGATTTAACGTCCTCTGCAACATTGTAATATCAGTGACTTAGCTCCAGAATAGATGCAGACAATTGATGACAAAGCACTTGGATGCATACAAAATGAAGACAACTTTATTTTTGAAAAAGCGGAAACCCAGCAAGATATCACAAATGCTAGTGGGTTAGGGCAGGCTCGAACTACCGGCCACCTGATTAAAAGTCAGATTTTCTCTGTCCCCAATCCCTTGCAATAGCTTTATTTTATGTTCGTAATTGCCATCCGCTCTTAAATATCCATGCGATAATAGCCAAACACAATATCATAAAACCAGAGACTGCCCCTAGACTTGTAACAATCGAAACATCTGCAACACCAAAAAAACACCACCGAAAGCCAGAAATAAGATATACGACTGGATTAAAAAGTGATATTGTTTGCCAGAAAGATGACAACATTGAAATTGAATAAAATGATCCTCCCAAAAAAACCATAGGCGTTACAATAAGCAACGGTACCAATTGTAATTGTTCAAAGTTTTTAGCCCAAATACCTAGTATAAAGCCCAATAAGGCAAAACTAACGCAAGTCAAGATCAAAAAAAAAATCATCATACCCGGGTATAGTATCTTAAAATCCACAAAAAGCATAGATGTGCCTAGGATGACTAGTCCAATAAAAAATGATTTAGTTGCAGCTGCGCCCACATAGCCCAGAACAATTTCAAAAAAACTAACTGGTGCAGAGAGTAATTCGTAAATGGTTCCTACAAATTTTGGAAAAAAAATACCAAAAGAGCTGTTTGAAATAGATTGTGTGATAACAGTGAGCATAATTAGACCTGGTACTATAAAGGCTCCGTAGCTCACATTATCTATTTCTTGGATACGACTTCCAATAGCTGCCCCGAAAACCACAAAATACAACGAGGTTGATATAACTGGAGAGACAAAACTTTGAAAAAGTGTCCTGAAAAACCGTGTCATTTCAAAGTTATAAATTGCTTTTATTCCATAGTAATTCATACCACTCTCTCGTTGACCAAACTCATAAATATATCCTCTAGAGAAGATTGTTTTGTTTGCAAATCTTTAAAAATGATTCCACTTTGAGTTAAATTAGACAAAATATTGTTAATTCCCGAGTGCCCACTGCGCATATTGTAAGTATAGATTAAAGACTGCCGATCAGCTCCTAATACAATATCGTAGTCAAAAAGTTTTGAAGGAAGGTGTTTGAGTGGAGCCTGCAATTCAATTGTCAATTGTTTTTGTCCCAGTCGCTGCATGAGTGATCCTTTTTCTTCAACTAATAGTAATTTTCCTTTGTCTATTATTCCAACACGATCAGCGATTGCTTCTGCCTCTTCTATATAATGGGTGGTTAAAATAACTGTAACCCCTTTGTTCCTAAGACGGCGAACTAATAACCACATGTCTTTACGTAATTCTACGTCTACTCCTGCGGTAGGTTCATCCAAAAATAATAACTGTGGTTCATGACTCAATGCCTTAGCAATTGATACTCGGCGTTTCATTCCGCCAGATAATTCAATAATTTGTGAATTCCGCTTATCGAGAAGAGAAAGTTGATCTAAAAGGTCTTCGAGATAAGAGTCATTCGGAGATTTGCCAAAAAGACCACGAGAAAAGCGTAAAGTGTTCATCACAGTCTCAAAGGATTCTAGTGATAGCTCTTGCGGTACCATACCAATCATTTTTCGTGCTGCACGATAATTTAATACGATATCATGCCCTGCCAAAGTGATCTTTCCGCAATTGAACTTTGAAATACCACATATGGTTGAGATTAGCGTGGTTTTACCAGCTCCATTTGGGCCTAAGAGTGCCAATATTTCAGTATCTTTTACACTTAAATTTATAGTTTTTAAAGCTTCAAATCCATTTGCATAATTTTTTGATAAACCTTTAATTGTTAAAAAATCTCGCATCTGTATTAATGGAAGTTAAACATTAAATTTAGAGTAATTTGTTTTCACTATAGATTTTTGACATTCGCTCACATATTTTTTTTGTGGCGATATAATTAACTACGCTCATGATGGAAAGAGTTTGGATAAATAATGTGGTCAAAAATTAAGTCGATAATGCAGACATAAAAGAAGACAAATGGATTTTAGAAGAAGCGGTAATCCAGCAAGACCTTGTTATTGCTGGTGGGTCGGGCGAGGCTCGAACTCGCGACCACCTGATTAAAAGTCAGATGCTCTACCAACTGAGCTACCGACCCGCTACGGAGGATATTCAAGAGTATCAAAAAAGCAATAAATGTCAATTGTAATGACTATACTTCACAAATATATTCAATCCTCTTCAAGGACTCGCACGAGATTATCAGCTATATTGTCAAATGCGATAGTAGCAGGCGAATCATGATTCCCGGCCATTAACGGCTTACCTTCATCACCACCTTTGCGAACATCAATTTCAATTGGAATTGCTCCAAGAAATTGTGTCTCCATCTGGCTACATGTATTTTCCGCTCCATGACGGCTGAATATTGGAGTTTCTTCTCCACATTTAGGACAAGCAAAAAAACTCATATTTTCAACAATTCCTAAGACTTCAATTTCAACTTTTTTAAACATTTGAGCGGCCTTAATCGCATCAATTAAAGCTACATCCTGTGGAGTTGAAACAATAACGGCACCAGTAATTTCACAAAGCTGAGATAAAGAGAGCTGAACATCTCCTGTTCCAGGAGGGAGGTCTATTATCATGAAATCACCTCCCGGCCATTTTGTATCCCTAAACAACTGTTCAATTGCCTGATGCACCATTGGCCCCCTCCAAACAACTGGATTATTTTCATCTACTAGGTTTCCAATGGAAAGGGTATGCATTCCAAATGATTCAATAGGCATCAATTTCTCACCTGATAATGAAGGCTTTTCTCCGCGTCTTCCAGTCATAATTGGCAGACTTGGACCATATATATCAGCATCGAAGATACTAACTTTATAGCCTTTTTGTGAGAGTGCTAGTGCCAAATTCACAGATACAGTTGATTTTCCTACTCCTCCCTTTCCACTTGCAACAGCAATTACAGCTTCATAATTTTGAAGGTATGCTGTACGTTTTGGCTGCTGAGGTGCCGCTTGATCAGGAGAAGGTTTCGGAGGATCATTTTCCTCTGGTGGATCAGTTAATACTTCTATGGCAACTCTCTCAATCTGCTGAATTTTTTTTATTTCTGCTTCCACCTGTGCAGGGAGAGATCCCCTTAAAGGTGAGTCTTCAGGCAAGATAAGCGTGATTTTTGCAAAATCATTATTAATTATGCATCCATGCACTATTTCCGGCTCGGATATGGGTAATTTTTGACCGTCAGGAAGTGTAATACGTGAAAATGCTTCTTCAAACTGTTTTTCTATGTCCATAATTTTTCAATGTTGATTAATTTCTAAAAAAACTATGACCAAATTATATACTTTTGAAGAAATGAGGCAAATTATTAATGCCAAACTTAAATACGTTGATTCAGATTCATGTTTCAATAATTTCAGCATTGACTCACGTACAATAAAGGATGGAGATTTATTTTTCTGCATAAAAGGTGAAATAACTGACGGACATCAGTACATTTCTCAAGCACTTGAAAAAGGAGCATGTGCTGTTGTAGCAAATCAAGAACAAATTCCAGATAAACTAAAGACAACAGAATTTCCAAAAATTTTAGTTCCGGATCCAAACCTAGCATTAAGACAATGGGCTTCTGACTCTCGAAAAAAATTTGGAGGGAATGTCATCGCAGTTACCGGCAGTAATGGGAAAACATCCACCAAGGAAATTATTTCCGGTTTATGCAGCTTTTTTGATTCAAATACATATGCAACTCCAGGCAACTACAACAATTACATAGGAGTACCTTTAACTTTACTTGATGCCCCATTGGAAGCAAAATGGTGGGTAATCGAAATAGGATCTAACAATTTTGGTGAAATTGCTGAACTTGCCAAAATTACTCGGCCAACAGGAGGAGTGATTACTAATATTGGAGAAAGTCATCTTGAATTTCTGATTGACACTTTAGGTGTTGCCAAGGAAAAATCAGGATTATTTTCTGGAATGTCCCAGGGATCAAAAGTTGTAATTCCAGAATCAATACTTCACTTGGACATTGTGGAAAAAGAAGCAGATAAGGCCGGAGTCGAACTGATAAAAACAGGCCAGATTGCATTCTCATCAATAGAAGACAGGATTAAATTCAATTTGTTTGAAACAGATTTTGAAACTGTAATCACTAATCCTCTACTACTTCAAAACCTTGTTTATTCCTTAATACTTTTACGTTCTCAGGGTTTACCAGTCGTGCAACTTCAGAAGGCAACAACAAACCTTGAGCTAAACCTCAAAGGCAGGTTCCATCCTTTATACATGAAAGAATGGATATTGATTGATGATACCTACAATGCTAATCCTTCATCATTTCAAAGTGTTTTGGAAAACATGAAAAATCTATATCCCAATAATCGTAAAATAGTTGTTTGTGGCAAAATGGCCGAATTAGGTCAAAAAAGTCATCAGTTGCATCAGCAGGTAGGAATTAACATGGTCAAAAATGGTGTTGAGATTTTGTTAGGTCTTGGAGGTAAAGAAATTGAATCTTATATTGGAGGCTGGAAAAAGGGAGGGGGAATCTTGAAATCAGCAAAACAATTCACTGAAATAGAAGATCTTTTAAAAGACTTTAGAAATGAACAGAAACCCGGAGATGTGGTCCTTGTTAAAGGATCCCGTTCTGCACACATGGAGAGGTTTATTGAAAATATCAGATAGTCAGAAATTTATTTTTTAGTATTTTTTTTTAGAATGAATCTATTACATCACTAGTTTTTTCAGCAACCTTTTTCTGTTCTGCTATTTCAATGGTTTTGTTATACACATCTTCAACAGTTTGAGTAATTTCACGTTCATAAAACCAATCCATTACTTTAGACACTGTCAGTCCATTTGCTCCAGCATAATAAGCAAAAAATGCAACCAGACAGATTAAAATTATTTTTCTAATCATCCTCTTACAACTTATTAATTTGTTTGTTCAGACCCAAAATTGATCAGGATTTAAAACTATTGTTTCTTCACGTTTAGGTCCTGTGGAAATGATTGAGACTTTTGCTCCTACTAACTCGGATATTTTATCTATATAGTTCAACATTTTATCAGGCAACTGATCATACTTGACTAACCCAGCAGTTCTACATTTCCATCCTGGCATTTCGTAATAAACAGGTGTTACATTTTCCAATGATCTGGGGAGATAATTACTCTCTTTTCCATTAGGTAGTATATATGATATCGCTATTTTCAATGTTTGAAAATTATCCAAAACATCAAGTTTTGTTAAAGCAATGCTAGTAATTCCATTCAGTTCCACTGCCTGTCTTACAAGTAATGCATCAAACCAGCCACATCTGCGAGAGCGACCGGTTGTTGCTCCAAATTCATTACCCTCAGTCTGAAGTATTTTTCCATCCCCATCTAATAGTTCAGTAGGAAAAGGTCCGTTTCCAACTCGGGTTGTATATGCTTTAACAATTCCAAGTACACCTGTTATACAAGTGGGACCAATTCCGGACCCAACACAGGCATTCGCGGACAAAGTGTTAGATGATGTTACAAATGGGTAAGTTCCATGATCCACGTCTAAAAAAGTTCCTTGTGCACCCTCAAATAAAATATTTTTACCGTTTTTAATCATTTGATTGATTATAAGGGGTGTGTCAGCTATACAAGGCTTTATTTTTTTTATATAATCCGTATATTCTAAAAATATATCTTCCGCAAAAATAAAATTTTCATGCGTATCAAAGTTTTTTGTAAGAAAATTGTTTTTTTCTATAGACATTTCACTCAAATGTGAACTGAATTTTTGCTCTTCCAGCAAATCTCCAACTCTAAATCCCGCTCTTCCAGCCTTATCCTCATAAGTGGGACCTATTCCACGACCGGTAGTTCCGATTTTAGATTTTCCTTTTTTTTGTTCACGCAACTGGTCAATAGTTTTATGCCAAGGCATCACAAGATGTGCCCTGTCACTGATGAGAAGATGTTTCGCCACATCAATTCCCATTTTTTCCAACTCATTTATTTCCTTAACTAATTCAGACAAATCGATCACAACACCATTTCCAAGGATTGAAATAGTCTCTCGAAGGATTCCCGATGGTAGCATGTGCAAAACGAAAGTTTTTTTTCCAAACATTACCGTATGACCCGCATTGTTTCCACCCTGGAATCTTACTACCGCATCAGCCCTTTCTGTGAGCAAATCCACAACTTTTCCTTTACCCTCATCACCCCATTGGGTTCCAATAATTATCAGACAGGCCATAAATAAATTTTTTCGTTAAATTGGTTCGTAAGATTTAAAATTTTCTTAAAAATTATTTCTGTTGAATTTTTTGGAAACTGCGCTAGTTACTATCACATGCTATAATAATCAGGACATTAACAAATATCAGAGCTGTGTTTAAATTATGACGACAGCTCCTTTGCACGTCGATATGCCTGACGTATTCCGGCTTGAATCGACTCTCCAACATTCTTTGATTGAAAATGATTAATTGCAGCTAAAGTAGTACCACCTGGAGAAGAAACCTGCTGCCTTAATTTTCCCGGTGATACTTTCTGTGACTCCCAAAGCAATGTAGCTCCACGGAAAGTTTTTTGTACTAGTGCATTAGCTTCTTCTTCATCAAAACCCAATGCATTTGCAGACAAAAGCATCTGTTCGGCAAAGTAAAATAAATATCCCGGACCGCTTCCTGAAATTGCAGTTGCTGCATCAATTGCATCCTCATTTTTTACCTCCAAACAAGAACCACAGGAGTTAAAAAGAAATTTTACTGACTCACGACCTTCATTTCCAACCTCTTTAGATGCAAAAAACACACTCATTCCCTCTCCAATTAAAGTAGGAATATTAGGCATAACTCGCACCAACCTAGATTCTCCTAGTGCCCTGCGCATCGTTTCCAGTGAAATCCCAGCCATTACAGATACTATAAGATGCTCTGGTAGTAGCCACTGCGCAATCAATTCCATAACTGCAGTAGAACTTTGAGGCTTAACTGCCAACAAAATCATATCGTAACTTCGAACTTCTTCGTCAATCTCAGCTTTAGTAGCGCAACCAGTAGCACTGACAATTTTTTTACGCTTCTCTACATCTGATTCAATCAGCAAAATATCTTCAAGTGAAACAGATGCTGATTTTAAAAAAGAGAGTAGAATGGCTCCACCCATGTTTCCTCCACCAATTATTACTAAACGCATATTCATCCTTTCTTTATAGTTGCATCTTGAAGGTACTATCAGAAAAACAGTGGTCATTTTACTTTTTTATTAGCTAAAAAACTAGTAGATATTTTGATTGAATATTCAATGTCAACGGAACAATTAATAAATCTATCCATCTGTTTTATATATATAAATTACTATTTATAATTTTTAAAATAATTATTTTAATTATCATTTTAACTTAGAATGCTAAATTTTATTAAAAACCAAAAAAATATAAAAACTTAATGAAGTTGTTCCAGACCAGCTGGAGGATCAAATTCAATTGTATTAATACTGTCTGTCACAGGATTCATTTCCTCTATATACATCATCCATAAATTGTTACCGCTATAATCTTCTATTCGAATTATTTTTGGAAAAAAACTTTTATTGGCTTTTTTATATTGCTGAATTTTGGCTTTGTATTCCAGTAATCCTTCAATAGATTTGTTCATTGATTCAATGTAACCATTTGAATTAAAATTAATATGAATTTCAGTATTGTTTTGGGTAAGTTGCCATTCTCCTGTTGGAAGTATTTTTCTTTTCCAAGATTGTATTTTTTGAGGAAGATGCCCTATAATTAACCATCTTAGTTCTTCAACTAACAAATCCATTCCCAACCAGTTTTTACGTACTTCCCAACTATTTTCTTTCAATGCATAATTTTTGTCCTGATAATTAAGTATCAAAAATTTTTCAGGACTCGCTCTTAATTCATAAATCAATGAACCGATAATGGGAGCAAATATCCTCATCTTCATTTTTGAACTGCTGGAAATCTGCATAAAAAATTCTCCATTGTGCTTACCTTCAGGATGCTTAAAAAGTATCCTTCCAGAAACATTGATATATCCAATGTAATTACCAGATTTCGGTAACTCTAAAATAGAGGGGGGGTAAATATTTTTGGTCTCAGTAAATAAAGTGCACCCTGAAATCCAGAGTAACACAAAAAATACTGGAAAAATTAATCTCAAAGGGAGGTATGAGACTTATTCTTCTTCATTCAAAAATACCTTCTCGATAACAAAGAAGAGGGAGATATACAGTCCTGCAATTACTGCAACAGTAACCAGAACATTCATTTCATGCATGATTCTTCTTAACTAAATTCTCATGTAGTGCTACATTATATGTTAGCGATTTTGTAATAAGTAAGCAACAAAATTATAATTCGACTTTTTAAAAAAGACATATGAAGCGTGATTTTATTTCAATTTTGGACTGGACCGAAGAGGAAATTCGTAAGAATCTTGATTATGCAGGCGAATTAAAGAAACAAACAAAACAATTTGGTTGTCCTCAGTTACTTAGAGGAAAAACTTACGGAATGTTTTTTCACAAACCTTCTCTTCGGACTCGCTTGTCATTTGAAGTCGGAATAATTCAACTAGGAGGATCTGCTGTTAATTTATCAGAACAGGATTTTAAGATTGGTGAAAGGGAGTCTGTTAGTGATGTAGCAAGAGTAATGTCCCGCTATGTAGATGGAATTCTGATTCGCACTTTTTCACATCAGATGGTTTTAGACTTGGCAAAACACTCTACAGTACCCGTAATAAACATGTTGACTGATTTCAATCATCCATGCCAGGTAATGTCTGACATGTTTACCATTAAAGAAAAATTAGGACGTATTGACAATGTTCGAATAGCATTTGTCGGCGACAGCAACAACGTTACTAATTCATGGTTAAACATGGCAGCCAGACTTCCCATGGATCTTCGAATAGCTACCGCACCTGAGACCGAGCCTGATATGAAACTTGTTTCTAAAATCAGAGAAATAGGAATTTCAACTATTCAAGTTACCCACTCAGCTAAAAAAGCATTAAAAGATGCAGAGATTATATATACAGATGTTTGGGCAAGTATGGGTGAAAAAAATAAAATAGCTGAAAGGGAAAAAGCTTTAAAAGATTTTCAAGTAAACTCAAGACTGTTAGAATACACAGGAAATGATGCACTGGTATTTCATTGTCTGCCAGCAGAAAGAGACAAAGAGATTACCAATGAAGTCATTGAAGGGCCCCAGTCAGTTGTTTTTGATCAGGCAGAAAACAGGTTACATGCTCAAAAAGCAATTCTGGTTCAACTAGATAAATGGAACTAATTTATATGATATTCATTACTTTTCCATAATTAACTCTTACCATGTCAAATCCAGCTAAACTTCATCTTCCTGACGGCCAGTATATAGAACTTCCGGTTTTAACCGGATCAGAAAATGAAAAAGCAATAGATATCTCAAATTTACGCGCAAAAACAGGTCATATTGCATTGGACCCAGGATATGTCAATACAGGCCCATGCGAAAGTTCTATAACTTACCTGAACGGTGAAAAGGGAATATTGCATTATCGTGGTTATCCAATTGAAGAACTGGCTTTGCATTCTACATTCATAGAAGTTGCTTATCTGCTAATACATGGAGAACTTCCGACAAAGTATCAACTTGAGGAATATGTAAATCGCATCAGTAAACATGCAATGATCCATGAAGATATGAAGCTTTTCTTCGAAGGATTTTCCAGAGCTGCACATCCTATGGTAATTTTATCATCAATGGTGTCTTCTCTTTCCGCATATTACACTGAAGCATCTGGCAAAGCATCAATAGAAAATATTGAGATAAATTCCGCCAGAATAATTGCGAAAATAAGTACAATCGCAGCATTTTCCTTCAAAAAAAGCGTAGGCCAACCATTTGTCTATCCAAAAGACGACCTTACTTATTGTGCTAATTTTCTTAATATGATGTTTTCAGTCCCTGCTGAACCATACGAAATAGATCCTGAAATCATAAGTTCACTTGAATTAATGCTAATTTTGCATGCTGACCACGAACAAAACTGCAGTTCTTCCACCGTAAGGGTTGTAGGGAGCAGCATGGCAAATGTTTATGCATCAGTTGCATCTGGAATTTTAGCTTTATGGGGTCCTCTTCATGGTGGAGCTAATCAACAGGCTGTGCAAATGCTTCAGCAAATCTATGAAGACGGATCTAATATTTCAAAATACATCGAGTTAGCAAAAAATAAGAAAAACAAATTTCGTTTGATGGGTTTTGGACACCGAGTTTATAAAAATTTTGACCCTCGTGCTAGAATAATAAAAAAAGTTTGTCACAAATTGCTTAATAAATTGGAAGTAAAAGATCCGCTGTTACAGATTGCGCTTGACCTGGAAAATGCGACACTTGAAGATGAATATTTTATTGAGAAAAAACTATATCCAACTTTAGATTTTTATACCGGAATCATCTATCGCGCAATTGGAATTCCTCTTAACATGTTTACTGTTATGTTTGCACTGGGTAGGGTACCTGGTTGGATTGCCCAATGGAAGGAAATGCATGAAGACAAAACGCAGAAAATTGCACGTCCACGTCAGTTATTTACAGGTCCTAACAAGAGAAAATATAAGAATATTAATGAACGAATTTGATAATAGGATTAAATGTGAGACGATGATATTGCCCTAAAGAACACTAATTGCATGCTAATTAAATGCACAACTTTTTAATATTAATTTAAACATTTTTTAAATATCACTATAAGGCAAATATGAGCTCCGTAATGTCTCAAGACGAAGTTGATGCTTTGTTAAAAGGGGTAGAAACAGATGAAGTAATCGGAGAGGGTGATGATGAGGAGTATGATCCAGAAGAAGTTATATCCTTTGACCTGACTGCTCAAGACCGAATTATTCGAGGAAGAATGCCAACCCTCGAAATAATCCATGATAGATTCGTTCGCCTCTTTCGATTAACTTTATCAAATACCTTGCGCAGAGTAGTTGACATTAATGTTCGCTCTACGGAATTGATTAAATTCGGTGAGTTCATTAAAACACTCGATGTGCCTACATCAATGAATCTATTTAGAATGACTCCACTTAGAGGATATTCGATGATAGTCTTTGAAACAAGGCTTGTTTTCTCCCTGATAGAGATGTTTTTTGGGGGCGGTGTTGAAATAGAAGCGAAAACTGAGGGACGTGACTTTACTGAAATTGAATCCAGAATGATCAAGCGAGTAATAATAAGCGGGCTTGAAGATTTACAAACATCATGGCGACCAGTTTTTCCAGTTCAAATTAATTATTCGCGTACCGAAGTAAATCCACAGTTCGTTTCTATTGTACCACATAGTGAAATAGTAATTGTAGTTACTTTTGATGTTGAAATCGGCAGATCACCAATGGCTATAACTATATGTGTTCCTTACTCAATGATAGAACCCATTAGGACAAGACTTAACGCAGGATTCCAGAGTGAACAGGACGAAAAAGATAATACATGGAGCAACCGTTTCAAACAAAATTTGCAAAATGTGGACGTAGAATTAGTAGCTAAACTTGCTGAAATGAACATTTCTGTGCGTGATTTCTTGAATTTACAAAAGGATGATTTGCTATATCTGGAACATGAAACTAAGAAACCAATTTCAATTGAAGTAAACGGAAAAGAAAAATTTACTGGATTCCAGGGAACATATAAAGGGCACAAAGCAATCAGCATTGAAGAATTGATTTATGAACCACCTGTAACAGACGAAATGCTCACTTAACAGCTTCATCCATCGTAACAAGACAATGTGGTAATTCCCCTAGCGGGCTTGTTTTGTAAGCCCTTACAAGAAGCTTCAGTTGATCAAGATTTATTTCTTTGATTCTAATCAAAATTTTCTCTTCTACATCATATCCTCTCAAACCTGATACCTGAACAATACAATCCAATTCTACCAACTCAATTTCGGTGTTGTTGTTAGTAAGTTGCTTCCTGACTGTCGCTTCAAATAATTCTTTCATATGCTGATGTAAATAAATAAATTTCCAGTATTGAAGAATGTTTTTCTCTGCACGGTTGTACTTTCTTTGTTTCAATGTTATTGCATCAGCCCATTTCATCATATCTTCGGTACTGAAAACGGGATCTTCATTGTTGATCAAATTTTTTAACTGATGCTGGGTAATTAGATCTACAAATCTTCTGATAGGGGAAGTTGCATGCATATAAACCTCACAGCCTAAACCTGCATGTGGACCTGCAATTGTAGTTAGCCTTGCTGGTTCAACCCTGATTTTTTCCGGCAGTTGCTTATTTTCAATTTCAAGCTCTTTAATTATTTTGTATGAAGACTGTGTTCGATAAATACCTGGGAATTTAGATTCTTGAAGTAGAAGGCCAGTTTCTCTATTCACAGCAATGGCAAGTTCTTCAATGATCCTATTTGAAGGACTGTTACTTTTCAGCTTTGAAATACTCAACTGATCAGGATTGCTTATATCAAATTCAAATTCTTTTCTTACCATATTCAGTGCACCATTTTCGATGCGTTTTTCCTGAGATAGCTGACAAAATTTGCTTAATAATCCCCAAAATTCTGTATCATCATGAATTAGCCCATCTGCATTTTCGTAACTAAGATTTTCCCATACACTAACAATTTGTTGCACAACATTGGTTAATTTCCATGTTCCATTTTGAAAAATTGTAAAATTATAGCTAAAGACTCTTCTTTCTTCGCCTGCCTTCAATGAAAAAAGATCTTTTGAGAGCAACTCTGGGAACATTGGTACTGATTCTTCAATTGTATAAACTGAAGAAATCCTAACTTCAGCCTCCTCAAAAAGCGCATCTCCAGGTATTACATAGGAGGTTAAATCACTAATATGAATCGCGATTTCTAATTTATCTTCGCTAAATTCAATCACTGAAAAGGCATCATCATAATCCTGAGTTTTTTCAGCATCGATTGTAAACGTTGGTATTTTTTCATGAATTCTATAAGCCACTGAAAATGGTAAATTTCTTAAACGTTCAACTTCTGATAAAATTTCCTCTGAAAAATTTTTTCGAATATCTGCCCTAAGAAGGGTAAGCCTAGAAGGAGATACTGCAGAACCTGCCTTTTCAAGCCATTTTTTAATAATTTTTTCTTCATCATAGCCAAGGGTAGCTCCCCATTCCAAATGAGAAGACATTTCTTTCCAGTGTTTAGATTCTGAACCCTTAACGAGAATATCAAGCAGTTGGTCCAACCAGAATTGTTGGTCTGCAGTTCGTACTGAATTCTCATTCCATTCTCTTGATTCAAGCAAATTTATCCAACGCTGAATGGTATCATATCTTTCCTGACTTTCTTTTTGTCTGGTCAACTGAATTCGAAGTATTTCCAATTCATCTGAAGTCCTCGGAGTGTAAGACATATTGCGGTTTTTCTTAAACCAAAATAGGTCCTCCCTGAGGGCCATAAACAATCCCAATTTACAAATTGGATCTTTTGGATCTTCCAAAAAATCTGCAGCAATTTCATCAATGGTGTATTCTTTGATTTCTTCCATAAGAGAATGGATAGTTTCTAGCTCCAGTTTCTTCATGAAATTGGACGCTGTTTTAAGATCTTTTTCCAATAATTCGTGTCCTTTGTTTGCATTGTAAGCCAGATTTTGACCTCTCCAGCTGAAAGCAATCCTACTAGCAGCCAGAAACTGAATTTTACCCTTTTGGGGTATTACAATAAATTTATTCTTATGAACAGCTTCAATCCATCCGTATTCAATTCTATTATCTCGAAAGAATACACAAAAGTGATTTAGCAATGATTCAAGCATTCTCAAACAATTCAAAAATTAAAAAAACGTATAGATTAAGTTTTACATAATTTACTATGCATAAAAAAATTTCTACATAAAAGATAAGAATCCTATTTATTATGTCAAAAAAATGTCTTTGTCGATGTTTGTTATTTAATGCTATATTAATAAGTAAAATAATTATAACAATATGAAATAGCTTATGATCATTGGAGTTGTAAAAGAAATACATTTTGGAGAGCGCAGAGTTGCAATGGCTCCCTCAGTAGCTAAACAGTTTATTAAAAACGGACATTCTGTGATTGTTGAACATAATGCAGGAGTAATAGCTAATTTTACCGATGAACAGTATAAAGACTCTGGAGCAGAAATAATAAAAGAGGCTGAAAATGTTTGGAAACGTGCTGAAGTTATTCTTAAGATCAGAGCACCGGAAGAGAATTTAGAAACTGGTAAGCATGAGGTTGATTTTTTGCGCAAGGAGTCCTGCCTAATTTGTATTCTAAACCCCGGAAGAAATCCAGATTTACTTGAAAGACTTTCAAAAACAGGAGCGACTGCAATTGCCGTGGATGCTATACCCAGAATTTCTAGGGCTCAGTCAATGGACGTATTAAGCTCCATGGCTAATATTTCCGGTTACAGGGCTGTTACTGAAGCAGCACATAATTTCGGTCGTCTTTTTACTGGGCAGATAACGGCAGCAGGGAAAATCCCTCCAGCTAAAGTACTGGTAATAGGTGCCGGTGTAGCCGGACTCTCTGCAATAGGTTGCGCGCAAAGTCTTGGGGCCATAGTCAGAGCATTTGACACACGCTCTTCAGTGCGTGAAGAAGTAATAAGCATGGGAGCAGAATTCCTAGAAGTTGACTTTAAAGAAGATGGTTCCAGCAGCGGTGGTTATGGAAAAACAATGAGCAAAGAATTCATTGAAGCAGAAATGAATTTGATTGCTGAACAAGCAAAAGAAGTAAATATAATTATTACAACAGCTGCTGTTCCCGGTAAAAAGTCACCAATACTTATTACAAAAGAAATGGTGGATAGTATGATTCCTGGTTCAATCATAGTTGATTTAGCTGCCGAAGAAGGAGGAAATTGTGAAATGACAAAACCAGGCGAATTTCGTCTTTACAAAAAGGTTATAATAATTGGTTTTACTGATTTACCCAGTCGCTTACCAACTCAGGCCAGTCAGCTTTACAGCAACAATACAGCAAAATTGATTCAATATCTTTGCAGGGGAGTTAATCTTGAACTTGACATGGAAGATGAAATTACCGGAGCAATCACGGTCGTAAATCAAGGCAATATTATATGGGATCCTTCAAAACATTTATCTCAAACACAAAAAAATGTTCATTCTGATAGACAGAGAATTGACACTGAAAATCAAACTACTACAAAAAGCACCAAAACTGCTAAAAATAAAATTTGGCCTAAACTAATAATGCTTACTACGATCCTTACATTGGGAGGGTTTATTGGATTCGGGGGTTCCTCCACTTTAATTTCTCATTTAACAGTATTTGTACTTGCCTGCTTTGTAGGTTACATGGTGATCTGGAATGTAACTCCATCCCTTCATACTCCCCTGATGAGCGTAACAAACGCAATCAGTGGCATCATTGTTATAGGGGGAATGATTCATCTTTCAGAGAAACAGATTCTTTTGCCTGCTATTGCTGTATTAATAGCAACAATCAATATTGTAGGAGGATTTCTCGTTACGCATAGAATGCTGGTAATGTTTAGAAAATAAACACATACATAACTTAAAAAATAATCTATACAACGATATTTTGGACTATGTGCAAAAAAAGGTTTGGGAAACATGCCTGAAGGAATAATTACTGTTGCTTACATTTTTTCGGGAGTACTTTTCATTCTTAGTTTGAGAGGTCTATCCCATCAGGAGACAGCACGAAACGGTAATCTTTACGGCATACTAGGAATGATAGTTGCGGTTTCAGCAACTCTTTTTGCTGGAAAAACAGATACTCTATGGATTTTAATTGCAGTTATGATAACTGGAGGAGTGATCGGACTGGTTTTAGCAAGGCGTGTAGCAATGACTGAGATGCCTGAACTGGTTGCCATACTTCACAGTTTTGTAGGAGCATCAGCAGCCTTGGTAGGCATTGTAAGTCACCTTGAACAGGAAATTAAAATCGGTTCTGAACTTATAATTAATCAAATTGAAATTGTGCTAGGAGTATTTATAGGTGCCTACACATTCACCGGATCCGTAATAGCATTTTTAAAATTACGAGGAAGTATCAGCGGCAAACCTTTGACTTTACCTTTACGGCACCAACTTAACCTTCTAATGCTTTTATCAGCAGTTATCTTTGGTTTCTGGTTTGTTTCAGATACTCATCAACAGCTTACAACGCTTCTTGCAATAACTTTCATTGCTGGACTTCTTGGGATTCACATGATTATGGCAATTGGTGGTGCAGATATGCCTGTAGTAGTTTCCATGCTTAACAGCTATTCCGGATGGGCTGCGTCAGCGGCTGGATTTATGCTCTCAAATAATTTACTAATCATTACGGGAGCGCTAGTTGGAAGCAGCGGTGCTATTCTCAGCTATATTATGTGTAGAGGTATGAACCGTTCCTTTATCAGTGTTCTAGCCGGAGGTTTTGGAGTGGAAGAAGGGACAGCTGCAGTAGCTGTAAATAATGAAGATGGAGAAAGGGTACAGTCGACCACAAACGAGGAAACTGCAGACATGCTACGTAATTCTAAACAGGTTATTATCGTTCCGGGATATGGTATGGCTGTAGCACAGGCACAGTATATCATACATGAAATTGCTGAAAACCTGCTTAAACGTAACGTAAGTGTAAAATTTGCAATTCACCCGGTAGCTGGTCGTTTGCCTGGCCACATGAATGTACTACTTGCAGAAGCAAATCTGCCTTATGATATTGTTTTTGAAATGGATGAAATCAATTCTGAGTTTAAAAATACGGATGTGGTTTTGGTGATTGGAGCAAATGATATAGTAAATCCCGGGGCACTGGATGATGAAAACAGTCCGATTTATGGAATGCCAGTGCTCGAAGTATGGAATGCAAAAACAGTAATTGTCCTTAAGCGAAGTATGGCCACTGGATATTCTGGAGTGGGAAACCCTCTCTATACAATGGAAAATACATGGATGCTTTTCGGGGATGCAAAAGAAAGCCTGAACAAGGTTTCTGCTCTGCTCAACTAATCTTTTACCCAACCTTCTTTCAATCAAAACCTAAATAATAAAGCCCTTAAGTAAATAACAAACCTAGTCACTTCTCTGCACGAATTGAAATATTCGATCAGCACAAACAATTTTTTATGAAAATAATATATTGAATTTTTAATTTAAAATTTTTTCAAAAAAAAAGGGAAGAAAGTCATTACCAGTGTCCAATTAAGATACCCATTTTCTCATCACGATCAACGCCCATTTCAAAAAGGGAATCGTAATCCATTTCTGTACGTATCAAACGTTTCCTAAACCAGCTAAAAATTTTTTCATGCATTTCATCTCTCACAGATGCATATTCAGGAGAATCACCTAAATCTATAAATTCTTCCGGATCATGTTTCATGTTATAAAGTTGCGGACGAAATTTTTCATGCAAAATGTATTTCCATTCTTTGTTACGAATCATATGAGCTCGACAATCATATGGATGTATATTCAAAGAAACACGCGGACCCCGGTCACTGTAATCAATTTGACTTAAAGTGTATTCACGTATTTGATCTGGTGTATCAATTCCTCGAGTAAATGAAAGAAGAGAATTCCCTTCAACTTTTTGCTTGCAGACTTGCCCCCCAGCAAATTCAACAATCGTGGGTAAAATATCCACCGATTCCACAAATTCTTCATTCAAACTGCCTCTTGAATTATTTGCCCTTGTGTCTGGATCGTATACTATCAAAGGTATTTTTACTGAAGGTTCATGAAACAAATCTTTCTCCCCCAGCCAATGATCACCCAAATAATCTCCATGATCTGAAGTAAATATAATCAAAGTTGAATCCAAAAGATCCATTGACTTAAGTTTGTCTAATATGCGACCCAAATGATCGTCAACCTGCTTTATTAGACCCATATATGTAGGAATTACCCGTTCTCTTACTTCATCTCGAGAAAAATTCTGGCTGTATAATTCATCTTGAAATGCCTTTAATACTGGATGAGAATTTTTCTTTTCTACTGAATTTCTAACTGCAGGTAAAATATGCTCTTTTGAGTAATATGAATGATAGGGAGAAGGAACAAGATAAGGCCAGTGCGGTTTAATATAACTTAAGTGTAAACACCATTGATCTTCCTTACCAACAGCAGACAAAAATTCAAGTGCACGATCAGTAGTGTATGCAGTTTCTGAATGTTCTTCTGGAACAGCTGAAGGCAAATTTGAATTTCGCATCTGCCAGCCACTGACTTTTTTGCCACGTTCATCAAAAGCACTGTTTGCCCAGTTTTCCCATGGGTTTTTTCCTTCATATCCCTTTGAAAGCAAATAATCACTGTAAGCCAAATCATCTGGTACAATCTGATTTGTATAAATTCCTTCGAGACGGTCAAAATATTCAAATCCTCCCTGCACAAAACTTATTCTCATATCTGAACTGTTTTCAATATGGATCCTCTCCAATGCATCTTGATTTATTCTTACTTCAGATTTTCCAACCAGAACAGTACGATACTTGAGTTCACGTAGATAATCACCCAAAGACAGCTCACCCAATTTAAGTGGATCTGCGTTTGCTAATGCTCCATGTGATGCTAGATAACGTCCAGAGTAAAAACTAGCCCGTGAAGGACCACAAAGAGGAGCCTGACAGTATGCATGATTAAATAACACACCCATATCCGCGATTTTGTCTATATTACGGGTGTTTATAAATGGATGTCCATAACAGGAAAGATAATCTGCCCTTAATTGATCACACATTATAAACAAAATATTTTTTGGCATAATTACGATGGTTTACATGGGGTTAGTTTCTTAGTTTGATTAATAAAGCATTTAATGTAAGGGGTTATGCAGGGGGTTGCAAGATTGTCGTTAGTGTCCCGGAAAAGTTTTATCGCAGTTTTTGCAGGGGATTACAGGTGGCTAAATTATTAAAATAAATTTGCTATTAATTTGTCACGCATCAAAAATAAAATATTTTTTACCCTTAGCATTCTTTGTAAATTGTCAACTTAATATACGGAGAATTGCTTAAATACTTAAGTCATTATCTAGCAATTTCTAGGACAGATTAATTTTAAACTATGTTTTCTCTAGCCCACAATTCTTTAGTGAGGATACCTGTATGATCTTCTATAACTTGCATAGCATTAAGTATCAAATCTTCACGAAACCTTCTGCCAATTATCTGAACTCCTGCTGGAAGTCCATCTACCATACCTATTGGAACTACTCCAGCGGGAAGACTGAGCCAACTTATACAAAGACTGTATATTCCTGAATTCAAAAATTTACGTAATTCTTCAACATTTTTTGTATCACTATCCCATGCACCAACTGGCTGCATTAAATATGGAGAAAGTATTAATGGATATTTTTCAAGAAAAAGGCTCCATTCACGAGTCATTGCAGTTCTTTCCTTTATCCCCTTTCGGTAATCTTCTGCGTCACTAACACCACCAATCTGTAAAAACCACTCAAATATTTGTTGTATAGTTTCGCTCCCATGCTCCTTTGCCACCGGCATTAAAAATGTTTTTATTTCATTACCCACATATCTTAACCAGTTTTCCGCTGCTTCATTCACAGAAGGCGTGACAACACTTTCTACAGCATAGCCAGCATCAGATAAGTAATCAGCTGCTCTTTCAATTGACTCTACTATTTCAGGGTGAATTGGATAATCATAATTCTCTGTTGTTACTCCGATTCGAACTGGTTCAAGCATTTCAGGCCAGTCTTCAAAGGGTACAGGCATCCAGAATGGGTCTCGTGGGTCTGCTTGTGCCATAATTCTTGTTGCCAAACGTACATCTCGAACTTCCCTGCAGATAGCTCCTTGTACAGAAATCATCTGCGACAGTATTCCTCGCTCAGCTGGTGCGGAAGGGAGCCACGCAGGAACCCTACCAAAGGTTGGTTTAACGGTTGAAAGTCCGCAGCAGAATGAAGGACAACGGAGGGAACCAGCAATATCATTCCCATGATGTATCGGACCGAAACCAGCAGCCGCTGCAGAAGAAGCTCCACCAGATGATCCTCCAGGGCTTGCATCTTCGTTCCAGGGATTTTTTGTCCTACCATGTAAAGGATTGTCAGTATTAAACCTCATAGACAATTCTGGAGTATTAGTACGTCCAATAATAATTGCTCCAGCTTTCTTCAAGTTACTTACAACCGGAGCATCATCTGGTGCAATCAAATTTGCAAATGCAGGTAATCCATTGGGAGTTGGCTTCCCCTCAACATCTACATTAGTTTTTATAGTGACCGGCACACCATGTAATTCACCTATATTTTTACCAGTTAATATTGCTTGATCCGCTTCTCTTGCAGCAATCAGAGCTTCTTCCCGATAGTCAGCAACGATGGCATTCAGTTTTGGATTTTGCTCGTCAATCCGTGAAATAACTGAATTAACTACTTCTACAGCTGAAATTTTTTTTTCTCTAATTCCCTCTGCCAATTCGCAGGCACTTAGATGCCATAATTCATTTTTCATTGAAATATAAGTGTAAAAGGTTGATGAAAAAAA
>CACERX010000019.1 GCA_902562015.1 uncultured SAR324 cluster bacterium
CAACCGGTGCGGTAGGTAATGAATTTCTAAAACTGTTAGAAGCACGTGAATTCCCTGTAAAAAACTTAAGATTGCTTGCTTCAGCGCGATCAATTGGAAAGAAGCTGGAATTTCTAGGTGAAAAAATCCCGGTAGAGCAATTAACATCAAAATCTTTCAGTGGGGTTGACTTAGCATTTTTTTCTGCAGGTCGCGAAAGTAGCAAAGTCTATATTCCACATGCTGTGGAATCCGGAACTGTTGTAATTGATAACAGCAGTGCTTTCAGAATGGATCCGGAAGTGCCTTTAGTTGTTCCAGAAATAAATCCTGAAAGTGCTTTTAAACATAAAGGTATAATAGCTAATCCAAACTGCTCAACTATCCAGATGGTGGTTGCGTTGAATCCTCTTCACAAGGCAGCGGTAGTTAATCGTGTCGTAGTTTCCACTTATCAATCCACAGCAGGTGCCGGTGCAAAAGGAATGAATGAACTAATTAACCAAACACGTGCTTGGGCAAATGGAGATACCTTGGAGATTTCATCCTTCCCGTCACAAATTTTATTTAATCTGTTCCCACACGTAGACATTTTTATGGAAAACGGTTACACAAAGGAAGAGATGAAAATGGTTAATGAAACAAAAAAGATTATGAATGCACCTAATATGGGGATTTCTGCAACTTGTGTGAGAGTCCCTGTATTGAGGTCCCATTCAGAAGCAGTATGGATAGAAACTGAAAAAAAAATTACTCCAGATGAAGCTAGGAAAATTCTAAAAAAGGCTCCAGGATTAATAGTACGTGATGAGCCTGAAAACGGTGGATATCCCATGCCTTGGGATGTTGACAAAACAGTCGAAACTTTTGTGGGAAGAATCAGAGAGGATTTTTCTCACCCAAAAGGTCTTACTTTCTGGGTCGTTGCAGATAACCTTAATAAAGGAGCCGCACTCAACTCGATACAAATTGCGGAAGTACTGGAAGCTGATTAATTAGACAAGTTTTGAGGAATTTTAATATCTTGCACGTTTAACGTGATGGATACATTAAAACGAAAAATGAATTAAATATTATGCGATTTTTCTATTCCTTAAAAAAAACCCTGATAATTGCTGCATTTTGTTTTTGCTCACAGTTTGCTTTAGCTCAAAACATTGGACCAGCTGTAGCCACCCTCCTACAGCTTGATGGTAACGTGGAGGCTATAACAGTCAAATCCCCAAAAGGACGCAGAGGCATCAACGGTATGCTTTTGTTTTCTGGCGATAAAATCAGCACTGCAGAAAATTCCAAAGCAACTATTGAATACCGTGACGGTTCAAGAGTACGCCTGTTTGAGAACTCTCAATTGGTACTGAATTTTTCCGAAGAACAGGCTACCAGCAAACGCACTTTCAATTTTCAAATCTCTCTAAACAAGGGATCTCTTCGTGGAAGATTCTTGAAAGGACTTCAGAGTACAAGAATACGTACCCCCACAGCCCAAATTGGAGTCAAGGGAACTACCCTCAGGGTAAAAGAGCTTGATAATAGGGCTACGGTATCTATAACAGAAGGCCAGGTTGAAATCAGCAATCTCACTTCAAGAACCATACTTAATCCTGGACAATGGCTGAATGATTTTAGTCGTACAGAAGATTTAACAAAAAAAGTATCCCATATGCCTAACATTTTACATATCAAAACACTTGATTATGACCTTGATTTTCGGAATGGCAAATCAAAAAATTTGAAGTTTAGTGTTCAACTCCAACATGACATCAGTGGCAAATCTGTTGCGAGGAGCGGAGTAGTAATGTTTGAAAGTGATTATTATAGTATCCGTCTGCCTAAAAGTTTCATGCTGGATAAAAAAGGATTTGCACGAGTACTTGTAGGAATTGATCCACCGAGACTAATAGAGCCAGAATTTAAAGGGCTTATAACCATACGCGCATTCATGGACCAGGATGGCTTTGATGATGTTGCTGAAGGTAGTTTGGTCCTGAAGATAATTAATGCTGGAAAAAAAAGAACACTGCTTATTAATCCTGAAGGAGGTGTGATAAAAAAAGATAATTAAAAGTAATTCTCTAAAGCTTTGACCAGTAGAAAAAATATAATCTGTGAATTTTTCAAAAACATATTGAAATTTTTCCTTAACAAAATTTTATTCAGATCTTGTGAGCATGAAAACAGTCGTGCTAACAATTAAGATGCCTCCGACTAATGTCTGAAATGAAGGAACTTCTCCAAGAAGGAAAAGTGCAAACACAATAGCACATACAGGTTCAAGTCCCGCAATGAGCATGCTGACTGTTTGAGCTTGCAAATTTTTCAGGCCGTTTATAAGTAGCACATGTCCTCCAACAGTACAAACCACACCAAGAATTAACAATAATGTCCAATCTGCAGTTGTAAGCACCCATGATTCAGAAAAAGACCAGGGCAGGAGAACCAATGCTGCAAATCCATTCTGCCAGCACGTGAGAAGCAACGGAGAATGGTGACGCACATGCCCTCTATTCATAAGTGTAAGCAGGGCAAAACCCAGACCTCCACCAAGCCCCCAAAGTACTCCTTGTATTACTGATCCCGAAATAACACCATCAGAATTCTCTGGTGAAGAGGTAGCCATCAAGGCCAGACCGAGAATCACAACGAATACCGCTGAAACGTTTCTTTTAATGAGTTTTTCTTGAAAAAATATCGGTTCAAGAAATGTTGTAAACAGGGGGTAGCTTGCAAATGTAAGCAAACCAATTGCAACTGTAGAAACCTGAATTGATTTAAAGAATGCTATCCAGTGCACTCCAAGAATGATTCCACAAAGTACAAGTCTTAACCATTCACGAAAATTGCTAAAAATGATCTTTTTGCGCAGAAAAAGCAGTACAAGCAATAATGCTCCAAAGGCAAATACTGTCCTTCCCTGAACAATTAATAATGGAGAATGAGAAATAAATTTTCCGAAAAGACCTGTAAGGCTGACAAAAGGGAGGGCCACTAAAACACTGATAATCCCATTCCGATAAGAAGCACCAGTCGCATTGTATGACATTTATCAGCAGCTCAAGCAACTTTTCTGGTACGCAAATGTACCCGCAAGATCGTAATTGCAGCAGGAGTCATCCCAGTTATCCTGCTGGCTTGACCTAAAGTGTCTGGTTTTGATTTTTCCAGAATTTCAATAACCTCCGTTGATAATCCCGGAATTCTGGATAACTCAATGTCATCTGGTATAAATATACGGTCGAGTAGGTTAATTTGTTTTAGTTCCTGGTTTTGGCGTGCAAGGTAACCTGAATATTTTATATTGACTTCAACTTGTTCCCGAACTGATTCTGAATATGAGCCCCAGGATATTTTACCGCTGAGGAAATTACATTCTTGTAGTTTTTCAATATTTAATTTTGGCCTTTTAAGCAAATCATAAACCTTAACCGAATTTTTGAGAGGAGATTCACCCAGCATTTTCATTTCATTCTGTACAGATATGCTGGGAGTAATTTTTTCGGTTTTTACTTTACCTGTTAAACTAAATATTTCCCGCTCTTTTTGTTTAAATTGGAGATAATAACTCTTTGGGAGAAGTCCAAGTTCCCAACCTTTCTTACTTAAACGAGTATCTGCGTTATCTTCACGCAAATGCAACCTATACTCTGCTCTTGATGTAAACATCCTGTAAGGCTCTGCAACTCCCCGCGTCACTAAGTCATCAATCATTACACCAATATATGCTTCATTGCGCTTCAGTATAAAAGGCTGTTTTTTTCGCACCTTCAAAACAGCATTTATGCCTGCCATCAACCCCTGCGCGGCAGCCTCTTCATAACCAGTTGTTCCATTGATTTGTCCTGCGAGATAAAGATTCTTAACGTTTTTTAGTTCAAGAGTTGCTTTTAATTGAGTTGGATTAACCATGTCGTATTCAATGGCATATCCCGGCTGCAATATTTCAACTTCTTCCAAGCCTTCAATGCTTCTTAGAAAATCATTCTGAACATCAACAGGCAGACTTGTAGAAAGTCCATTGGGATAAATCATAATACATTCCTCTGAATATCCCATCGGTTCCATGAAAACCTGGTGACGTTTTTTGTCAGCAAATTTGACAATTTTATCTTCGATCGATGGACAGTAACGCGGACCAATACCGGTTATTTTACCGCCGTAAAGTGCTGATCTCCCTAAATTATCCTGAATTATCCGGTGTGTTTTTTCATTTGTGTAGGCAATATGACATTCCACCTGAGGTAGTAGAATTTCTGAATCCCAGAATGAAAATTTTTTAGGCTTTTCATCTCCAGGCTGTATAGCCATTTTATTCCAGTCAATGCTTCGACTATCCAGTCGTGCCGGTGTACCTGTTTTCATTCTTCCAAGCTGCAGAGACTGATTGCAAAGTGACAATGAAAGTTTTTTTACTGACGGTTCAGAATCTCTTCCTGCTTCCACTCGGTCTTGCCCGCGGTGAATCAAACCATTCAGGAAAGTACCTGCGGTTATAATAACTGTTTCTCCAATGTACTCTCCATTATTAGTCCGAAGTCCAATAACCTGATTGCCTTGCACCAATAATTCTTCTGCAACTCCTTCTATAATAATTAGTCCAGTCTGATTTTCCAGTTTATGCCTCATTACTTTTTTGTATGCAAGATAATCAGACTGACAGCGGGATCCTCTAGTTGCAGCACCACGAGAGACATTCAACACACGAAAATGTATCCCAGTAGCATCAGCTACCTTCCCCATTTCTCCACCAATTGCATCTATTTCTTTGACCAAATGTCCTTTCCCAATCCCACCAATTGCAGGATTACATGACATTTGTGCAATCGTTTCTCGTGAATGAGTAATCAGAAGTGTTTCTGCTCCCATTCTTGATGAAGCTAAAGCAGCCTCACAGCCCGCATGTCCTCCACCAATTACTATGACTTCATGTTTTTTCGAGTTAAATTTCATCGACATAGCAACTTAGAGCAGACTTGCTGAATCTTTTTTACAATTCCCAAATTAAATTTTTTAAAAAAATGTTTGTATGGTGAATGTTATTAGCATAATGCTTAAATTTTCAAAATTTAATTTCTAGGCAGGAACCGCGTTTAGTGTTTGTTTTATCTTGGTATAAATATTTTCCGGTGATCCAGTGCCGTCAATCTCTTTTAACAAACCATCTTTCTTATAGTATTCCACAAGAGGTTCAGTTAGCTCATAGTATGTTTTTAGTCTTGATTCTACAATTTCTTCTTTGTCATCTTCACGCTGTACTAACTTTTCTCCGGTAATATCATCTTTCCCTACTGTTTTTGGAGGATTAAACTCAATGTTGTAGCTTCTACCACTTTTTATATGAAAACGTCTACCTGCAATCCTTCTCACTAGCATATCTTCAGGGACGCATAGTCTGATTACTACATCAATTTTCTGATTACGATCTGAAAGGATTTGATTCAATTTTTCAGCCTGAGCAAGTGTACGAGGGAAACCATCAAGCATATATCCACGTTCACATTCCTTACTGAAAATTCTTTCCCTTACTATACCAATCACTATTTCATCAGATACAAGTTCACCTTTGTCGATAATCGATTTTGCCTCTACTCCAATCTCTGTACCCTTGTTGATAGCTGCACGTAGCATGTCTCCTGTGGAAAGCTGTACAAATCCGTATTCATTTATTAATTTTTGAGCCTGAGTGCCTTTCCCGCATCCTGGAGGACCAAGCAAAATTATTTGAATGTGTTTTTTCATCTGGGGAAATGGATCATATAATGAGTTATATGTAGAAACTTTAAAAAATTTGAATGTTTATTTTACTGCTTATACTTAGAAAAAATTTAATTTTAATTGCAGAATTTAAAGTAAAGTGATTTAAATAATAGATCATTTTAAAAAAGTTAATTTAGATAACAATTAATAACAACTTAAGTTTTAATAGAAAACTGTTATCAATGTTATAAGGTTTAAAACAAATAACAATTAAAATTCTTTTTTAATCTTCATACGGGTTCAGAAACGCAATTCATTAAAATTTCTGGAACATTTGATTCATTAGGTAGTAAAAGCAGAGTACTGACTATTCGGGCAATATCTTGAGGACGAGACATAATTCCCTGATTAACATTCGGAGCATGAATTTCTGTCATTTTAGACTGCACATATCCGGGGCAAACAGCTGTTACCCTGATCCCATCTTCCCAGCCCTGTATCCTGGCAGTATGAGAGGCTGCTAGTGCAGCATATTTACTCATTGAATATCCCACCCAGTTTCCTTTTACTCTTTTTCCGGACATAGAGATAATATCAATCACCCGTCCTGAACCAGATTTACGCAAATAGGGAAACACAAGGCGAGTTAAACGAAGCGGAGCTTTGGCATTTACTTCCCACATTTCATCTAGTAATTCTTCTGAATCATCCTCAAGTCCGATGCTGTGCAAAACTCCTGCATTGTTTATCAGCACATCTATTCTTCCAAAATGTTTTATTGTTTTGTCTATCCAAGATTTCGCACTTTGAGGAACTTTTGCATCATAGGCATTACAGATTAGTTGTGTTTCCGGTACTGATGAAAGTGATCTGGGAAGACTATCGATATTTCTTATGCCAATACTTAGAAAATATCCTTCCTCAGAAAGTTTTTCTGCAATGACTTTTCCGATTCCACGGTTTGCTCCAGAAATCATTGCAACTTTTTTATCTGTATATTTCATAACTATATGTTTTAGCTATATAGAGTGGTATTTCATTTCTTTTTTCGGTGCATCTTATAAAAATTTAAAGCAATGCTTTAACTCTAGCTTGTGCAAATGAAGATAGCTTAAGTATTTTAAAAATTTGTAATTTTTGAAATTATTTCACAAAATTCTTTCGCTTAGAGCCTTTTTAATTTCCCGTAGAACATAAGGATTTTTTTCAGTAAAAATTGCACTTTTCAGTTCATTCCTAGCCACTTCATTTTTTATACGCCCTAAGGCCCATGCAGAATGACTGCGTACTACAGGTTCAATATCATGAAGTCCAATACTCAGGGCCGGGATGGCATCTGAATGAGACCAGTTTCCAAGTGCCACGGCAACGTTACGTAATAACCCCATGCGTTTAGTACGTTTGACAGGACTTTTACGAAATCTCTGGCTGAAAGCTGCCTGATCCAGTTTCATAAATTCTGTAAGATCAACATTAGTATTTTCCTTTCGGGGCTTAAAACCTGGTTCCGCAGATTTTGGAGCATCCCTATTCCATGGACAAACTTCCTGGCAGATATCACAGCCAAAAATGTGGTTGTCCATCTTAGGTCTCAATTCAGTAGGAATTCCCCCCTTGTTTTCTATTGTCAGATAGGAAATACAAAGACGAGCATCAATAGTACGGTCCGCTATAATTGCCTTAGTAGGACAGGAATCAATACAGCTGGTACAGGTACCACAGTCAACACGGTTAAATGGATTATCTTCTTTGAGCACAAGGTCAACCAGTATTTCTGCAAGAAAAAACCATGAACCTTTTTCAACATTTATCAAATTGGAATGTTTCCCAAACCATCCAAGTCCAGCACGATGTGCCACTTCACGTTCCAGAACTGGTCCTGAATCAACAAAACTACGTGTGTGCGCAGCATTTAATTCATTGCGAAGATAGTATTCCAAAGCTTTCAATTTTGTCTGTATGATTTCGTGATAATCATCACCCCATGCGTATCGGCTGAAACGAGCTTTTGAAGGATCTTGAGTTTCTGGAGAAGGATTGCCAGTGTTATAGTTAAACCCGAGAGCCACCAGTGATAAAGTTTCTGGGACTACATTGCGAGGATCTTCCTTAAGCTCTGAATGACGTTCAAGATATTTCATTGATCCGGCATACCCTTTTTTAAGCCAAGCTTTGTAAATTTCAATTGTTTTGCTCCGTGAAACCGGGACTACACCGAACAAATCAAAACCTAAAGTTAAAGCTTTTTCATGCAGCAGGCTTTTTAGTGTGGCAGGATTCACTTTATTTTTCAGTTTCCCAGGGACCTGGTTGTTTATCACTTACTGCAATATCAATGACTGCTGGACCTTTGCTATCAAGTGCTGACTTCAGGGCAACTGGAAATTCTTCGTTACTGGTTATAGAGTAACCCCTTGCTCCCACAGCACTTGCAATATCTGCAAAGTTTATTCTACCAAGGCTTGTTCCAACATTTCTTCCGGGGAACTCACGCTTTTGGTGCCTGTTGATAGTACCATAACAATTATTATTAAAAACAATTGCAACGAGTTTTTTCAGTTTGTATCTGACTGCAGTCTCCAGTTCACTCATGGTCATAGCAAACCCGCCATCGCCTGCAAAAGCTATAGCTGGAGACTCTGGTCTTGCAAGTTTTGCAGAAATTGCCGCTGGAAGAGCATAGCCCATTGCACCGCTGGTAGGTCCAAAAAAAGTGTGTGGCTTGTTCCATTTATAGTACCTTACAAGCCAGCCACCAAAGTCACCTGCATCACAAGTAACACTGGAATCATATTCTAAAATATTCACGATATCATAAAATATTCCTTCAAGATCTATAGATCCCTCCAAAACACCTGTTCTTCCGCTACGTGGTGTAGTTAGTTTTTGAAAACGTTTTTGCCAGTCTTTTAGTTCTGTTTGGCGAGCTTTTGAAGGTCCTAAATAATTTGAGGCTTTTAGAGCCTTTCCAATTTTTAGCATTGCTTCACCGACTTCAGCCGTAATATAAAGGTGGTTTTCTGCCCGTTTGCCTCCATAGTCTGTAGCAGAATGATCAATTTGGATAAGCTTTTGACCAGGTGCAGGAACAGAATAATTTAATGTTGAATATTCATCCAACCTTGTACCAATTGCGATGACAAGGTCAGCTTTCTTCAAGGGTTCTGCAAGTATATTTGAATATGATGAAACATGGAGTGCACCAAGGTAAAGAGAATGTTTGTTTGGAAAAGCGTCGAATCTCCTCCACGCAGTAAAAACAGGAACATTAATAAGTTCGGCAAATTCCACAAGCTTATCTGTAACATTGCTGCGTAAAACACCTTCGCCAGCAACGATACACGGATGTTCTGCCACTCTGATCATATCAGATATAGTTCTTGCGCCTTCTTCTGTTATAGATTGTGGAATTTTATCTGCATTCCTCAAAACTGGCTGTTTTATACAGTCACCTCTGTCTATATCCTCAGGAAGGCTGATTACTACTGGTCCGGGACGTCCAGATTCTGCTAAGTAAAAAGCCTTATCAACTAACTCAGCAACACGGTCAGTATCGGAAAGTTCAACTGCCCACTTGGAAACCGGACCCGCAAATTCAACTACATTAATCTCCTGAAAAGCCTCCCTATGAAGAAACTTAGTTGAAACCTGACCAACAAATGCTACCAGGGGTGTTGAGTCCTGCTTTGCTGTATGAAGAGCAACTGACAAATGAGTTAGTCCTGGGCCCCGCGTTACCATGCAGACACCCGTTTTGCCAGTGGCCTTTGCATAAACTTCAGCCATTATTCCAGCACCTTCTTCGTGTCTCGTCGATACTAATCTTGGTTTTTCGGATTCATAGAATGCATCAAGGGCCGCAAGAAAACTTTCCCCGGGAACGCAAAAAACGTATTCTATATTGCGAGCCTTAATGGCTTTGAAAATTGATTCTGCAACTGTCATATTCATAAATAAGTTTGACTTAAAAAAATACTCCAGGGACTTCAGCCTGAGGTCATTATGAATTGTGTCATTCCCATGCAGTTATGGTAATGTGGTCTATACCTTTCTATATCGTAGAAACGCTCAACGTCTATCTTTTTTTCATATTCTGTTACCACTTCAAACGGCACATGGTCATAGCGCCCGTCCTTAAGGCAAACCATTCTTCCACTCTTTCCATCCATTATTAGGTCAATTGCTAAGTTTCCGTAGACCATTGGGACCAACGAGTCTATTGCGTCAGGATGTCCAGAACGAGTCATGTAACTCATCCTTTGATTAATTGTGCTTATAATTTCCCCATTACTATATTTTGGTGCACGTTTCTGCAGTTCGGCACAGACAAGATCACCTATTCCACCCAGTTTTTTATGACCATATGCATCTGTATCCTGGTTTGAAAAAGTCATTTCTCCCCCTTCAAACATTGCTCCTTCTGAAACAAGTACAACAGAATAATTGCTGTCATTATCCCTGCGATCTTTCATCAGTAATTCAGTTAGCTTTTCAATATCGAATTTATATTCAGGTATTACGCAGCGGTCTGATGCACCTGCCATGGCAGGAACCAATGCAGTATAACCAGCATATCGCCCCATCACCTCAATCACCATCAGTCTTTCATGCGAACCTGCACAGGTACGCAGCTGATGAGTAAATTCAATTGTCCTTGTGACACAGGTACTGAAACCAATACAGTAATCTGTACCGGGGACATCGTTATCCATGGTCTTAGGAATTCCAATACATCGAATCCCTTCCTTATGCAGTCGAAGGCCGTAGCTTAGTGTGTCATCTCCTCCTATTGGAATTAAGTATTCGATTCCGAGGTACTCCAAGTTTTTAATTATTTCACCCGTAAGATCATTTGTATCATCACCGTAATTTTCACGAAGTAAATCTGGCACATTTTTTTTGGATACTTTACTGGGCTTGGTTCGAGAAGTATGCAGAAAAGTCCCACCTGTACGGGCTATTTTCTTCACACTCCCTTCATCCAGAACTTGACAGTACTGCTGTTCTTCAAGGGCTTTGGAGCGGTCTATATTCATAATGCCTTCCCAGCCGTTGCACAAGCCAACCATTTTGTATCCATTACGATTCGCTCTAATGGTTGCAGAACGAATTGCTGGATTCAGTCCAGGAACATCTCCTCCTCCTGTAAGAATACCAATTGTTCCTTTAGCCTTTGTCATTTTGATCCTTGATTTAAAAGTATTCTCGTAAAACAACTTGTATTTTTCACTATATTTTAGAATTTGACACGATTTGAGTAAGCAAAATTATTTTCAATAATTTGGAATTTACAAAATTGCTGAACACAAAATCGATGATTTTATAATTCTCCAAGAATAGAAACTTATTTTTTTTGTTCAACATGCTTTCAAAGGATTCAGCTATTAACCTTCGCCGCCTGCAAGGTTCATTGTCAAAACATTACTTCTCGGAGCTATTTTCTAACTTTGCAAAAATAGATTATTATGATATTTTTTCTATAAAAAAATAGTTTCTGAGTGTGGCTTGATTATCTCATTTTAAATGTCCCCTAACAAGCAAATATGAAAAATTTTTTGACTGTCAAGCTGCTTTATACCGTCCTTTATCAATGTCCCACTCTTCAAAGTATTAATATCAGATACAATAAATTTTTTAAAGAATGTTTTTTTTATTTCAAAACTGAGAACCGACTGCTGAAAAACACATACTTAATTTGTTTAGTAAAAGAAACAGGCAATTCACTTGACGAAGCCGTCCTACCAGGAGAAAATTCTACAATATGAATTTTTTATCCTTACCAAAATACATTTCTAGGTATTGGAAGCAGTTTTTAAGCTTTGAATTCACTCGACTTCGTCTTCTGGACGCGGATTCATCCGTTATGCTATTGACCTCTCTTATAGTGGGAATTTGTTCAGGTGTGGGTGCGGTTCTTTTCAGAAATCTAATCGACTGGCTACAAAAATTGGCATATCAGGATTTTTCATTACTGATGCAGGAATACTCACCACTACATTTAATCCTAATTCCCGCAATAGGAGGAGCATTTGTTGGGCCCCTTGTTTATTACTTTGCCAGAGAGGCAAAGGGGCACGGAGTTCCAGAAGTAATGGAATCTCTTGAACTGCGCGGGGGCAGGATCCGTCCAAGGGTGGTAATTGTAAAATCACTTGCTTCCTCGATATGTATTGCCAGCGGAGGATCAGTGGGGCGGGAAGGTCCCATTGCACAGATCGGTTCTGCGCTGGGTTCAATAGTCGGTCAGGTGCTGAAACTTTCTGAGGAAAGAATACGCACACTTGTTGCCTGCGGTGCTGCTGGCGGTATTGCCGCAACTTTCAATGCTCCAATTGCAGGTGCTGTATTCGCACTTGAAGTCCTTTTACGACGTTTTGGCAGTGTTTATTTCGGGGCAGTAGTTATTTCTGCAGTAACAGCAGATGTGATTGCCCATTACTTCGAGGGAGATCAGCGTACATTTTTAACTCCGGATTATGCCCTTAACAGTCCCTGGGAACTTCTACTCTACACACTGATGGGAATGCTTGCTGCCCTTGCGGCAGTGGGCTTTAGCAAACTACTATACTTTTCTGAAGATATTTGGGGACTCATACGTATCCCTGAACCAACCAAACCCATCTTAGGAGGAATCATGCTTGGTGTGCTGGGCATTTTCTCATTCCAGATTGACGGAATACCCAGAGTTTTCGGAGTAGGCTACGATACGATTGAAAGTTCCCTTTTCAGCCAGTTGACTTTGCAGATGACTTTTGGACTGTTGCTGCTCAAACTCCTTGCAACTATCCTGACACTGGGTTCTGGAGGATCCGGAGGTATTTTTGCCCCATCACTTTTTATGGGTGCGATGCTTGGAGGTACATTCGGACATATTGCTCATTCAATGTTTCCTGAAACTGTTGCTCCTTCAGGAGCTTACGCGCTGGTAGGAATGGCTGCTTTTTTCGGAGGTGTGGCTCATGCTCCCATAACGGCAATCTTGATTCTTTTTGAAATGACCGGTGATTACCAAATAATTCTTCCGTTGATGCTGGCCACCGTGGTAAGCACTATTGTATCCAGGAATGTAAGTCGTGATTCAATTTACGCTCTGAAACTGAAGAGACGCGGAGTGGTACTTTCCCAGGACACTCAGGCTATTGACCTGATGCAGGGCGTGACAGCTGAAATGGCCATGAACCGGGAGGCAGATGAGGTTAAAATAGACATTTCACTGGTTGAACTGATGAGTACTTTTTCCAGCACACATTTCCATGCCCTGCCAGTAATCAAACAAAATTCTGAACTGGCAGGTCTTATTACTATCAAAGAACTAGACCAGCTCAGAAACCAAGGTTCACTTGAATCAATAACAGTAGCAGACATATTATCAGTCAAAAATCCTCCAACCATTCTTCCTCATCAGCCTGTATGGATGGCTTTGAGACATCTTGAAGACCAGGGGGAGGGATGCGTGTCAGTTGTTGCTGAATCAGGCAGCAAAAAACTCTTGGGAGTCCTCAGGAGAATAGATATAATTCGGGCTTACAATAAGGCAGTTTTAAAAAGGGCCCAAGACCAGCATCATGATGAAATTCTAAATATCCGACAGCTTAACCGTTCAGAACTCACAGAAGTAACAATCAAACCCGATTCTCCATTCGTGGGTAAGAGGGTCAAGGAAATACGACTTGGTGAAGATACTCTGATGGTTTCGATACGCCGCAATAACAATCTTAGAATAGTGCGTGGTGAAACGATCCTTCATGCAGGCGATATGGTGACAGTCTTTGCGGAGAACCCCAAAGCTGAGTTCATCGAAAAATATCTCAACGGAGCACTGGAGGAAATTGAAATTCCCAAGCAATCGCTTGTAAGTCATAGAGAGGTTTTAATACCACCAGAATCTGCCGCAAACCAGAAAAAAATCCGTGACTTGAATTTACCTGAAGACTGCGTGCTTGTAAAAATCATGCGTGAACGCCGAATAATTCTTCCTCGAGGTGAGACTCTTCTTCAGAGCGGAGATATAGTAGAAATCTTTGGAATAGACCAAAAACTTCATGAAGCTGTTTCATGTCTGACCGACCGCGAAAAGCAGGATAGTTAGAATTCTAATTGAATATTATCCAACAATTAAGTATCATTTAGGCGCCTGTTTTTCAAAGAACAACTAAAATTTAATAATGAAATCCTGGAGAAATTTGAGACTTTTTATAAGAATAATTTTTACATTTTAAAGGAGACCTATTGAGCAAAATTAAAGTACACAACCCAGTGGTTGAGATGGATGGTGATGAAATGACACGAATCATCTGGGATAAAATCAAGCAGAACTTAATCCTTCCATATCTTGAGATTGACATAAAGTACTATGACTTGTCGATACAGAAGAGAGATGAAACAAACGACCAGATCACACTTGATGCGGCAAAGGCCGTAAAAAAATATAACATTGGAATTAAATGTGCTACGATCACGCCTGATGAAGAAAGGGTAAAAGAGTTTGGACTAAAGAAAATGTGGAGAAGTCCTAATGGAACCATCCGCAATTACCTTGGGGGAACAATTTTTCGCGCACCCATTATCTGTAAAAATGTGCCGAGACTTGTCAAAGCATGGAATAAACCTATTGTGGTAGGACGTCACGCACACGCTGACCAGTATAAGGCAAGTGATTTTACTGTACCCGGAGCAGGCACCCTGAAAATGACTTTTACACCCGATGATGGCGGTGAATCACTCGAGTGGGTGATAAATGAATTTGAGGGTTCCGGAATCGGATTGGGAATGTATAACACTGATGAATCAATAAGAGATTTTGCCCGCTCATGCATGAGCTATTCGCTGAGTCTTGGCTATCCACTTTACCTGAGTACAAAGAACACCATCCTTAAAAAATATGACGGAACTTTTCGTGATATTTTTAGGAAAATTTTTGATGAAGAATTCGCAGATAAATTTAAAAAAGCCGGACTGACTTATGAACACCGCCTTATTGATGACATGGTGGCACAGGTACTGAAATGGGAAGGAGGAGTTGTCTGGGCCTGTAAAAATTACGACGGTGACGTACAGTCTGACACAGTTGCTCAAGGTTTTGGCTCACTTGGGCTAATGACTTCTGTGCTGGTTTGTCCTGATGGGAATACCTTTGAATCTGAAGCAGCGCATGGCACTGTTACACGTCATTACCGCCAACATCAACAGGGGAAGTCCACCAGCACCAATCCAGTTGCTAGCATCTTTGCCTGGACTTCAGGACTTATCCACCGGGGAAAGTTGGACAGGAATCAAGCATTAATTGATTTTTGCAAAAAGCTGGAAAAAGTCTGCGTAGATACAGTTGAAGGAGGCACAATGACCAAGGACCTTGCCTCTGCAATTCATTCCAGTTCCAATCCAGACCCTTCAACATATGTAAGTACCCAGGAATTTCTGGATGCCCTTACTGCAGGATTGCAAAAGGCCGTAAATTGATTAATATATTTCCTTGGGTTAAAAATTATTATCTTAAAAACATTTAAATCAAATAGATAAAACATGAAAACCGTAAAAGTAGCTGTTACAGGTGCAGCTGGACAGATCGGCTATGCTATGCTTTTCCGTCTGGCTTCCGGAGCAGTTTTCGGCCAAGACACTGCTGTTGAACTTAGACTGCTTGAGTTGGAGCAGGCACTTCCTGCTCTGGAAGGAGTAAAAATGGAATTGGACGACTGCGCCTTCCCCTTGCTGGAAAATATTGTGACTACTTCAGATACAGATCACGCTTTTAAAGGAGTTGATTGGGCACTCCTAGTAGGATCAGTTCCACGAAAAGCTGATATGGAACGCAATGACCTTTTGAAGGTCAACGGTGGAATTTTTGTGGGTCAGGGGAAAGCAATTAATAAGAATGCAGGCTCCAATGTACGAATTATTGTAGTAGGAAATCCCTGCAATACAAACTGCCTGATTGCAATGAACAATGCACCGGATATTCCCCGTGAACGCTGGTTTGCCATGACGGCTCTTGACGAAAATAGGGCTAAGAGCCAGCTTGCCTGGAAAGCTAGTGTTCCAGTGAAGGACGTTACCAATATGACAATCTGGGGCAATCACAGTGCCACCCAATATCCTGATTATACAAATGCACTAATCAAAGGGATGCCAGCCAGTAGTGTAATAAAGGATGAGGAATGGCTTAAAGGGGATTTCATAAAAACGGTTCAGCAGCGCGGATCCGAGATTATTAATGCCCGTGGAGCGTCTTCTGCAGCTTCTGCAGCCAATGCAGCACTGGATACAATCACAAGAATCATCACACCGACCAATAAAGTGGACTGGTTTAGTGCAGCAATTCCAAGCGATGGAAGCTACGGAGTTACCCCGGGACTAATTTTCAGCTACCCACTTAGAAGTTCAGGAAACGGTGACTACGAGGTGGTGCAAGGCATCCAAATTGATGAGTTTTCTCAACAGAAAATCAAGACCACTCGAGAAGAGCTTGAAAAGGAGCGTGCTGCAGTAAAGGGAATGCTGAACTAAAAAAATAAAACTATGAAAATTCACGAATACCAAGCTAAACAGATCCTAGCAAAATATGGAGTCCCCGTTCCGAAAGGTAATGTAGCGTTTTCTGTAGATGAAGCTTTAATAATAGCAGAGGATTTAAAATCCGAAGTCTGCGTAGTGAAAGCTCAAATACATGCAGGAGGGCGAGGTAAAGGTGGTGGAGTCAAAGTCTCAAATGGACTCGAAACTGTACGTAAAAATGCTGAGTCCATACTTGGAATGCAACTGGTCACACATCAGACTGGTCCGTCGGGGCAGAAAGTTAAGCAACTGCTGGTTGAGGAAGGAATAGATATCAGCAAAGAGCTTTACTGTTCGGTGCTGGTAGACCGCGGAAAGCAGTGTATTGTAATTCTTGCATCCACAGAGGGTGGAATGGACATTGAAGAGGTTGCAGCAAACACTCCGGAAAAAATTAAGAAAATTTTTGTAGATCCCTCGGTCGGACTGCGACCATACCAGGCAAATGAATTAGCATTTGGATTAAAAATACATGAAACAAATCCCAAGTTGATACGCCCTGCAGTGTCGGTATTCATGTCTCTATACAAGACATTTGTGGGCGAAGACTGCTCCCTTGTGGAAATTAACCCGTTGGTACTTACGGAGGACGGATGCGTAGTTGCTCTCGACGCCAAGCTTACATTGGACGATAATGCTCTGTACAGACATAGGGGGAACATGTCCCTCAGGGACAGGGATGAAGAAGATCCGCTTGAATTGGAAGCTAGTGAGGCAGGCTTAAATTACATCAAGCTGGATGGAAACATAGGCTGCATGGTCAACGGTGCAGGTCTGGCGATGGGTACAATGGATATAATCAAGACCTACGGTGGAGAACCTGCAAATTTTCTTGATGTCGGCGGTGGTGCCACGCAGGTAACTGTGGAAAAAGCTTTTCGAATCATTACCCTTGATCCAAATGTAAAGTGCATTCTGATAAACATTTTCGGAGGAATTGTACGTTGTGATATGGTTGCATCCGGAGTAATTGCCGCCTTTAAAAATGTTAATCTACAGATTCCTGTGGTGATACGTCTGGAAGGTACAAATTCGGAGGAAGCTCATAAAATCGTAAGGGAATCCGGACTTGGAGAAAGTTTACAGATGGCTGACGGAATTCAGCAGGCGGCGCAAAAAGCAGTTTCGGCCGCAAATTAATAACTTCATTATCTTTATTCAAATCAAATTAGCTTCAAAAAAATACAAGTATAGCTTTTAATACTGGCAGGATTTGCTAATTGTAATAATTTTGCAACAGTGTATCTAAAATAGTATAATATATTTCTAAATCTTTATTATACTCTCCATAAAATGGGGGTGTCATGGAATTCGATTACAAGTGGAGATCTTGGGAAGCAAGTCGTGGGTGATGATCGGGGTCACGTAAAAACGATCATCGAAATGTTAGCTGCAAACAACGCTGACTATTCACCTGCTCGCGTCGCTCTTGCGGCGTAATTAAAGCAGGCGTCTTTCGCTGGGTTCGCCTGAGACACGGAGAAAGGTGTTATATAATTCAGGCTGGCTGCTGCATACCTCCAAGGCAGCAGTAAGATTTAAGGAGGTGTTTCAGTTTGAGGATGCTGGTTTCCAACACATCTGAAGAAAACGTAAAAATTCCAGCTAAACTTGTAGATGCCCAATTTGAAACTTAGTAAGACGCGGGTTCGATTCCCGCCACCTCCACCACACTCATATACTATTCTATCCAATATTATCCCATAAATATGTAGTTATACACTGTTAACAGTGTTGAATACTGCATTTGTGTGTTCTGTACGTTCCCATATTATTCTCTTGCTTCCTGTGTTTTTTGGTGGTAAATTTGGTGGTAAATAGTTTTCCTTGGTGGTAAAAACAAGGAAATATGTTTTATCTTGCCGAAAAATATTTTCATGAAACCAACAAACATACTTACCGTGTTATCAATCAAAAAGGCTAAATCCAAAGAAAAGCAGTACAAGCTTACTGATGGTGAAGGGATGTTTCTAAGGGTTTACCCGAATGGTTCGAAATATTGGCAATTACAATATTGGTTTGAAGGTAAGCAGAAAATTCTTTCATTGGGTGTTTGGCCAGAAGTTTCATTAACGCAGGCAAGAGAAAAAAAAGTTGAAGCAAGAAAGATAATAAAACAGGGTATTGACCCTCTTCAGGTAAAAAAGCAAACGATTATTAAAAAGCATGAGCAGGAACTTGAAGAAGAAAAAGGAAAGCAGAGAAAATCAACTACATTAAAGAAAGTTGCTGAAGAGTGGCACCAAAGACAATCTTCTCGATGGACTGAGAAGCATACTATAGATGTACTTAATTCCCTTAAATATTATGTTTTTCCTGACCTTGGAGAGAAACCTATTTCAGACATTAAGAAAAAAGAAGTTATTGCAACTCTTAGAAAATTGGAGTCTGAGGGGAAACATGAAACATGCTATAGAGTGAGGCAAAGGATTGAAGCAGTATTTGAGTATGCAGAGATTGCAGAGCTTTGTAATAGTAATCCAGCAAGTGGAATACAGAAGATTTTTACCAAACCACAGCCAAAAGAACATGCTTCACTTCCTATTCGTGAACTTCCTGTATTTATAAATAAGATTGTTGATGACAAGGTTGCAAACCGAAGTACAAAGTTAGCAATGTTTTTTATTATCCACGTATTTGTCAGATCAAAACCACAACGGTTTGCAAAGTGGATTGATTTTGATCTCGAAAGTGATGAACCTCTCTGGGTTGTACCAGAATATGATGAGAAAACTCGAGTCAAACTTCATGTACCACTTTCACCGCAGGTCGTAACGATACTGAATGAAATGAAAAATTATTCTGACCTAGATAGTTTTGTGTTCCCGCAGGTGAATAATCTACATAAACCAATTAGTAATAATACTCTTTTATCTTTTTCAAATAGATTAGGCTATGCCGGCAGAAACACAATCCATGGTTTCAGGAAGGTTGCATCTACAGCCCTGCATGAAAGTGGGGAATGGAGTTATGATGCAGTTGAGAAACAAATGTCTCACCTTGTTGGTACTAAAGTTAGTAGGATATATAACAAAGCAGAGCATCTTGACGAAAGAAGAAAGATGATGAATTGGTGGTCAGATTACATTGAATCTCTTACGCTAAAGGAAGATGTTATTTCCTAAAAGTTAAATTAAAAGATATGAGCAAACTAGTTATCCTGGAAAATGTTGCTAATGAACGAGGTGAATCCGCTGCAAAAGTTGCGAGAACACTAGTTAGTCTTGGATGTGATTTGTATTTGCGCTTTGGTCCATCGAGAGAGCCGTATATCGGAGAGAATTTTTTCCCGGAGCATCCTACTGTAGAGATGAAATATAAGATCGATCCTGGTGATTACACACTAACTAAGGACTCACAAGAGGTACTTACCAAACGTTTAGGTCGAGGAGACGACGCTCCAACTTTAGGACTCTTTGTTAGGATTGACACGAAAGTTAATTCATTTAAAACTGCCACATATCAAATTGAATTGACGAAAAAAGATGACAGTATATGTGTCGTAGTTGATTCTGAAGATGTTGCAAAGTTACCCCCCCCCTTCCCAAATAGAGGGTACGTCAGGGCGAGGCAAACCTTATGAGCACAAAAAATTTTTTCCAGACAAACTTTTTCATAAATTGGTAATCAGATCAATCACAGCAGTGATGCGTGAAACGAAAAATACTAACTGGCTTGACGTAAAAAGGGATTTAAGGAATCAGTGCAAAGAGGGAGAGAGCATACAGTTTTTAACAGATGACAATGAAGAAGGTGATCCAGTTCAATTCATTTGCTTTAAAGCCCCTGAATATTTTGGACCTTATAAAATTAGAGAATCGTATTTTAAGAAAGTATTGACCGAATACAGAAAAAGACTTAAACAGTTTAAAAAGTAACACTTCTGAAAATATCTCCATAATACACTGTAAACATTATCTAAAATAAATTACCGTTACATTGTAACAAAAAAGTAACACCCTCCTAATATAATCCCATACTAATCCGAATAACTCGGATTCTTGTTAACTTTTACCGAGAATTAGTATGGAAATTAAATCTCCACAAAAACGTTTCATTCGCTTGCCTGAAGTTTTGGGCCGAACAGGATACGGAAGAACATCAATCTACCGAAAAATGGAAGACGGATCATTCCCCAGATGCATTAAGCTGGGAGGCCCTCTTGAAGATTCTAATGCCTTTGACTCCAGAGCAATCGCATGGATCGAGGAGGAAGTTGAGCAATGGATGACAACCAGGATTAAGGAAAGAGACTTGAGAAATAAAAATTTGCCTGCAAACCAAAATGATGAAAGGTGAGTTATGGATGAAAAATTCGATAGGGAGGGTTTTGTAATCTATAAGCATCTTTGTCTTACCGTTTGTAAAATGTCTGATGAGGAGATTGGACAATGGTTCAGGGCTATAGTTGAATTTCAAATTGACAAATGTGTCCCAGAGAATTTAGACCCAAAGATTGATCTTTTATTTGATTTGTTCAAAAGACAATTTGAGAAAGATGATAAAAAATATCAAAAAAGAGTAAATGCAAACAGGAGGAATGCCCAAAAGAATAAAAAAAATAAGGGACAAAACTACGAATGGTCACCAATGGAGTCCAGTGGGAAAGTTGGTAGCCAGTCGCAACCAATGGTAACCGATAAAGATAAGGGTAAGGATAAAGGAAAAGATAAAGATAAAGATAAAGATAATACTTTGGATATTATAATGGAAAATCCAAGAAGAACTGCAAAAATTGAGATTCAGAATATAGGAAACAAGGAAGGTTTAATTGATCTTTGGGAGAATATATTTTCTGATCCCTGGAAGCAGGATTACAAAATCAGGGAGATGTATGAAAATAAATTAGCTGAGTTTTAAAATTGAATGAGGATATGATTAATCAATTTTTTGCCTCTCAGGCAAACCAGAATATTCTCTGCTGAAATTAACTAGATTTTATAGGCAATGACACTCGTCTGTAGTGGTGGGACAATTTTGAATATGGTTTGAGAGGTTTTTTTGAATATTAAAACTTTTGACATTTTCCACCGTAGATCATGTTCGAATCTGGTTCTTTTTTAGTTGCCAAATAACCTGTAATACCTGCAAATGCAAATAAAAAGCGAAGGGTTTTTTTGTCAAAAGTAAATAGTGCCCCTTGATAATTACTATCAATACAGACACGCGTATCTTTGTACTTAGGCGCAATCCCAAGGAACGGAATCGAGCAACCCCAATTTTCTTTATTATTTAGAATACCTTTAACTTTAGTATAGTTTGAATTAAATTTTACCGTGTATCTTGCTGGTGCAAATCCGGAACCGCTCCATTTACCTGTCTTTTGATCTAAATAAATTCCTGCAGCAATTTCACTTGCACAGTAATAGACGTGTTCTTCGTTCGCGAATGAACTGCCAAACAACAGAAAAACGGATATTGCCAAAATAAGTTTTTTCATAATTTACCTCGCATAATTTATTTTCTCTGATTCCACAACTGGCCCTTAAAATTTTTAATAAACCACACCTCCATAGCTATAACTGCTATTTCAGGGTCATTCTTAAAAATGGATAGTGCCGATATTTCATGGTTTATAGTTGACAGTACTTCTACTAAATCAGTGTCATGTATAACAGAAACTGAATATGAGTCACTACTGCCTGCTCTTTTAGCCTTACACATGTGCGGCCAGCACTGACTATGGAACATTTCATACCTATTCAAAGGATTTTCATACTTATCAAATGCAGGTGAAGTTCTCCACCTATCTTTTATTTTATTTACTGAAATGCCGACATACTTTAACTCGCCACTATCCTTGGTAAGAAAGTATAAACATGGCCTTTTTTCTCTCCAAAGCTTTTCATCAATTATTTCATAGCGGCCCTGCAACCAAGGGCCTTTACGTGCATCCCTTGGTTTCCTATACCATTCTGAGTCGTTGAAACCAGTGATATTTAGTACTGGTCGTGATGCTTGAATGATTGCCTTAGCACAATTTCGTGAGGATATTTGAGTGGTCAAGCTGCTCCCTTGCTGTTTTTATGAAAGAGATATAAATCGATTAAAAATTTTTCATAGTCATCAAAAACTTTCATCGCAGCATAAGCAATATCCAAATAAAATCCCTTTAATTCTTTATCATCTATATTATCAGATGATTTTTTAACAATATCTCCTAACTTTCTGGCAGGGGTTGCCATATATTAATATTTATTATTTAAACTTTTAATTATTTTTGAATTTTTAACCTCACAAACAGCTCTACAATTCCTTCATTGAAATGCGGCACCTTGCCAAAAATAATCTTAGATGATTTATTGCATTGAGGTTCCCTATAGTTCTCTTCCTAGTTTTTCAATTGCTTCTTTCGACTCTTTAAGTGAAAATTTAATCCAAATTGGAGCTGACTGTAAGCAATAAAGTTCATCACGATCTCTTCCTGATAGTGGGTTATTATAATCGCAGTATTCGTGATCTATCGTGGGGGTCATTTCAATTGCTATGGTGTTATTTGTTATAATCTTGTTTATGAATTCATTATAACTAATATTATTTTCATATTTTGCATCATCGACACAATCAAAAATACAAGGGACAATAATTTTGTTTTTAACAACTGCTGGCTTAATATAAATTTCTTCATTAACTAAAGAATATTGCTCGCTAGAGAATCTAAAACTTTTCATTCTATATAGTTGTGAATCTTTATCAAATTTAAAGTTTAAAAAATTTTCCCTATGTGGAAAAGAAAAATTAGTGCATTTAAAAGATGTTAGTTGAGTTCCATTAATTCTTCGCTCTACTGACATAAAACAATCATATATGTTTGATTTAACAAGAGTATATCTGCCAATATTTTTTCCACTGGCTGGATCAGTTTGTCCAATAATTGCCCATTTGTTTGCGAGTAAAACTGGCGTTGACCTTGCACGTTCTTTTTCAGCAGCTATTAGCTCATTTAACGCTTTTTGTACTCTATCTCGGTCTTTTTTTAAAGACGATTCATGTATTTCAAAACCAATATATGTTATGCCAT
>CACERX010000020.1 GCA_902562015.1 uncultured SAR324 cluster bacterium
ACAATGGTTTTTGGCAAAATCTCCTCCTTGGATCTGGCTTTATGAATATGGAGTAATTCCAGGAATCTTTTTATCTATAATTTCCTTTTTAACCTGGATTTTTTCACATACAAAAAAAAAACTGGCTATACTGCGCCCCTACTTATTAATTTGCGCTTTAACGCCAATCATCGCCTCAGCTTTGCTTGTGAATGTAGTTCTCAAAGACCATACAGGTCGCCCTCGTCCTCGAGAGATTAAGCAATTCAGCGGGAACTGGGAATATTTACCCGCACTTCAAATTGGAATTCCCGGTCGCGGTCATTCTTTCCCTTGCGGACATTGTTCCATTGCCTTCACATTAACCAGTGGTATTGTTTTTTGGCGTCTCTCTCGCAAATTTGCGATTTTATCACTTTCTCTTGGATTGATTTATGGAATACTTATGAGCCTTGCACGTATCGTACAGGGAGGACATTTTATAACTGATGCAATGTGGTCACTTGGAGTAGTTTGGCTAACTTTAACAACTCTCTACTATTTCGTCTACCAACCACCCCGGACAGAACAAAAACCTGTGATGCGATTCACGTTAAAACGGAAATTGAATGTTTCAATTGGAGTAATATTATTTCTTTCTGTTTTGGCAATATTTACCTGGATGCGAAGACCATTTTATAAAGAGCACAATGCAGTTTTTGAGATAGAAAAAGATATTTCACAACTGGAATTTTTTGTTCCTGAAAAATGGGAAATAGAACCCGTAAAATATGAAGCATCAAAAAATGGTCAATTTCTTCTGCTGGTAAAAGGCTTTGCCCCTCCTTATACTACTCATTACTTGAGTTATTCTATTGAAAAAGGAGAAGACTTAATTAAAGTTCATTTTAAGGAATCAATTGAGGGATATCATAGAGAATTTAGTCATACATTTGAGCTCATCTTACCAAAAAAATTCAAAGGACATACTAAATTCAATGATTTTATTACTACGACAGTAGATTAACCAATAACAACTGATATATTTAATTTTGGTCTTGAGTAAAAGGGTTTCAGGGTAGATTATAAAAAAGTATACTTCTGCAAAATTAAATGGCTTTCTGCCTTAATCAAATAATAACTTCTGCTTATGGAGAAAAAATGAATAATTCACGACTGTTAATTTTACTTTTTTTTGCATGCTGCCTAATTCTTAGCAGTTTGGTCTCAGTATTTGCAGATTCAAAAATTATCAAATCCTCGTCAATTGCTATGAATGGCGAGCCAAAATATCAGGATGGATTTTCACACTTTGAATATGTAAATCCAGATGCACCCAAAGGAGGAACAGTCAAGCTAAGTTCGATTGGCTCTTATGACAGTTTCAATGCTTTTATAGCGAAGGGTGTTTCTGCAAGTGGACTTGGAATGATCTATGAAACATTGACAACAGGATCATCTGATGAAGCATTTACTGAATATGGTTTGATTGCGGATCAAATTGAGTATCCAGAAGATCGATCATGGGTGATTTACCATCTAAATCCAAAGGCAAGATTTCATGATGGAGAAAAGATAAATGTGGATGATGTTATTTTCACCTTCAATACACTGATTGAAAAGGGAGCGCCTTTTTATAAATCATATTACGGTGACATTGTAGAAGTAAAAGATTTAGGAGACAGAAGGGTCAAATTCAACTTCCGTGAAGGAACAACAAATAGGGAATTGGTTCTAATTACCGGTCAACTCCCTGTACTACCGAAACACTACTGGGAAGGTAGGGATTTCTCAAAATCAACATTGGATACTCCCCTGGGAAGTGGACCGTATCGAATCAAAGATTTTAAGGCAGGAAAATATATCACCTATGAACGTGTGAAGGATTATTGGGCTGAGAACCTTCCTGTAAACAGGGGTAGCAATAACTTTGATATTGTCCGTTATGATTATTATAGAGACGCCACGGTAGCTCTGGAAGCTTACAAAGCTGGGAAATATGACTTCCGGGAGGAAAACAATTCTAAAATGTGGGCTTCTATGTATACTGGAAAAACTTTTGATGAGAATTTGACTATCAAAGAGGAAATTCCACATGAACTTCCGCGCGGCATGCAGGCTTTTGCTTTTAATTTGCGAAGGTCATTGTTTAAAGACCGAAAGGTTCGTGAAGCAATTGGCTATGCTTTCGATTTTGAGTGGAGCAACAAAAACTTGTTTTACGGCCAGTATAAACGAACAGATAGTTTTTTTGAGAATTCTGAATTGGCATCAAACGGATTGCCTTCTCAAGAGGAATTGGCAATTCTTGAGCCTCTTCGAAAAGAACTACCTGATGAAGTATTCACCAAAGAATTTAAACCACCCGTAACTGATGGATCAGGAAACATTCGAAAACAATTACGAGCCGCTTCTAAACTTCTTAAATCAGCTGGATGGGAGGTAAAAGATGGGAAGAGGATAAATTCTGAGACAGGTGAAGAATTAAAGTTTGAGATTTTGCTTATATCTCCTGCTTTCGAAAGGATTGTATTGCCTTTCAAGAAAAATCTTCAACGAATGGGTATTGAAACCAGTGTAAGGGTAGTGGATACCTCCCAATATGTAAATCGTATCCGTTCATTCGATTTTGATGTCTTTGTAATGGTAATTGGGCAATCACTTTCACCTGGAAATGAGCAGGATAATTATTGGAGTTGTAAAGCTGCTGAAACCAGTGGTGCCAGAAATTATATGGGAATTTGTAATCCTGCCATTGACAAACTGGTACGACGGGTAATAGAAGCACCAGACCGAAATCAGCTTATTTACTCTACAAGGGCTTTAGATCGTGCATTATTATGGGGTCACTATTTAGTACCTCACTGGCACATCAACTATTACCGTCTTTCTTACTGGAACAAATTTTCCAGGCCAGATATCACGCCAAAATACAGCCTGGGGTTTTTTAATTGGTGGGTAGATGTTGCCAAAGAAAAGACAATGCTGGAAAACAAATAGACTCTTTAATCATTTCCGTACCTAGTAAGTTCAGCAGACTGCTTCCTAATAATGACTGCATATATTATCCGTCGTTTGCTGCTCGTTATTCCTACATTAATTGGAATAATGACTGTAAACTTCATTATTATACAGATTGCGCCTGGAGGTCCTGTAGAGCAGATGATTGCCAAACTGCAGGGGGAAGCTGTTAGTGCCACTGAACGTCTCTCCGGCGGAGGTGAAGATGTAAAAGGTCAAAAAAAAGCAGTTTCAGAAAAAACTTCAAAATATAGAGGTGCACAGGGTTTGGCTCCGGAATTGGTTGAAGAAATCGAACAAATGTACGGGTTTGACAAGCCTGTTCATGTTCGGTTTTTTAATATGATGCTGGATTACGCGACATTTGACTTCGGGGAAAGTTTTTTCAGAGATCAAAAAGTAGTTGATCTTGTACTGGAAAAAATGCCTGTTTCAATTTCACTGGGAATCTGGAGTACCTTAGCTATCTATCTGGTCAGCATTCCTCTTGGAATTCGCAAAGCTCTCAAACATGGCACCCGCTTCGATGTATGGAGCAGTACATTTGTGATTCTTGGCAATGCAATACCAACTTTTCTCTTTGCCATCCTTTTAATTATTCTTTTTGCTGGAGGGAGCTATTTTAGTTGGTTCCCTCTTCGTGGACTTGTTTCTGATAATATTTCTACCTTACCCTGGTGGCAACAGATTCTGGATTATTTTTGGCACCTAGTGCTTCCTATAACAGCGATATTAATCGGAAGCTTTGCGTCCTTGACTATGCTCACCAAAAACTCTTTCCTCGATGAGATAAATAGACAGTATGTGATCACGGCACGAGCAAAAGGTATTGCAGAAAGACGTGTACTTTACGGACATGTATTTCGCAATGCCATGCTTATTATTATTGCAGGATTTCCAGCAGCTTTCATAGGCATGTTTTTTACAGGATCTTTGTTGATCGAAATAATATTTTCTCTGGACGGATTAGGACTCCTTGGTTTCGAATCGACTATCCAGCGCGATTATCCTGTAATGTTCGGGACACTGTTTATTTTTACATTGCTAGGTCTGATAGTTGGGATCATCAGTGATATAATGTACACAGTGATTGATCCCAGAATAGACTTTGAAACACGTGAAATTTAAGAAATGAGTCCTATTACACGACGCCGAATAATTCAATTTAGAGCAAACCGCAGAGGTTTCTGGTCATTATGGATTTTCCTTGGCATATTCTTGATAAGTCTGTTTGCTGAAGGCGTAGCTAATGACAAGCCCCTGCTGGTAATTTTTGAGGATCGCTTATATTTTCCAGTAATTGAAACTGTCCTGGAGAGTGACTACGGTGGAGAGTTTGCTACAGAAGCGGAGTATCGAGATGATTATGTGCGAGAATTAATTGAGAATAAAGGCAGTATTCACTGGCCGCTGATCCGTTACAGCTATGATACTATTAATTATAATTTACCTTCACCAGCTCCCTCTTTTCCAACTAAAGAAAACTGGATTGGTACAGATGATCAGGGTCGTGACGTAGTGGCCAGACTTATTTATGGCTTCCGAATTTCTGTTATTTTTGGATTAGTGCTTACAATCCTTAGCTCAATTGTTGGAGTGGCTGCAGGTGCAATTCAGGGATATTTTGGCGGAAGGATTGACATTCTTGGTCAGCGGTTTATTGAAATATGGTCTGGTCTTCCTGTCCTGTTTCTGCTGATTATTCTTTCGAGCTTTGTTGAACCAAATTTCTGGTGGTTACTGTTGATAATGCTCCTATTCAGCTGGATGGGGCTTGTCGGAGTTGTACGTGCAGAATTTTTACGTGGACGTAATCTTGAATATGTCCGAGCAGCTCGTGCTTTAGGAATGAGTCACATTAGAATAATGAGTCGACATATTCTGCCAAACGCAATGGTTGCAACTATGACATTTATGCCTTTTATTCTCTCAGGTTCCATTACAACTTTAACTGCACTTGATTTCCTAGGCTTCGGATTACCTCCGGGCTCTCCTTCTCTAGGAGAGCTGCTAGCACAAGGCAAGGCTAACCTGCATGCTCCATGGTTGGGAATTTCAGGATTTGCAGTTATTGCTCTGCAACTCAGTTTACTTGTTTTTATTGGTGAAGGAATTCGAGATGCTTTTGACCCGCGGCATAACGTTTAAACTAGATAATTTTATATTATTTCAAAACTCTAGAATGATTTATGTTAATTTGGAAAAAAGTTTAAAATGTAACTTTAAATTATTTACATGAAATGAAAGACAGTAAAATTGCTCCTATTCAACCGGTAAGCGGAACTATAGTTCCTAGATTTGCAGGACCTTCCACATTTGCTAGGTTGCCTGAAATTCGAGATGTCAACAGTTGTGATATTGCTATAGTTGGCATTCCCTTTGATGCAGGTACTAGTTATAGGCCTGGAGCCAGATTTGGTCCGCAGGCTATCAGACAAGCCTCCAGACACCTGCGTACTCAATACCACCCTTCTTATGACACAGAACCTTTCATTGAGTTACAAGTAGCTGATGCGGGAGACATAACCTGTAATCCATTCAATATTTTGGAATCTGTAGAGCAAATTCAAACTGCCGCTACAGAGATCATGGGTAATGTGAAGAATATTATCAGTCTTGGCGGTGACCATACGATAGCTTTACCGCTTCTGCGAGCGGTTAACAATCATTTTGGGCCAGTCGCACTGGTTCATTTTGATGCTCATCTCGACACATGGGATACATACTTTGGAGCTCCATATACTCACGGCACACCATTCAGACGCGCAGCTGAAGAAAAACTTTTTCTTGATCATGCCTCAATGCACGTTGGAATACGTGGTCCTTTATATAGCCGTAATGATCTTTTAAAAGATGAAGAACTAGGTTTTAAGGTAGTGCATTGTGATGAATTTCAAACTGAAGGAGTTGAACACGTAATCAGACGGATCAAAGAACGTGTAGGAAATAATTTAATTTATTTATCAATAGATATTGACGTTTTAGACCCTGCGCATGCACCCGGCACTGGTACTCCTGAAATTGCCGGAATGTCTTCCCGGGAACTGGTAAACGTATTAAGAGGGTTGGCAGGACTTAACATCGTTTCAGCGGATGTTGTAGAAGTTTCCCCAGCATATGATCATGCTGAATTGACTTCACTTGCGGCGGCAACAATTGTTTACGAAATCATTAATCTTCTGGCTCGATCTCCCAAAAAGTAATCTTGAAAAAAACTTTCTAGTGGTACTAGATCAAAAAATTAAAATACTTTGGCAAACTTTATTCTTCTAAAGTTGATAACTCAAATAATTGTATCTGGTGGAACGAATTCATAACCAAAAGCCTCACTAACTCCTTTGCATGTAATTTTACCAGCATGAGTATTTAGACCCAAGGCAAGTGCAGAATCTTCTTTACAGGCCTTTTTCCAGCCTTTGTTGGCCAATTGAATGGCATAGGGTAGTGTTACGTTAGTCAAAGCAAGAGTAGATGTACGAGCTACAGCTCCTGGCATATTCCCTACTGAATAGTGTACAACATCATGCCGTTCATAAACAGGATTGTTATGGTAGGTAACTCGATCAATCGTTTCAATGCATCCACCCTGATCGATAGCAACATCTACTATAACAGAACCTTTTTTCATTGTTTTTACCATCTCCTCAGTGACAAGGTGTGGAGCTTTTTTACCAGGAATTAAAACACCTCCGATCAACAAATCCGCCTTTTCTACTTCCTTAGAAATATTATAGCTGTTGGACATGATAAGCTGTACACGTCCGTTAAAAACATCATCAAGATAACGCAACCTTTCAAGGCTGATATCAATTATAGTGACTTTTGCACCAAAACCTACCGCCATTTTTGCGGAATTAATACCAACAACACCCCCGCCAATTATCACTACATCAGCAGGCTCAACTCCTGGTACTCCTCCAAGCAGCACTCCCTGACCGCCTTGAGGTTTTTCTAGGAAACGAGCTCCAACCTGTACCGCCATTCTTCCCGCGACTTCACTCATGGGTGTTAGAAGTGGAAGAGTATCGTTCAGTTGAACTGTTTCGTAAGCAATGGAAGTTGTTTTGGATTCCATCAGCGCATTAGTTAACGGTCCTTCAGCAGCTAAATGAAGATATGTAAACAATAAAAGATCATCACGAAAATAATTGTACTCATCAGCAAGCGGTTCTTTAACTTTGTAAACCATCTCAGATGACCATATTTCAGAGGCATTATCAACTATACTTGCTCCGGCCTCCCTATATTCCTCATTACTGAAACCACTTCCAACTCCAGCGTTTTTTTCGACCAATACTCGATGATTTTCTCTAACAAGTTCTGAAACCCCAGCTGGTGTTACACCAACACGATTTTCCATTTCTTTAATTTCTCTTGGTATTCCAATATGCATTTCTAAATCCGTCTTTTCTTTACTAATTGTATTATTTAGGTCTTATCTAAAAAATTTTAAATTAAAGACCTTTAAAAATAATTTAATTTAATGCTTTATTTAAAGATTTACCAATAGCATCTACAATTTGGTCAGCCTCATTTTCCTTTAGTATTAATGGTGGTGCCATGATAAGTATATTTCCAAGTCCGGGAACGGTATTTCCATTTCGCATTAAAAATACACCTTCTTTAATACAGTTCTGAATGATCCCATTGGCTTGAGCCAGTGAAACAGGGGTTTTCTTCTCCTTGTCAGTAACAAGCTCAATTCCTAATAGTAAACCTCTCCCCCTTATATCTCCTACAAATGGATGATCAGCAAACTCACTTAGTCTGTTTTTTATATATTTTTCCATTTTTGCAGCATTTTCAGGAAGATTTTCCTCGTTTACTATGTCGATATTCTTAAGACTAACTGCAGCTGATACTGGATGTCCTCCATAAGTATTAATGTGTCTGAAATGCATTAGTTCAGTAGTTTCGCCATAAAAAGCTTCAAAAATATGCTCCTTAACTACTGTTGCTGCAACCGGCATGTAGCCACTGGCCATACCCTTTGCAAAACTAAAAACATCGGCTTTAACACCCCAATGTTCATGACCAAACATTTTTCCTGTTCTTCCAAATCCAGAAACAACTTCATCCATTATTAAGAGGACATTATATCGATCACAAACATCTCTGACCCCCTTAAGGTAATTATCAGGAGGAATAAGAACTCCCCCACCTGAAATCATGGGTTCCATAAGGAAAGCCGCAACTGTTTCTTCTCCTTCATAAATAATTGTATCCTCTAGAAACTTTACACATTCCTCCCCATGCTCTTCAAGGGTCAATTTTGGATGTTTTCGGTACGGATAAGGTGGAGGTACATGTAAAAACCCCGGTGCCAGAGGTTCATATCCAATTTTGCGTTCAGCTTGTCCTGTAGCAGTCATAGTGGCTAGAGTATTGCCGTGATACGCCCTGTGCCGAGAAATTATTTTATACTTTCTTGGATTTCCTGCCTGCAAATGATACTGTCTAACAATTTTAAAAGCCACTTCATTAGCTTCAGACCCGCTGCTTGTAAAATATACGTGGCCTTTTTCCATATCCATCATTTTTAGCATCTTTTCAGAAAGCTCTACTGCAGGGTCACTAGTCATTGTAGGATTCACATATGCCAGATTTTCCATTTGCATCTTAGCTTCTTCAGCTAATTCTTTTCTGCCATGCCCTACATTGACGCACCATAAACCAGCCGTTCCGTCAAGAATACGCGTTCCATCTTCATTGATTATGTAACAACCTTCACCTTTTACAATATGCTTAGGACGATTGCTGAGCAATGTTTTGTGTTGAGTCATCGGACGCCACAAAGCGTCAGGTGAATTTAAATTTTGTGTTTGCATAATGTCTCCTACAATTTTATAAAATGCTGTTACTGTTGATAGTAAAAATAATCATAATATACTTTATAATTCGTAATTTATTATCAAATTAAATCATTCTTGCTTAACAATGTGGTGAGCACATGTCCTCCTTATTTATGCCTGCAACAGGAACGGGTGCCTTCATAGCATCCCTACGGAAAGGTTCGCCAAGTTCCTGGTTTAGAACTAGTTCAATAAATGTAGTCTCTCCATTTTCCATCTGATCTTTTAAAGCCGTGCTTAACTTTTCTGAAAGCTCTTTCATGGAGTTTGCTTTTACGCCTTTAACTCCACATGCTTTAGCTATATCTGCAAAAGAAACCTGCAAGTCAAGTTCTGTGCCAACAAAGTTATCATCATACCACAATGTAGTATTTCGTTTCTCTGCCCCCCACTGGTAATTTCTAAAAATAACCATTGTAATTGCAGGCCACTCTTTTCTTCCAACCGCAGTCATCTCATTCATTGAAATACCAAATGCTCCGTCACCTGCAAAACCAACAACCGGCACATCCAAGTTACCTATTTTAGCGCCGATTATTGAAGGGAAACCATATCCACATGGCCCAAATAACCCCGGAGCCAGATATTTCCTACCCTGTTCAAAAGTTGGATATGCATTACCAATCGCACAATTATTTCCAATATCTGATGAAATGATCGCCTCCTTTGGTAAAACTTCCATTATTGCTCTCCAAGCCATTCGTGGTGACATGTAGTCTGGTTGTCGCGTTCTAGAGCGTTCATTCCAGCTAGTTCCATCATCATCGTCTTCATGGTCCATCGAAGCCAATGTTTCTGTCCATATAGTCTTAGTGGTAGAAATCAAATTACGTCTTTCTTCACGCCCTTGGTCACCCGCATCATCAGATAGTTGTGACATAATATTTTCTGCAACCTGTTTTGCATCTCCAACAATTCCTACAGAAACCGGCTTAGTTAGCCCGATGCGATCAGGGTTTATATCTACCTGTATCAATTTTGCTTCCTTAGGCCAGTAATCTATTCCATAGCATGGAAGAGTCGAGAACGGATTAAGCCTAGTTCCAAGCGCAAGCACAACATCAGCTTTTTTAATAAGTTCCATTCCTGCTTTTGAACCATTGTATCCAAGTGGACCTGCAAATAACTTATGTGAGCCCGGAAATGCGTCATTATGCTGGTAATTACAACATACCGGCGCATCAAGCTTTTCAGCTAATTCCTGAGATGCTTGAATAGCGTTACCCAGAACAACACCTGCACCGTTAAGAATCACAGGAAATTTAGCATTCGATAATAATTCTGCGGCAGAAGTAATTGCGCCTGCTCCACCTGAAGGCATTTCAAAATCAACAATTGGCGGCAATTCAATATTAATTACCTGCGTCCATAAATCTCGTGGTACGTTGACCTGTGTAGGTGCTGACATTCGTTTTGCCTTCGTAATAACACGGTTTAATACTTCTGCAACCCTTAATGGGTCACGAATTTCTTCCTGATATGCCACCATATCCTTAAATACGGCCATCTGTTCTACTTCCTGGAACCCACCCTGCCCGATTGTCTTATTTGCAGCCTGTGGTGTGACCAAAAGCATCGGAGTATGATTCCAATATGCAGTTTTGACACAAGTTACAAAATTTGTTATTCCAGGACCGTTTTGGGCAATGATCATAGCCATTTTGCCAGTAGAACGGGTAAAACCATCAGCCATGTATCCGCCGTTGCATTCATGTGCACAATCCCAGAAAGTGATCCCCGCCTTTGGGAAGTAGTCTGAGATCGGCATAAAGGCCGAACCTATAATACCAAACGAATGCTCTATTCCATGCATTTGCAGAACTTTGACAAATGCTTCTTCTGTCGTCATTTTCATAAGTTTAATTTTTCAATTATTTCAACGTTATTCAAAATATTTTTGTTTACAAAAAATATTTTTTTAAAACCTGGTATATACTGATAATTTTAATTATTCACTAACAAAATTTTTAAAATCCACTTTTTTCGTACGATTTAAAATTTTCATGTCCAAAGAAAATACTAGAAAAATAAATAATCAACAGATTTATTAGTCAATAAGAAACTTTTTTTTAAAATATCTGTTACCATATTTTGTATTTAAATATTACACTGAAGTCAATTCAAATTGTTTCTAATGTATTGTTTAGTCTTTTATAGCTAAACAGTAATTTACTTCATTATTTATTCTGAAGAATAATAGATGTAAATAGTTGTGGCTTATACTTGAAATGTGGTAAGTTAATTTGAAAAATTGTAGCAAGTTACTTTTGCAGAAATATTCTATTACAAAAGGTTTCAGTTATGTTCAGTCAAAACAATTATGAAAGAATTGATCTCAATGATTGTTTAATGAAATCATTATCATATTAAATTGTTTTGGGAATATTTTTCTCCAGTGCTAACATTACATTACAAGTCAATGCTTTAATCACACTTTTTTCGGAGTAAACAATGATATTCAATCATTTCATAAATGTTTCTATTGAAATTCTAATATATTTCATTGTCAGCATTGCCTGTCTATTCATAGGAAGAAAAGTACTTGATTGGATTACGCCCTATGACTTAAGCAATCAGAATTCGACTGAAAAAAATCTCGCTTCAGGCATAACTCTAGCTGGATTTTTCATTGCTATGGCAATTATAGTTCACGCTTCAGTTTCCGGCACTGTTGACTATGAAATGTTTTCCTTCATTGAGAAAGATGATCCCAGTCGTTTCGCCCTGCTTAGCGCAGAATTAATTACTACCGCAGTTTATTTATTTTTAGGAATCGTTTGTCTAATCCTTGGGAGACGTTCTCTTGACTGGATCACACCCTATGATTTGAACAAAGAAATCCAAGTAGAACGCAATGTGGGAGTTGGAGCCATTGAAGCCTCAATTTATATTTCCATAGCAGTTATAATTCATGGAATCATAGTCTGATTAATTTATTTAATTTGAATTATTCTTATAAAAGCTCCGCTACCATCTTAGTTGCCTATCTAAAATCCATCTAAATTAAATAGCTTGCAGCTAATTTTTTTAGATGACTCAAGCAGTCCACACTTTTCTTATAAATTTTGTTTGATCATAATATAGTTTCTAAATTTTTACTTTTTTTTAATCATGAACGAAAAATACGGTGCAATCATTTTGGCCGGTGGACGATCATCTCGTATGGGGAAAGATAAAGCCTCTCTAAAAATTTCTGGTAAATCAATGATAGAGAGACTTTTGCTCGAGTTATCTCCAATTGTATCTCAGGTAGTTGTAATCAGGGCCCCAGGACAGACTATACCCAATATACCTAAGGAATTGAAGGATCGAACACTTGTAGGATGGGATTCAGTTAAAGACCGTGGTCCTCTTCAAGGAATAGTTGATGCCCTTCCTTTATTGAAATCAGAAATAGACAAGGTTTTTTTGCTTACCTGTGATTTGCCATATATAACAACAAATTGGTTTCAAACCTTAAAAGATGTTATGACAGACGAATTTGATATGGTTTGCACTGAGGAAAACGAAATTATTAACCCACTCCTAGCAATCTATCGCAGACCCGTCCTTGAACCAGCTTCAAAACTAATTTCCGACGGTAAGCGTCGTCCCATCTCCTTATGGGAAGGATGGCGAATGGCTCGTCTTTCTGCACCAAATGAAACACCTTGGATTTGCCGTGATGTAAATACACCTGAAGAATTTAAGAAAGCAAAAACTTATCTTGCCAGTATCGAATATGATTGATTTATACACGAGCAACACTCCAAATGGATATAAAGTCTCAATTATGCTAGAAGAAATCAAACTTCCTTACAATGTGATTGCTGTTGATTTAGTTAATAAAGAGCAGAAAAAAGCTGAATATCTTAAGCTCAATCCGAACGGAAGAATTCCAACAATAGTTGATCAAGAAAATGGGAATTTTGTTGTTTTCGAGTCTGGTGCAATTTTAATTTATCTTGCAGAAAAAACTGGACATCTTCTTCCTGAAAACACGGTAAACAGATCAAAAGTACTTCAGTGGCTAATGTTTCAAATGGGAGGTATTGGACCAATGCAAGGCCAAGCTCATGTTTTTTACCGATATGCTCCAAACAAAATTGAATATGCAATCAATCGATACCAAAAGGAAACCTTTCGTTTGTACCAAGTTCTTGACAATCAATTAAAGTATAAAGAATACCTTGCAGATGATTTTTCCATTGCTGATATTGCAACCTGGCCTTGGGTAAGACGTCATCTGTGGGCAGGTGTAGAAATTGAAAAATTATTTAATTTACGACGCTGGATGGAAAATTTGGAAAATCGACCTGCTTTCCAAAAAGGAATAGAAATTCCTTTTAAGCTGGATCGTGAAGATTTCTCATCAGAAAAAGCAATTAAAATGGTTGAAAATTTATTAATCTAGATTCCTAATCTTTAATGTCTCTTCCAATTCTTAATATAAAAAATTTATCTGTTGTTTTCAGACAAGGGTCACGTGTGACCACTGCAGTTCGTAATGCTTCACTAGACTTATATAAGGGTGAGACACTTGCTTTAGTTGGTGAAAGTGGTTCCGGTAAATCTGTAACAGCCCATTCTATTCTTCGTCTCTTGCCTTACTCTGCATCTCATCCAAACGGTGAAATTTTTTTTGATGGTGAAAATTTACTCCAATTATCTGATTCAAAGATACGTGGTATTCGCGGCAATAGGATAGGTATGATTTTTCAGGAACCAATGAGTTCACTTAATCCTTTACACACGATTGAAAAACAAATTAAGGAGGTTTTGTTTGTCCATCAGGGACTCCGAGAAAAGCAGGCAAGTGAGAGGGCGCTTGAGCTTCTTGAAATGGTGGAAATTCAAAATGCAAAAAAAAGACTTGGAGCATTCCCACATGAAATTAGTGGAGGACAAAGACAACGAGTAATGATTGCAATGGCCCTGGCAAATAATCCTGAGATATTAATCGCTGATGAACCTACTACAGCTTTAGATGTAACAGTTCAAGCACAAGTTCTAAAACTTCTTGGTCAAATTCAGCAAGAATTCAGCATGGCAATTATTTTGATCACACACGATCTTGGACTTGTACATAACAGTGCAAACAGAGTAGCAGTAATGACTCAGGGCCAGATAGTTGAAACAGGTAATATCGAATCTGTCTTTCTGAAACCCCAACACCCCTATACAAAAATGTTGTTAGAATCAGAACCCCGGGGAATTCCTGTCTCTGCATCAATTTCAGAAACAACATTAGTCAAAACTAATTATTTAAAAGTCTGGTTCCCAATTAAAAAAGGCATACTTAAAAGAACAGTCGACTATGTAAAAGCAGTTGACGGCGTAAGTTTACATATCAGAAAAGGTCAGTGTCTTGGAATAGTTGGGGAAAGCGGGTCTGGAAAAACTACACTTGGACTTGCATTACTTCGACTTATTAGAAGTGAAGGCGAAATAGTATTTGGTGATATTTTTCTCAACAGCCTTAAGCACAAGGAGATAACACCACTGCGCAAAACAATGCAAATTGTGTTTCAAGATCCATTTGGGAGTCTGAGCCCTAGAATGACTGTAGAACAGATTATTGCTGAGGGACTCGAAATACATAATACTAATAATGAGAAAGATAATAAAAAACAAATAATAAAAGTACTGCAAGAAGTTGATCTAGACCCGGACTCAAGACATCGTTATCCCCACGAATTTTCTGGAGGACAACGCCAGAGAATTGCAATTGCTCGTGCACTGGTTTTAAAACCTAGCTTCCTTGTACTGGATGAACCTACCTCTTCTCTTGATCGAACCGTTCAAAGTCAGGTACTGGATTTACTTCGTAATTTGCAAACAAAACACAATCTGACATACCTCTTCATAAGCCATGATCTAAAAATAATCCGAGCACTTTGCCATGATATTATTGTGATGAAAGATGGTATTGCTGTTGAAACAGGTTCTGCAGACAAAATTTTGAAGCAACCTCAGAACCCTTATACAAAAACATTACTAGAAGCAGCTCTATAATATATTTTTTAGATTTACACAGTATAATAGATTTTTTTGGGCCTTTTAAAAAATTATTATTAAATATTTTTCCATACATTGTTTTATGAATAGATAAATAGCGGCTTGAATTTTATCATGATTTGATCTCAAAATTTTATGTATGAATAGTTTATTTCTGCACTTTACTTAAACAAACTTTAATTCAATCCAAATTTCTATTTATTTTTAATATTTCAGTGACAAATGTTAATTCAAGTTTCATCCTCGCAATATTAATTTATCAAATATCCAAATTTTCTCTAAAAAAATAAGAAAAATATTCTATATTTTATCTAATTGAGGGAATCGTATTATCGTAATTCGGAAGAACTTTAAAAAATAATATTTTATTCTATTTTTTTAAATGCTCATATACTACTAAAATTGAACAACTTTTTTAATTTTTGATTTTCTATATATAAATATCTTTACAAAAATAATGCATTTTTTTCATATTTATTTTCAACTATTTACGAGTAACTGGCTCATCTTTTTGTAATTCTTTTTTGTTGCTCTTTCCTTTAATTGGCATTAGAATGTAGGTCAAGTTTTATTCCGGCTTCATACCTTGGAAAGGTGGAATCCCCTCAATAAATTACTTCAATATAAAATGGAAATAGGGATTGGTTATACAGCAAATGGATTTGAAATTCAGGAAATATGGAGCTAACACATAAACAATCCCTCGAATTCAAAGAAGCTGTTCTAAGTTCATTAAATGCTAATGCAAGTCAGTCTTGGTTAAATTCACTTCAATTATTGAAAATAACACCAGCTAAAGTTGTAATAACCGGGATCCCACATAAAATTTACCTTTACGAAATCAAGACAAACCATGAAAAACTACTGAGAAAAGTTCTGGATAAGCTTTATCCTGATAAAGCCCCTTTTTCAGAAAAAAAATTTATTTATAAAATTGGCAGAAATTTAAAATCTAAGAAAGCTATTCAGACAGAATTTAATCTAAATCATGAACAATTTACAGCGAAGATTGACAATCTTGAGCTGCAGGAAAAATCTTCCTCTAAGCAACAAACAACTTCTTCCAAAGACACCAGCTTAAATTTATTTGACACCTTCATTCCAGGTAAGCGGAACCTTCTTGCAATAAGGGCATCTAAAGCAGTTGTAGATATGCCAGGCATTGCCTTCAATCCTTTCATAATTTACGGAGATTCTGGTACCGGTAAGTCACACCTTCTTGAAGGCATCAAAAATGAAATGAATCATTCAATTCCAACAAAACAAACCATACTCATTTCAGCTGAAGATTTTTTAAACAATTTTGTAACACATCTTAGAATTAATAAAATGAAGGACTTTCGTGACAGGTATCGAAAGGTGGATACGTTTCTTCTGGATGATTTACAGGCATTAACTCCATCTTCAAAATGTCAAACAGAACTACTATATACGATAAATGCTCTACGCAAGAAAAAAGCACAGATTGTTATTGCCTGCAAGGAACCACCAACCCAAATGCAAAACCTCAGCTCAGGTCTTTGCGGGAAACTTGAATCAGGACTTACTGTTGACATTGGAATGCCAGACAACATAACCAAGGTTGAAATTCTTGAAAGTAAAGCAAAAGAGCGAGCAATTCCCTTGAGCAATGAGCTGGCAAATTTCATAGTAAATAATGTAAAAGGAGGGATTGGGCGTCTTGAGGGAGCAATGATTCGCCTTGGAGTTCATGCATCATTGTTAAATGAAGAACTTACAATTGAACTGGCTCAATATGCTTTAAAAGATTGGCTAGATCATTCTTCAAAAAAATCGGATATCGAAAATATATTACCAGAACTTTATACTGATAATACTGAAAACAAAATAATTAAGCGCGTATGTGTTATGTCCCAAATTTCAGAAGAAGAACTTCGCTCACAATTTCGTGGTAGAAAGCATATTAAAGCAAGGCAGGCAGCCGTCTTTCTTTTGAAAGAACTCACCTCCTTATCACTTAATGAAATCGGGAAAATTATTGGACGTGATCATTCAACTGTACACTCAACTTTGAAAAAGGTTAGGCTAAGAATGAATGAAGATGATTTTTTTCTTAGACAAATGAAGACTTTTCAGCAACAAATTGAAAATAAACCTTTTTCCAGTAAAAAATCTGAACAAAAACGGAATTTTAGTTTATAAATTTACCTGCATAATAAATTTAATAGTAATTTTACATCATTTTCCTCCCAATATTGTTTTTCCCTTAAATTTAGGCTAGTTTATCAATAAACATAATAATTACTGAATTTAAACATTCAGTTTTATAATTACATGTATTGCAGGTTGTTTTTTTTGCACTTTTTTTTTGTTATCTTGGCTTTTTCATCTCAAGATTGCTCCAACACACAGAAAAAAAAATATACCAGCATTCCAGATGATCTCCATCTACAAGCAGAAATAGTCTGCAGTAAGATAGATGGTTCTCAGTTTATCATAAGAGACCGTCGCGTGTGGTTAAAGAAAAAGGATGAGAACGAAATTGAGTTAAAACATTATAAATCTATTCTTCCGGATGGCTATTATTTCTGTAGTGGTAAGGACCGTAATTCTCTGATCATTGATTAATTATTAGGTATTTTGGATTCTATCCCTTCAAAAATTCTAATTCGCACTCCAAACTGGCTGGGTGACCTTATAATGTCAACAGGATTTTTGCGGGCTGTTCTTGAAATTTTTCCGGATTCTCAGGTTGATATCATATTAAAATCTGGATTTGAAATATTGCCCATACCACACAGAGGTGAAAAAATACTATTTGACAAAAATAAAAATTCTGCAGGTAAATTTGGCAAATCACTGCGTCATAAAAATTATGATTGCTTTTATGTTTTACCACCTAGTTTCTCTTCGGCATGGATGGCATTCCAAAGCAAAATTCCAAAACGAATTGGATATGCGGGAGAATACAGAAGTTTTTTACTGACTTCGGCAAAAAAATATAAAATCAGATCAGGCTCACAGCACCTGCTAAAAGAGTACCTTGATTTGTTGTCGCGTGACATTGACATTAAGAATTTTGCACCTAGTCTCGAAGTAAAAAATAACTGGGTAAAAGAGCAGTTAGATTCATTTACTCTCAAAATACCTGAAAAATTTGTAGTTTTCACTCCGGGTGCTATTTATGGTCCGTCGAAGCAATGGCCTGTGGGACATTATAGAGAACTTGGAGAAAAACTTCACATAGCATATGGTTATGAAATTATTTTACTGGGGACTTACGATGATATTGAGTCCAGTGAAAAAATTTCCCAAGATCATAACTGGATATATAATTATTGTGGAAAAACAACTCTTTCACAATTACTGGCAATCTTAACAAAAGCACAATTGCTGGTAGGCAATGACTCTGGCAGCATGCACCTTATGGCAGCACTGCAAAGACCGCAAATAGCAGTTTTTGGTTCTACATCGCCCACCTGGACTGGCCCTATAAATTCCAATGCGACTGTTATTAGCAGAAATTTATCATGCTCACCCTGTTTTTCAAGGACTTGCCGTTTTGGTCACTATGAATGCCTTACTCAAATTAATCCTGAAGAAGTTTTTATTGAAGTTCAAAAACACTTTTCTCAAGCATATTAGATTTCTACAAAATAATGGGGAATTAGCTGATTCACTTTAGTTTAAATAATTTTAGGTACTTAATGTAGAAGTTTGACTGGTAAAAATATTTTTTCCAGCATCAAACTCTGAATTGGATTGTTTTAATTTAAAAAGGGGGAAGGTATTAGTTTTTTTTAGAATGTTGAAGATATTTAAAGATCTTTATCTGTTAGGTAAACATTTATCAATCCGGCTCACGCATAGCACTAGAAAGTGATTTTAAAATAGGGTTTGTGAAATATGTAATAAGCCTTCTTTTTCCAACTTTTAGATCTGCTGAGGCAAGCATCCCAGGTGTTAAATCAAAGTCTTCAGGCAAACCAAGGATCTCTGAATCTTCCACATCAACTCTTCCCCGATAAAAAGCACCTGATTCTCCTTGAAGAGATTCTTCTACAGTATCATCTGATACATAAACCAGTTCTCCCTCTATATCACCAAATTGTTGAAAAGGAAGTGCATCAACTTTTATAGAAACTGGATCTCCAGTGAAAACATCGCTAGCATCTTTTGGATCTATATCAATTTCCAAAACTAGAGGCAATCCAGTTCTAACTAATGTAACGATTGGTTCTCCTTTATTTAGGAGTGATCCAACAGTTACAGTAGGTAAATTCAGTACAATACCTTCTACAGGAGATTTAATATGCAAATTACTTTTTTCTAGTTCATTTTTTATTAATTCCTCATTTAGCTGAAGTAATTGATCATTCAATGAAGATAGTTCTTCTGCAATTCCTGCCAATTTCTCAGTAACAAAAGATTTAATCTGATCAGCAATACTAATTTTTTGCATTTCCTGTTTTTCAATATTACTTACAATTGACTGCAGTTGACGACTCATTGAGATTCTTTGATCAGTTGAATTTAAAGTATCAATCAGGGAGCCAACATTTTTTTCAAACAATTTCTTTTTGCCTTCTTCAATCTTAATTTTAATTTGCAATTGGTCACTCATCAATTTTTGATCTTTTGACATTGAAGCAATCTCTTTATCTATTCTAAGTAGATCAGAAGAAAATGTTTTCATTTTAATCTCATACTCATCGAAGTGATTGTTTAGTATATCTGCATTTATTTTATCGAGTTTACCATATGAGTCCTTTATCAGAGTTTCATTTAAAATAGATTGTTTTTGAATTTCAAGACGCAAAATTTTATTTTTTGCAGCATTTATTTTGTCCTTAACAATTTTTAAATTTGCATTTACAACGGTACCGTCAAGTTTTGCTATTGTTTCACCTTTACTAACGTGCTGTCCTCTTTCCAAATTTAATTCCTCAATGAAAGAACTTCCTGTTGACTGAATCTCAATATTAGGCGCTGTGTTAGTAAATTTACCTCGAGTTGAAACAGTTTTATCAACAAAAGATAGAGAGGACCATATAACCATACACAGAGTGAATAATAGCAGAGCAACTGCCGTAGTGATAACAGGTTTTGAGGGAGGCCTTGAATAAATAGATTCTGTGTCTTCAAAATTATGAACAGCAACCTTGTCGGTTTGATCATTATTTTGATCATTATCTTCTTCATTTTTCTCAGAGTTAGAAGCAAATAAAAGGTTCTTACTTGCTTGTTTGTCGGCAGACCTCACAAAACCAGATAGTCTTGTCATTATTGAGAATGCAGCATCTGGTTTCTTTGAAATATAATCTATAAACTCTTTATGACCAACTTCCTGGACTTTACATGCAGTTGCAGCACGCGCTGAAGCACTTCTAGGGAAACCATCTATTATTGCCATTTCGCCAAATACAGTACCTTTTTCCACCTTACCAAGAACATGGGGTTCTCCTTTAACAGTCTGCAAAATTTCAATTTTTCCCTCCGTCAGAACATAGGCAAATACTGCTTCATCTCCTTCTTCAAAGACGAATTCTCCTTCTTTAAGTATTAATAATTGAGGCTTCAGTGTATTTGTTGTTGCAACGGCCATTTTATTTTATAATAAACCTAAAAGTTTCTTTGATCCACTTTAGTATTCTCTTTGTTTAATTTTTTTGCTGACTCACCAATTGCACTCAATTTTTGCTCTTTTTCGAGCATTTCTTTATAGACTGTACAACTATTAACCAACTCCTCATGGCTACCTTGCCCAACTACGTTGCCTCCTTCTAAAACTATAATTTTATGATAATTAGAAATTGAATCTAATTCATGACTTATTACATTTTGAGCGTCAATTACAGTTCTATCGCTTGCAATAGTAGAGAAATTATCTTGTAATTTTATACGAGTATCAATGTCCAACGAATCTGCAAACTCATCCAAAAGTAACACCTTAGGATTTGCAAGTAATGCCCTTGAAAGTGCAAGAAGACTCGCAGCGCCACCTGCCAATTGTGTAGCGGTTTCATCAATTGTTGTATGAATACCTTCAGGTAAATTAAGAAGATGTTCATCAAATCCTGTTAAAGCAAAAATGTGTGAAAGTTCATTTTTACCAGCGCTGTGTGTAACTCTAGCCAAATTATCTTCAATTGTACCTTTAAAGAATATTGGTTTTTTATCTAGAAGCATTACCTGTGATCGATAATATGATAAATCATATTGATTTATTCCTACTCCATCTATATTCATGGCTCCTTCTGTAGGACGAAATGTTCCTGCAATAATATTTAACAAAGTACTTTTCCCAGCACCAGTAGGTCCTACAATTCCGACTTTGGATTTAGGTTTTAGTTCAAAAGATACTTTGTTTAATGCTTTCACATCTCCAAAACTCATTGAAATACCATCCAAAGAATATTTTCCGGTTATGGCTGAATGAATACCAGCCCCCATTTGTTCCTTACCTCTGTTCCATATTTCCCCTATTTGACCAATAAGACCATAAATTTGATTTCTTTCACCAAATAAAGAGATCGCAGCAATGATCGGCGAAGTCAATTTTCCTGCGACCATATTAATGGCAATGATAGAGCCCGCAGAAAGTTCATCAGCGAAAACTAATTGTACACCAGTGAAAATTATAACAATTGTCATAAATTGTTGAAGAAATCCATTGATCTCAGTAGAGGTTCCGTTTATCTGGCTTTTCTTTGATCTTATATTAATTGATGCGGCAGCAGACTTTCTCCAATTTTTTCTCTCTGATTCTTCTTCTTCAAACTCCTTTAGCATTGTCATTCCATGCAGGCTTTCTCGGATAAGGCTGTTTTTACTACTTTCTACTTCTCCAAGAATTTCTGGTGATTTCCCTGCAATATTGTTGAATACAATTTTGTTTAATCCCATCAACAGTGAAAATACTAGGACTATTATTCCCATAAGGAAATTATAGGCAAACATAACAGGTACAAAAACAAGTACAGCAGTCAAATCGAAAACTACCTTAAAAACCCTCATAACCAAGTTATTCCTTAATGCCGTAATTGATTGCATTGAACCAGCAAATTTAGTTATGTTTTCACCTTGAACTTCTATTAGAGGTAGGCCCAACAATTTGTCAAATATATCAGTTGCTATTCTGGATTCAAGCAAATCTCCAATATAATTAAAAATGTAATCTCGAATAAAACCCAATATTGCATTAAATAATAACGCAACAGCAACTCCTGCAGTCAGGACATATAAAGTAGAAATTGCTTTATATCCAACTACCTTATCTAATGAAATTTGAATAAAAATTATGGGGGTAAATGACAATATATTCAGTAGGATAGAAATTATGAAAGCACAAAGCAGCATATATCTGCATTTCCATAATTCTGGCAGGAACCATTTTACATCGAATTTTCTGTCTTTACTTTCAGTACCCCTCAGTGCATTTACTGAAAAAACAACATTTTTCCAAAGTTTTTCAAAATCATTTAGTCCAACTTCCTGTTGCCTGGCCTGGGGGTCTAAAGGGTCAAGATACTTAATAAAATATTCATCGCCTTTCTTAAGTACACCTAAAGCAATTATAGACTGACCATTATTGAATGGAACGGCGCATGGAAAAACGAAATTTTTATCCTTAAAATCTTCTATTGAAATATTAATCAGGCTTGCTTCAAGTTTCTTTTCAGCAAGAAAAGCATTTAATTCTCTTAAAGGTTTTGGAGGATCTTCTTCATGAAATTTTTTTTCTACCTCTTCACGGTTTATATATACTCCATGCCTCCTAGTAGTCAAGGAGACACAGTATGCCATCCTGTGATCAACAAGAACTTCATTTCCCTTCTTGCCAAACATAGTTAATGTGTTGTTTTAAAGGTCTTGGGATTAATTAATGAGAAGAAGAAAATAGTGGAGTTTCTTTGATTAGCGCACATGCCATATAGGTTTGTTCTATGTTCAACCTAACAGCTAAAATAGCAGTGATGCACAATTTTTTGTACACCACTACTATGATTTAATGAATTTAACCTATAGCGCCACCGCCTTGATCGCCTTCATCTGCGTCCGGCATGCCTTGGTCAGCTCCACCATCAGCAGGCATATCTGCCATTGGATCTGCAGCAGGTGCTTGTCCTCCTGCTGCTCCAGCGTCACTTTGTGCTGCGGCATTGTCAAGTGCAGCTCCCATAGGATCAGCAGCAGCATCAGCTGGAGGAGCCATATCCCCTCCAGCTGGATCACCAAATGCT
>CACERX010000021.1 GCA_902562015.1 uncultured SAR324 cluster bacterium
TGCTTTTTTACCGCAGTGGCATATGGTTTTAATTTCAACCAACTCATCAGCCCAAGCCAGCAAGTGCAGACTTCCTTCAAAGAGTTCTCCTCTGAAGTCACTCCTTAGTCCATAGGCAAGGACAGGAATCTCTAATCTGTCAACTATCTCACCTAGAGAAAATACTTGAGACTTTGTCAAAAATTGAGCTTCATCAAGTAAAACACAACTCAGTGGATTTTTCCTATTTGTTTTTTCTATGAGAAGAAACAAATTATCCTTTGCACTAATAGTTTTTGCATCAGTCTCCAGACCAATTCGTGAACGAACAATTGAAGAACTATATCTCTCATCTATTTCCGGTTTGAGTACAAGCGTGTTCATCCCCCGCTCACGGTAATTATATGCTGATTGAACGAGAGTAGTGGTTTTACCTGCGTTCATAGCAGAATAGTAAAAATATAGCTTAGCCATCTGAGTAATATAAGAAATGATGGTCTCAACAAAAACCACCACTCAGATCAACAAAAGAATGGCAGATAGTAATGTGGTCTGGAGTTTTTGCTGACTTTTCAGGAAGAACTGTTATCCAATATTTATAGCAGTTTAGCAGAAAATAATAAAGGCAAGAATTCTTCTTAAAAACTTGTTCAAAGCTGAGGCACGCTTGTTGCTCATATTTAAAATAGGCCCCGGAGAGTGGCTCCGCCACTTGAACACGTGAATAAGTTCATGAATATAAATTCCAGGCCACGCATGACTTGGGATTTTGCTCCATTTTCACTCCGGGGTGTAGCCTGAAACGATACAGTCTTCCCTAAAAGATTTCAAATACAAATAATCATTTTTTTTAAAAATTTTGTAACTGATTGAAATCCTTGCTCAGATTTCTCTTTGTGATTTTATTTTTTTTTTTGTTCCAGTTTAGAATCAAAAAAAATACTAATTAATTTATTTTTTTAATCAAAATTACTTCAAATATTTTTTGTTTGAATTTTTATAGAAAATAACTTTTGCTTGATATTTTGTTAGCACTCTTATAAGGTGAGTGCTAAAATGATTTTTTTACTTTTTTAAAAAATCACTTATGGACACACAAAAATTTACAGAAAAATCTATTTTAGCCATTGAAAATGCTCACAAAGAAGCATTACGGCTTAAAAATTCTGAGCTTTCCACACTTCATCTTCTAAATGCTCTGGTCACTCAAGAAAATGGACTTGTACCACGCATTTTAGAAAAAATGGAACTAGATTCACAGCAGTTAAGCATTGACCTACTTGAATCATTGAAATCCCTTCCGACATTGATTAATTTGGCTACAGGTAGGATTACACCAAGTGGAGAAATGAATATCGCCCTAGTTCGTGCTGAGGATGAAGCAAAAAAATTAAAGGACGAATACGTCAGCGTAGAACATCTTTTACTAGCATTGACAGATGAGGGTGATAAAGGATCCGCTGGGAAATTACTGTCCGACATTGGAGTTACTCGTAAAGCATTAGTAGACACAATTCAGGAACTACGAGGAGGTCATAGATTGACAAGTAATAATCCTGAAGATACATATGAAGCATTGGAAAAATACAGTACAAATCTTAGTCAACTTGCGCGAGAAGGTAAGTTGGACCCAGTTATTGGACGTGATGATGAAATACGTAGAGTGATTCAGGTACTATCTAGAAGAACAAAAAATAATCCTGTACTCATTGGTGAACCCGGTGTAGGTAAAACAGCAATTGCAGAAGGACTTGCGCAGCGAATTATTAGGAATGATGTTCCGGATAGTTTAACAAACAAAAAACTTGTTTCATTGGATATGGGGGCTCTGATTGCCGGGGCGAAATTCAGAGGTGAGTTTGAAGAACGTCTGAAAGCTGTTCTTAAGGAAGTAGTTAGTGCCGATGGTAATATTGTGCTGTTTATCGATGAATTGCATACGGTTGTTGGCGCAGGAAAAACTGAAGGTGCTATGGATGCAGGGAATTTACTTAAACCCATGCTTGCCCGGGGAGAACTAAACTGCATAGGGGCAACAACTTTAGATGAATACAGGAATCACATTGAAAAAGATCCTGCGCTTGAAAGGAGATTCCAGCCTGTAGTAGTAGACCAGCCCACAGTTGAAGACACAGTTTCTATTTTGCGTGGTTTGAAGGAACGTTACGAAATATATCATGGAGTGCGAATCAAGGACAATGCTCTTATTGCTTCCGCCACGCTTTCTCATCGCTATATTGCTGACAGATTTCTTCCAGATAAGGCTATTGACCTGATGGATGAAGCAGCCTCCCGTCTTAGGGTTGAAATTAATTCTATGCCTTCAGAAATGGACGAGATTTCTAGGAGAATACTGCAGCTTCAAATTGAAAAAGAGGCATTGAAAAAAGAAAGTGACTCTTCTTCAAAAGAACGATTGGAAAAGCTATTAAAGGAACTTGCCGAATTACAGCACAGTTATGACAATCTTACTTTGCAGTGGGAAAAAGAAAAGTCCGCACTTCAGGATTTAAGTGGATTGAAAAAAGAAATAGAGAAGGTTCGTTTGCAAATTGAGAGGGCTAAGCGAGATTATGATCTCGAAGAAGCAGCCCGTCTGGAATATGGCGTTTTGCCTGAATTGGAAAAAAAACAAATAAATACAAATCATGATGAGATAGGCTCTGGTAATCAGTTACTTAAGGAAGAAGTTGACTCAGAGGATATTGCTGAAATTGTAGCGCAGTGGACAGGCATTCCCGTAAAAAAGCTTATTGAAGGTGAAGGAGAAAAACTATTAAGACTTCCAGAGCAATTGCATAAACGTTTGGTAGGGCAGGATGAAGCAATAGATCTGGTTTCTGATGCAGTCCTGCGTGCACGGTCTGGAATCAATGACCCAAACAGGCCATTAGGAAGTTTTATTTTTCTGGGCTCTACCGGTGTTGGGAAAACGGAACTTGCAAGGGCATTAGCTGAGTCCCTCTTCGATGATGAACAGAATATGATCCGGGTTGACATGAGTGAATATATGGAAAAACATTCTGTTTCTCGTCTTATCGGAGCACCGCCTGGATATGTTGGCTTTGATGAAGGAGGACAGTTGACAGAAGCTGTACGGAGACGGCCTTATAGTGTTATTTTGTTCGATGAAATTGAAAAAGCGCACTATGATGTTTTTAATATTCTACTGCAAATCTTGGATGAAGGAAGACTTACAGACTCTCATGGACGTACCGTAGATTTCAAGAATACTATGGTAATCATGACCTCAAACATAGGCAGTCAAAATCTGCTTAATCAATCAGAAAAAGTACAACCAGAAAAAACAGTTCAGGCTGAACAGAAAAAAATGATCTTAAAGGAACTAAGGCAACATTTTCGTCCTGAATTTCTGAATCGCGTTGATGATACAGTAGTCTTTCATTCTCTGCATAAAGAGCATATGAAAGGTATAATCAAAATTCAGCTCGAACGACTGAAAAAACGATTGGATGAAAGGCATATTAAACTGAAACTGACAGCTAAGTTAATAGAATTCCTTACAGAATCGGGATTTGATCCAGTTTACGGTGCGCGCCCTCTCAAGCGCACAATTCAAAAGGAACTGGAGACTGCACTCGCTAGAGCATTATTGTCAGGTGAAATAAAAGAAGGACAAGATGTAACCGCAAGCATTGTTGATGGAAAAATTTCTTTTTATTCAAAAGGTCCCAAATCATCTACTAATTAATTAAATCTCAATTTTTTTACATTAAATTTAGTCTTTACTAGAAACAGTCACTGTTCACGTAAATTTAATTTTTGCGTATATTAAAATGCAGAAATATTTAGTTCCAGTTTAAAAAAATAAATTTTTTTGATTAAATATATATATATTCAAATTAAAAATTTTTTTCATTACAAATAATAAATTCATTTACTAATCCGTATATTGTGAATTATTTTAAATACCTTTTAATAAAAAATCCAAAAAATTATTTGACATATTGTTAGCACTCACTTATAATGAGTGCTAACAATAAATATTTAAATACCGCAACCTAATATATTTTTAACAAGTTGCGTATTAAAAATATTTAAAATATCGGAATTTTCATTGTTTTAAAAAACTGAAAGTTACCGAGTTATGTGGGGCTGACCGTGGTGGTAGCCTCTTCCATCCGCTTCTAGTCCTGTGCTATGGACTGAAGAATTTTCTTAACACCTTGCTTTTTTAAGGAGGTACTTATGTTACATTTAGCACGCTATTCTTCAATCACCCCTGCAGATTTCGACAGAGCGCTAGGAATTACTGTGGGATTTGATTCAATGTTTGATCGCCTTTTTGGTGATATTGAACGGACAGAAACAGCTACAGGTTTCCCGCCGTACAATATTCGCAAGGATGATGATGAAAAATACACCATTGAGATGGCTGTGGCAGGATTTTCTCAGGAAGACCTGGAAGTTGAACTCAAAGAAGGTGTATTAACAATAAGGTCAAAATCCGAAAAGGAAGAAAAAGAATATTTGCATCGTGGAATTGCCAGAAGAGCATTTTCACGAAGTTTCACTCTTTCTGATGACATTTTAATAAAAGGAGCCGACTTGGTTAATGGTATGCTTACTATTGATCTTGAAAGAATTGTTCCTGAAGAGAAGAAGTCACGTCTGATTGAGATTGGACAGGCTGACAAATCAAAAATTAAAAAACTAAATTAATAATTAATTTATTTAGTTTTTAAAATTTATCCCGTCTTAACCTTGTTCATTTAGGTTTTGGCGGGATTTTTTTTAAATTAAATTTCTGTTTATCTTGAAATCCCTTCCTCTCCACGTTTAACATACCTAGATAGTGGCGACAGGAGAAAACTCAATCTCCTGAAACTTATAATGTAATGAAATGACAAAAAAATATAATAGAGGTCCTTTACAGGGCTTGCGAATATTGGATATGAGTCGCATTTTGGCAGGACCTACCTGTACTCAGTTGCTTGGTGATTTGGGAGCAGATGTAATTAAAGTAGAGCGTCCGGGAGAAGGCGATGATACAAGAAAATGGGGGCCGCCATATATAAAAGACATAAAAGGGAGCGATACAACTGAAAGTGCTTATTATTTAAGTGCCAACCGTAATAAACGTTCTTTGACAGTTGATATTTCTTTTCCGGAAGGACAGCAACTAATTCGGAGACTGGCCGGAAAAAGCGACGTTCTTGTTGAAAATTATAAAGTTGGTGGATTGAAAAAATACGGTTTAAATTTTGAAGTTTTGAATAAAGAATTTCCGGATCTTATTTACTGCTCAATATCCGGATTTGGACAGACAGGACCAAAATCGCACCGACCAGGATATGATTTTATGATACAGGCCATGGGTGGAATAATGAGTGTGACAGGCGAACCAGAAGGTTCGCCGATGAAAGTTGGTGTGGGGATTGCTGATGTAATGTGCGGCATGTACGCCGCTGTAAGTATACTTGCTGCTATTCATCATCGTGAGCAGGGAGGAAATGGTCAACACATTGACCTCGCATTGCTTGATTCTCAAGCGGCATGGCTGATTAATTCAGGTCTGAATTATTTAACTTCACGTCAGGACCAGCATCGACTAGGTAACGCCCATCCCAATGTAGTGCCTTACCAAGTTTTCCAGACTAGCGACAGTTTTTTTGTTTTGGCAATAGGAAACAATAAACAGTTCAAAAAATTTTGTGAATTTGCTGATGCCCCCGAATTAGCAAATGATACTCGCTTCCTCACAAATAAAGATAGAGTAAATTACCGTGATGTCCTGGCTGAACTGATAAATGATTTGACTAAAAAATTTTCAACGAGCCATTGGTTGGATGGACTGGAAAAATTTAATGTTCCTTGCGGTCCTGTCAACACTGTCAAAGATGTGTTTGACGACCCTCAAATCAAACATCGCGAAATGGAAATTTCCATGCCCCATCCGCTTTCCGGAAAAGGCGAAGTCAGTTTAATTGGCAGTCCGATAAAAATGTCAGAAACTCCGGTAAGCTACCGCAACGCACCACCGACTTTGGGACAACACACCGATGAAATATTGGAAGAACTATTGGGCATGGAAGAGAATGAACGCAATGTATTGGCAATGAAAAAGGTGATTTGAAAAATGTTTTGGGCTATTATTTTTAAGACACGTATTTGAAAAAAAGCAAAATGAAATTTGAAATCACCCCTCTTTGTGGGGCATTGGGAGCTGAGGTGCACGGAATAGATCTTTCACAAGATATGGGCCCAGCAAACTGTTCCAAAATCAAAGATGCATTCCACGAAAACATAGTTTTGCTCTTCCGAGAACAATGTTTAACTCCTGCACAACAGGTCAGTTTTACAAGTTGCTTTGGACCAGTGGAACCTCATCCTTTGAGCAGCCGTGAGGCTGCACTATCCCAACCTGAAATTCTAGTATTGGAGAACCGAGCCGATATTCCTGCACCGCGGAATGACTTCTGGCATTCCGATATTTCCTTCGCAGAATGTCCTCCACTTGGTTCAGTACTCCATGCACTTGAGGTACCGGGTGGAGGACTAGGAGATACTTTGTTTTGCAATATGTATAGTGTTTTAGAGGAACTGTCTCCAGGACTGCAAAAAACACTGGAAGGTTTAAGTGCTTTGCATTCCGCAGAAAGTTTAGTTAAACGCAACAACCAAGATAATAACAACGCCAAACCGATTGCTTCTATTCCAAGTATGGTCAGCCATCCTGTGGTGCGTACTCATCCTGAAACTGGTCGGAAGGCGCTATACGTCAATCCATATTATACCGAGAGTTTTGTTGGATGGACACCTGAAGAAAGCCGATTGTTGATTGACTGGCTAATGCAACTTGCCACGCGGCAGGAAAATATCTATCGCCACAGCTGGTGCCAGGGAGATGTGTTGATGTGGGACAACCGCTGCGCCATGCACTATGCAGTCTACGACTATGGTTCCAAAACGCGTCTTTTTCACCGTGCAACTGCTGCTGGCGATAGGCCTGTTTGACTGTGAAAATTCAGTTTTTTATTTTTAACTAGTCTAACTCCCATAAAATAATCAACTATTCAAAAAAATGTTTGAACTATCAGCAATACAGAAACAATTGCAGGCTAACGCTCGTGAGTTCGCTAAAAAAGAGATCGCCCCGAGAGCTGCAGAAGTTGATCGTTCGGAGAAGTACCCATGGAAAAATGTAGAGCTTCTTACAAATCAAGGATTCATGGGAATGACTATTCCAAAAGAATACGGTGGAAAGGGAATGACGTATCTGGATGTGGTAGTGGTAATTGAGGAAATTGCCAAGGTCTGCGGAGTTTCGGCTCGTATAGTTGTGGAAGCGAATATGGGTGCCATTGGAGCGGTGATGAAGTACGGAACAGAAGTTCAAAAAAAATTAGCTGCAGAACACGTATTAAGTGGAGACAAACCAGCCATTTGTATCACTGAACCAGAGGCAGGCAGTGCCGCCACGGAGATGAACACTCGTGCTGATCATAAAGGAGACCGATACATTTTAAATGGTATGAAGCACTGGATAACCGGCGGAGGAGTTTCAAAATTTCATCTTATTTTTGCCCGTGTTTATGAAAATGGTAAAGACCAGGGCATTGCCGGGTTTATTGCCTTAAAAGGGGCAAAGGGTTTAAAAATAGGAAAAAGGGAACCTGCAATGGGGCTGCGTGGCATCCCAGAAACTCAGATTATTTTCAATGATTTGGAAATTTTGGAAGAAATGGCCTTAATTCCGCCTGAAGGCCTGCAACGTGGATTTGCTGGTTTGATGAATGCTTACAACGGTCAGAGAGTTGGTGCAGGAACTGTGGCTATGGGAATTGCTGCCGGAGCATACGAACTTGCTTTAGGGTTTTCTAAGGATAGAAACCAGTTCGGAAGGCCGATCTGCGAATTTCAAGGATTGCAATGGATGCTTGCGGATATGCATATTCAGATTGAAGCGGCACGGCTGCTACTCCGAAAAGCTGCAGCTGGAAACTCTGAAAGTTCTTGTGAGAATGGAATTGGATTCCCAGACATACTTGAGGCGGCACAGGCCAAAATATTCGCATCTGAAATGGCAATCAAAGTCACCAATGACGCATTGCAAATTTTTGGTTCATCAGGATATTCACGAAATTTCCCGCTGGAACGAATGTCAAGAGACGCACGAATGTTCACGATAGGTGGCGGAACAGCACAAATTTTAAGAACGGTCGTTGCTTCATCTCTACTAGAAAGGAAGTTGCCGCAGACTCGTGAGGGGTATTCTAAACGTGGAAAAAATCAGGCAGATAGATGAGTAATTCTTCAGAAATAATTGGGAAACGTTTGTATCAAGCAGGATGCAGAAGGGCTTTTGGAATTCCCGGAGGTGAAGTTCTGGATTTGATGCAAGGACTGAAAAAATCTGGAATTGAATTTTTTCTCACCAAACATGAAAACAGTGCCGGATTTATGGCGGAAGGAGGATATCATGCGGATGGTGCTCCTGCAGTTCTGCTGGCAACTCTTGGACCAGGAGTTGCTAATGCAGTAAATGTTGTGACCAATGCATTTCAGGACAGAGTCCCGATGATTTTCCTCACAGGTTGTGTGGATGCATCAGATGAACTTACATACACTCATCAGGTTTTTAATCATGGAGAATTATTAAAATCAGTTACTAAAGCCAGTATTAAGGTTGTAGACGGTATGGTCGATGTTTCTATTGACAAGGCAGTTTCCATTTCTATGGACGAACAACCTGGACCTGTACATGTCGATGTCCCAATAAGCATTGCTTCTAAGGCACAACTAACTGGTGATGGATCTAATAAAAAATTTCTGTCGGTGAGGAATAATCCATTACCTGCAGTTCCTGCAGATGGAAAAGAACTAGAAACCGCTAGGGAACTGTTAAGTCATTCAAAACAACCGATAATTGTTGCAGGGCTTGATGTCCTTAATCATAATTCTGAGGAGGCAGTTAAGAAATTTGTAACAGATTTCAGGATTCCTCTGATCACAACCTATAAAGCAAAAGGGATACTTCCTGAAGATAATCCTCTTTCCCTTGGAAGTGCAGGACTTTCTCCACTGGCAGATCACCATCTACTTCCCCTTGTCCATGAAAGCGATTTAATTATAGCAGCAGGATACGATCCTATAGAAATGCGTTCAGGCTGGCGCAATCCTTGGGGTGAGACGGCAAAAGTGATTGAATTTATTGCTGTGCCTAATACTCATTATATGCATCAGGCAGATTTTAGTTTTGTGGGACATATCGGAGAAGGCTTGAATACTTTACGTACAGGGGTTTCACCAAGTACTTTTTGGAAAGGCGATAAACCCATAAATGTCCGCAATCAATTGAAATCAGTTTTTTCCGGAAATGATGAATGGGGGCCGGGGGTTGTAATTGAAACAGTAAGGAGAATGCTGCCAGCAAATGGGGTTGCCACCGTGGACAGTGGCGCACACAGGATTTTGCTTAGTCAGATGTGGGAGTGTTATGAGCCACGCGGATTGTTGCAATCTACAGGTCTTTGTACAATGGGCTGTGCTGTCCCGCTTGCAATAGGTTTCCAGCTTGCCTCCCCTGAACGCCCTGTGGTGGCGTTTACAGGTGATGCAGGACTGGAAATGGTTTTGGGGGAATTGGCGACGTTGCGTGACTTGAAATTACCGATAGTTATTGTAGTTTTCGTTGATGAGTCACTAGCTTTGATAGAACTTAAACAGCGAAGGTCAGAATTACCGAATCTTGGTGTAGATTTTGGACCAACAAATTTCCCTAAAGTAGCAGAGGCACTTGGAGGAGAAGGAAGATGGGTATCTTGCAAAAGTGATTTAATAGAGGCTTTTGAAGATGCATTAGAACACCCGAAATTTTCTTTACTGGCTTGTAAAATTGGGTGTAAGGTTTACGATGGACGCTTCTGAAAAGATCAGAGGGACTTATTAAACACAACTAATTAGTAAATCTTAAATTGTTTCATTTTGTCCTGTTACTAATTGCTTTGAATGCAGTTTGACCGTATATGTGTATGCTAATACCTGCCTTTCTCTAAGATAAGCTTAAACAAAAGTTGTTTGATGCAATCAATTCATTCAAATTTGAATTCAATTTTTTTCTCGGGAATATGCGGGACAGGCATGGCATCGCTTGCCGTGCTTCTGAAATTACGAGGACATAATGTTAGCGGTTCCGACGAAAACGTTTATCCACCCATGAGTGATTTTCTTGCAGAAAATAATGTTGTAGTACATAAGGCATTTTCTTCAGGAAACCTTGAACCGCAACCGGATCTCGTTGTAATCGGCAATGCTCTTTCAAGAGGGAACTCTGAAGTTGAAGCCATTCTTGATCTTAAACTTCCTTATATCTCTATGGCTGAATTACTTAAAGAGTATTTTATTCGTGGAAAAACTTCTCTGGTTGTTACTGGAACTCACGGTAAAACAACTGCAACTTCAATGCTTGCCTGGGTTTTTGAAACTGCAGGTAAAAATCCAGGTTTTATGATAGGAGGTATTGCAGAAAATTTTGGTACAAGCTGTCGCGACGCAAAGGGTAGTTTTTTTATCACCGAAGGAGATGAATATGACACAGCTTTTTTTGACAAGCGATCAAAATTTTTTCATTACCTCCCAGAACAGTTAATTCTTAATAACCTTGAATTTGACCACGCGGATATATTCAATTCACTTGATGAAATCAAAAAAGCATTTCGACTGATGCTTCGTCTCATTCCAAAGAGAGGACTGATTGCAGCAAATGGAGATGATCCAAATGTCAAGGATGTAATGAATTCTGCTCACTCTCCAGTTATCAGATTCGGTTTTGGAGAACTATGCGATGTTAGAGCTGTAAATATAAAAACCAGTGCTTCTAGTACAAACTTTGAGGTTATTGACAGACGTCCGGGAGAGTTTTCACAGAAAAATGAATTTAAACTCAATCTCGCAGGAAAATGTAATGTCTTAAACGCATTGGGAGTTATAACACTGGCCCGTCATAATGGTATTTCTGACATAGATATTCAGGGAGCTTTTGATTCCTTCAAAAGTGTTAGAAGGCGACAAGAACTGCTTGGTGAAGTCAACGGTATATCTGTTTATGACGACTTTGCTCATCATCCCACTGCGGTTCGTGAAACGATAGGAGCAATTAGGCAAAAACATGTGGACAGGCGAATAATCGCAGTTTTTGAACCAAGAAGCAATACCAGTGTGCGCAGAGTAAACCAGGATGCACTTATAGATTCTTTGCTTGATGCTGATGAAGTAATTTTAACAAATCCATACAGGTTGGACAAGATTCCATCTGATGATAGACTTGATGTTGATAAAGTATTGATTTCATTAAGTAAAAAAAACATTAAAGCAAATTATTTCCCTGATGTTACTGGAATAGTGGAACATTTAAAAAATGTTTGCAGATTCGGAGATATTGTTTTAATTATGAGTAACGGTAAATTTGGAAACATTCACCAGCGATTGCTTGACGCATTGTAAAGGTTTAAAAGCAAAGAAATTAAAATGTCCCTGAGAGAGCATTCAATTTATGACTGCATTATTAACAATGCGTCCAGTTTCCCAGATGAAACTGCTCTTGTTTCTGGTGATTTGCGTCTCACTTTTGGAGAAGTACCATTACATGTCAATTCGCTGTCAAGGGGGCTTTTGAACATGGGTTTTGAGAAAGGAGACAGGATTGGAGTTCTGTTAGATAATTGTGCAGAATATGCACTTTTTTTGGCTGCATGTACCAGAATTGGACTAATTACAGTCTGTTTGAACACCCGTACAAGTGCAGATGAAATGCGCAAGATGCTTGAACAGACGCAACCGAAAGCACTGATTTTTCAAAAAAGTTATGAACAGCAGGCTGATGAACTGCGCGAACTGAATATGCATCGGCAGCTTTACTGTATTGATGAGGCTGCGATACTTTCTTCTTCATTTGATCAATTGCTGCATGAAGACCCATCTCCTCTTAATGAGTCGCAACCTGCGTTAGATGACGGGTGGATTATTATCCCAACTGCGGCTGTGGATGGAATTCCAAAAGGAGCATTGCTGAGTCAACGTAATGTGATGGCTTCAGTAGATGTTCACCTGCACCATTTTGGAAGAGAAAAAATTAAAGGACATTTAGTTGCTTTACCTATATTTCACGTGATGGGACTTACTTCAGCTTGGGCTACATTCATCAGTGCTGGGAAAAATGTTCTTTTAAGACAATTTGATGAAAAACTTGCAGTAAACTTGATTGATAGTGAAGATTTGACATATTTCGGTTCTTTTCCACCTGTTCTCGAACGTGTACTTGACAAAGCAAAAGAATGTGATTCCACACTTGAAAGTTTGAAGGTAGTTTATGGTCTTGAAGGTTCTGAAAATATAGGTCGTTTGCAAGAAGAAACAAGAGCGGTTTTCTGGACTGGTTTTGGACAGGCAGAAACTACCGCTTTTGTGACTGCTTCTCCTGCTTCAGAACGTCCTGGAGCTTCTGGAAAGCCCACACTGATAAATTCAGTTTCCGTTGTAAATGAAGCTGAAGAACAGCTTTCTGTGGGTGAAGAAGGAGAAATTGTGGTGAGAGGAGAAAATGTTTTTCTTGAATACTGGAATATGTCTGATGCAACAGAATATGCACATAGAAATGGTTGGCATCACACGGGGGACATCGGACGGTTTGATGAAGAAGGATACTTGTGGTATGTCAGACGAAAAGCTGAAAAAGAGCTTATCAAAAGTGGTGGAGAGAATGTTTATCCCGGTGAAGTTGAAACAGTACTGATGAAACACCCTCAAATAGAAGAATGCTGCGTGATTGGGGTACCTGACAAAACCTGGGGAGAAGCAGTTAGGGCAGTATGCGTTCTTGCAAATGGATCAAAATTGTCAGCAGACGAGGTGCGAGATTATGTAGGTGAGAAGATTGCAGGGTTTAAAAAACCTCGAGAGGTAATATTTGTGCAGGAGCTACCATATGAAAATAATCAAATTGATCGTGATAAAGTAAAAGTAGAATGGGGAGAATGAAAATTTTTCACTCAGGTGTTACATAGGCTGATGTAATGCCACCGTCTACTATAAATTCTGTTCCTGTGGTATAAGATGATTCATCAGATGCAAGGAAAAGTGCTGCTTTAGCCATTTCCTTTGCTTCTCCAAAACGTCCCATAGGAATATGTATAAGACGTCTCTGCTTTTTATCTTCAGTATCTAGAAATTTCATAAGCAGTTCGGTTTTTAAAGGTCCAGGGCAAAGAGCATTAACCCTTATGTTTTCCCGGGCGTGTATAACTGCTAATTCCCTAGTAAGAGAGATTACACCACCTTTACTGGCAGTATAAGCAACCTGTGGAGTAGCAGCTCCCATAAGACCCACGAAAGAAGCAGTATTAATAATAGAACCCCCACCAGCTCTCTGCATTGCGGGAATTCCAAACTTGCATCCAAGGAAAACCCCCTTCAAATTGATGGCCATTGTTAAATCCCAGACTTCCTCTTCTGTTGCCTGGGAATTATCATCTCTGCTGTCCATAATTCCTGCATTGTTAAACAAAACATTCAACTTACCAAATTTTTCCTCAGTAGCTTTTATCATGTTTTCACAATCAGCAGACATAGAAACATCTGCATTAACATAGATAGCATCTCCTCCAGCAGACTTAACTTCTGAAACAGTTTTTTCACCATCAGAATCGTTCATGTCCACTGCCACAATCTTAGCACCTTCATGTGCAAATAATAGTGATGTTTCTTTTCCAATACCGCTTGCCGCACCTGTAATCAATGCAACTTTATCTGCTAATCTCATAAGTTTTTTTCTTAAAATTAATAATATTCGTTTAAAATAAAAAAATGAGTACCCGACCTGTGACTGCAGCTTCAAATGATTCTACTTCAATTTGGGGCCAATGTATGTCGTGATGAGGAATAAATTTTCAGGATAAATTAAATTTTTCTATTTTCTGTTTCTCTTTGTACATTTTTTTAACACTGAGTTAAAATTATTACATTAATCATTGACTGCCAATTCATGACGTAAATAATTACAGCTGCTTTTAATTTTCACAAGGAAAAAAAACAATCTTTGTTTGGATTATGCATAACATAAGAAAGATTATTTACAAAAAAAATATTTGACTACAGTTTAAATGGGTATAAGATTAAATTGAACAGAAGGTGTTTCTATTGTTGGAAAAATTAAGCTTTTGAGTCTGCAAATGCTATTATTTTCCTAAGTTATACAAAAATTTTGCTACTCATCAATGATGGATTTAGATTGAGGAACCGAATTACACTTTTTATATTCGCATTTATTGTTTTACTGATCATAATTTTTGTCTTTTTTTCTCGCAAAAGCACAAATAAATCAGCAGGTTTTTCTGTCCCTTCACAAAGAGTCAATTCCGGTAAATCTGCTGCAACGACTAAAAAATGGGACGGAATAGGTAAGATCGCAGATATGATTTGGGAATAAAAAAGTACTTTAAAAAAATTATATAAATCCATTCTTTCTTTTCACATCTATTTTGGCTCTTTTGAGGCTTTTAATCTACTTTCGAATTGTTTCTAATTTTTTTTCTTGGGTAAAATTTCTCCCCGTGTAAGATTTAAAATCATACTATTAATTAACTTCTTAATAATTTTTTAAAAATGTCAGAATTATTGATTACTAATCATGACAATTATCATGATAGTTATATACTAGATATCCTCAGAAGTGTACGCAATATTGCGATGGTCGGTGCCAGCATAAATTGGAAACGTCCTAGTAATTTTGTAATGAAGTATTTAATCCAGAAGGGATATCGTGTTATACCGGTCAACAAAAATTCGGCTGGAGATCAAATTTATGACCAAACTGTTTACTCAGATTTGGCAGCAGTTCAAGAACCCGTCGACATGGTTGATATGTTCCGTCCTTCAAAAGAAGCACCTCAGCTTGTAGAAGATGCTATAAAGATTGGAGCTAAAATATTCTGGATGCAATTCGAGGTTCGAAACGATAAAGCAGCAAAGATTGCTCAAGAAGCAGGTATGAAAGTTGTTATGAATCGATGCCCCAAAATAGAGTATGCAAGATTATTTGGTGAACTTGGTTGGGGCGGTTTCAACACCGGTGTGATAAGTGTAAAAAGAAGGAGAATCTGATGGGGAAGCTTCATCCAAACTATGGTTTTAATACACTTGCCGTGCATTCTGGGACAGCTCCTGATCCTGCTACGGGTGCACGTACATTTCCTATTTATCAGACTGCTTCCTATGTATTTGATGATGCAGACCATGCTGCTTCACTTTATAATCTTCAGTCACCTGGATTCATTTATTCCCGTCTTTCAAACCCAACTGTTTCCGCTTTAGAAGAAAAACTGGCAACCCTCGAAGGAGGCCGGGGAGGTACTGCTACATCTTCAGGTCATGCTGCAGAAATACTTGCAATATTTCCCTTAATGGCTCCCGGTATGGAAGTAATAGTTGCAGACAAACTCTATGGGGGCACCATCAATTTGATGGCTAAGTCTTTCCAAAAATTTGGTTGGCAAGCAATATTTGCAAATACTGAAAATCCAGAATCTTTTCGCAGGGCTGTTACTGAAAAAACAAGAGCTATTTTCATAGAAAACCTAGCAAATCCAGGAGGAATAGTTGCTGATCTCGAGGCTATTGTTAAAATTGCAAATGAAGCGGAAGTGCCACTGATTGTAGATAATACTCTAGCTACTCCATTCCTGTCTCAGCCACTTGAATGGGGTGCAGATCTGGTGATTCATTCCACAACTAAATATCTTTCTGGACAGGGAAACGCGATAGGTGGAGTCGTAATAGATTCAGGTAAATTCCCATGGCTAGGGAACCCAAAATATCCGAGTTTGAGTGCTCCTTCTGCAGAATATAATGGACTTATCTTTGCCGAAACATTTGGCGATCTTGCATATACAATGTACAGCCACGCGATAAGTTTACGGGATTTAGGTTGTACTCAATCACCAATGAATGCTTGGATAACACTTAATGGAGTAGAAACCCTCCCACTGAGGATGGAAAAGCATTGTTCAAACGGGATAGCAGTTGCAGGATTTCTTGAAAAACATCAAAACGTGGAATGGGTTTCTCATGCGGGACTTAAATCAAGTCCATACTACAAACTGGGAAAAAAATATTTTCCTAATGGAACAGGCTCTTTGTTCGCTTTTGGAGTTAAAGGAGGTTATGAAAGCGGCTTGAAGCTACTGGAGTCAGTTGAATTGTTTAGCCATGTAGCCAATCTTGGTGACACTCGCTCTCTAATTCTTCATCCTGCCTCAACGACTCATCGACAGCTAACAGAAGAACAGCGAATTGCTTCAGGTGCAGGTCCCGAAGTAGTTAGACTTTCGGTAGGAATAGAATGTGCTGAAGATCTTATTTCTGATTTGGGCCAGGCTCTTAACAAATTATGAAAGTCATTATTTTGGTAATTTAATTTTTGCTTTCCTTAAGTTTAGAAGATGTAAAAGCAAGTTCTCAAATATTGAAACTCCATGTTACTTTGATAATTTTCCAAATTTTAATATCTTTAAGTAGGTTAATTCCTCCTTTTCTAAATCGTAGTCCAGAGGTAGTAAATGTATGCCACATAAATAGCCACGAAGAGGAATCCCTCCTTTCTGTCAAGAACCATTCCAGTCCAAACTGTGGGTAGGAGTAAAAAAGTAAGTCCGAACATCACATAAAGGTCAGAGGGACTAATCTGGGTGCCATTAATTGGCGCAATAAGACCTGCTAAGCCAACCACGAAAAAGATATTAAAAATGTTGGAACCTACGGCATTGCCTATTGCAATGTCGGCAGTCTTCCTAAAGGCAGCCATAAGAGCTGTTGCCAGTTCTGGTGTCCCTGTTCCTATTGAAACTATTGTCAGACCAATTAATGCTTCACTAAGCCCCCAGATCCTGGCGAGGTCAACTGCTCCTTCTACAAGAAAATTTGAGCCAAGAGCCAAGGCAATCAAACCAAGAATTAAGAATCCAATGTCACGCAATAAATTTTTGCTTGGATCTTCAGGAACTTCCATACCTTCTATTTGATCTTCTGCAGGTGAAGTTCTTTTTACAGTCATAATGTTACCAGTGACGTAAAAAACAATACCCAGTAGTAACAAGGCACCTTCCATGCGTGAAATATGAAAATCCTCCAGTAATACAATCAGTAAAAATGAAGCCCCAACCAATATCGGAACATCAGCTTTGACAAGGTGCGAGTCAACTTTAAGAGGTTGTAGCAAAGACGAAAGTCCCAATATTAAGGCGATATTAAGAATATTAGATCCTATAACGTTTCCTAGAGCAATACCTCCCTGATTATCTAATGTAGCCTGTATACTAACTAGCGCTTCTGGGAGACTTGTACCGAGAGCTACAACAGTAAGACCGACAATAAGGGGACTTAACCCAAATTTCAATGAGATAGTTACCGCCCCTTTGACAAGCCAGTCAGCACCAAAATAAAGTAAAACTAAGCCTCCCAAAATTAAAATGGCAATCATTAAAATTTCAGACATAATTTTTCAAAAAGTATGAATGTTTTATAAAGTTGTTCTTGATTAAATTCACTGATCATCTTCAAGCCTTTTGCTCATGGAGATACGCTTTTCCTGAACATAGCCAAGTTTCTGATAGTATGACAAAACCTTCTTGTTTCCTTCTCGAATCTGTAAATTTATTTTAGGGCAACCCAATTCACGTAGTCTGTTTTCTACATAATCCATTAGCTGTTTACCAAAACCTCTAGATTGGAAATCTGGATGCACTGCAAAGTAATTTATCCATCCACGGTGTCCATCATAACCAGCCATTGCGGATGCAATTAAATTATCTTCAACGTATCCTACCAAAAATAGCTCTGGCTGTACACAGAGTTTCCTTTTTATATCTTTGTATGGATTATTCCAAGGAACAGTTAGTTTACATACATTCCATAGAGAAACCAATGATTGCTCATCACTTTCTTGAAATTTTCTTATAAGAAGAAAATTTTCTTTCATTAGTCGTTTCGAATAAAAGTAACGTTTCTTGAGGACAATAGATAAATTGGATATTTGATGCTTTCTAAAACATAAGCAGAAATTCCTTGGTCTGAAGTCCACCAGTTATTCTCGTTAAAAATTTTGTTTGATGCTGCAGACATTTCTATATTTATTTCTGTTTCTTCAAATACAGTTTGAAAAGCTTGATATGCTCGGCGCGAGTGAAACGCATCTGTAACTAGGATTAAATGACGATAATTTTTTTTTTCACTTAACTTGAGCAAGTCATATGCTTCGTCAAATGTTGAAGTTGCACCACCCTTTTGTGATTGGATAATACTAACTGGTGCTGTTAGCCCAAGCTCCTCAATCATAGCTTTTGCTATCATTCCATTTTTGGGCAATAGATGAGCGAATCTTGTACTTCTTTTTTTTTCATCTGAGAGGAGTATTTCAGGTGCATAGCCTTCTACAAACAGTTTTAATGCGTGAGGAATTCTTGTGAATTTTCCACCTGATAGAACTACAAGAGCATCTGCTCCTGGTGTAGCGTTGCTAACAGTAAAGAACTTTGCGTAGGCCGTAAGTATTGATTCATGCTTAAAAAAAGAAGTTGCAATTAATCCACAAAATAGAATAAGAACTAACAACAATTTTTTCATTTAAAAAATATCGAAATTGAATTGGAAGGGAATTAGGGATAATTCATGATATTTTCAATCAGGTCCATGTGCATTTTATGTTTACTCATTCATTGGTTTCAAGAATTCCTGATTCTGATAAAATTCCATTCATCGGGATATCATGTAATTCAGTGGGTACATTTTCAAGTAGTTGGCAATCGAAAGCCAATGCTAGACGGAATGCTGAAGTGAGTTCAAGAAATCGATCATAGTAGCCTTTACCTTGTCCAATTCTGTGTCCTTTTTTGTCAAAAGCAACTCCGGGAACAATAACTAGATCAAACATATCTGGAGTCATAATTATACGACTTTCTGTTGAAGGCTCTTGGATTCCATACATACCGTAAATTAATCTATCAAATGATTTAATTTCAGAATGAATGAGATTTAAGGTGTTAGGAAGGACTAAAGGTACAGCAACTCTTTTCCCGGTACACCAACAATTTTCAATGATTTGTCTTGTATCAGGTTCATCAGGTTTTGCCAGGAAAATATGAATTACTTCAGCTTTCTTGAAAATTTCCCAATTAAGAAGCGTTTCCAGCATGACCAATTCAGCTTGGGATTTTTCACATGCTGACATTGCACTTCGCTTACGAAGAACTTTCTTGCGTACTAAAATTTTATCCAAAATTTATTTTTTTCAGCTGTTTAATAACAGCGTACAGCGTCACCTTGCCTAATGACTTCCCTAAATTTTGAAGGTACTTTACCCCAAGAAAAATCCTCCTGCACGCGAAAAAGTTGAAGCTGACCTTTTCTATTAACTCCATAACTTGAGATTGTTCTACCATTGGATCCTTTAATTTTTTTACGAACTCTGCGAAAAATTTTACACTCCTGTTCATCTTTTATGCGGTTCTTTCGACCAATATTTATGCGAACATAAGCTCTATTAGCTCGAGACTCAATTATAAAACCACTCAGTGGAAACCGTCCGCGAACTAGGCTGCCTAGTTCTTCCCATATGTCATTTGATTCTGAAAAAATAAATGTGAATTCATGATTTAATTCGTTTTTTACTGGATCTTCTACACGTATGATACGGAATCTTATGTAAGTGCTCCAGTCATTTGAATCAACTTTTTCAGGACTAGGCTGTACTCTCATTAAAACAATATAGCGAACTCGAAGCCACTTACCTAATTCAACTGTTTGTTTTACCAGATCATCTTCAAATCTACGTAACTTACTTTTACTTAGGTCAGCATTAAGCTTAGCAAACTCACTTCTATTCAAGGCCCTGCTGACCCTTATATCATCAATGATTTTCAAGTCACCATACTCCTCCAGAACAGACTGTACAAAACTTACACTCAGAGCTTTGTGGTAGCGGGAAAGATTTTCCGCAAATTGAACAGGTAAGAAGGCAACGAATGATTTTGGAGTTGATAATTCTTCTTCAGACGGTGGATAGTCGATTTTATCTCCTGTATCCAGAGGAGCATTCATAAGCATTATTTGTTTTTCCCCGCATCCTGCTGCTGAAAGAAGCAGGATAAAAAAAACACATGAGAATAATTTTTTCAACATGTAAAGCTGAACGGAACTATTTTCAAAGAAATTATCAATAACGATAGTGCTCTGGTTTGTAAGGTCCCTCAATTGGGATATTCAAATACTCAGCCTGTTTTTTGTTTAAGCGAGTTAACCTGACTCCTAATTTATCTAGGTGAAAACGCGCGACCTTTTCATCAAGCAATTTTGGAAGTACATATACTTTGTTCTGGTAAGTGCTCCCATTTTCCCAAAGATCAATTTGAGCCATTATTTGATTTGTGAAACTGTTAGACATAACAAATGCGGGATGACCAGTTGCACATCCCAAATTTACCAACCGACCTTCTGCAAGCAGTAACATACGTTTTCCATCAGGCCAAATATACTGGTCAACCTGTGGCTTAATATTTATCTTCTTAATTGAGCTGTCGTTATTTAATGAGGCTACATCAATTTCTATGTCAAAATGCCCTATATTACATACAATTGCTTGGTCTTTCATAGCATCCATGTGGTCTCTGCAAATAATATCAGAGCATCCTGTTGTGGTAACAAAAATGTCTGCAATTGGTGCTGCGTCCTCCATTGTGACCACTTCAAAACCCTCCATTGAAGCCTGCAATGCACAAATTGGGTCAATCTCTGTAACAAGTACACGAGCTCCCAGACCCCGTAATGATTGTGCGGAACCTTTCCCAACATCTCCATAACCTGCAACAACCGCAATTTTTCCAGCAACCATTACATCTGTTGCACGTTTAATTCCATCAATAAGTGACTCTCTACAACCGTACAAATTATCAAATTTGCTCTTAGTTACAGAATCATTAACGTTGAATGCTGGGATTTTTAACTCACCCAGACTTTCCATTTGTTCAAGGCGATGAACGCCAGTTGTCGTTTCTTCTGAAACTCCATAGATCCCTTCAAGCATATCCGCACGATTTTTATGAACGTAACCAGTAAGATCACCTCCATCATCTAAAAGTAAATTTGGTCCTTTGCCATCAGGCCACTCCAGAGTCTGCTCAAGGCACCACCAATATTCTTCCTCACTTTCTCCCTTCCAAGCAAATACGGGTACACCTGCTTCAGCCATTGCAGCTGCTGCCTCATCTTGCGTTGAAAAAATATTACATGAAGACCAGCGAACTTCAGCTCCAAGAATTATTAGAGTTTCTATCAAAACAGCAGTTTCAACTGTCATATGTAATGATCCTGTAATACGAGACCCTTCAAGTGGCTTTTTATCTTTATACTCATCACGAAGCATCATTAGACCCGGCATTTCATGTTCTGCCAAGGTAATACTCTTCCGGCCAAGTTCAGCTAAACTGAGGTCAGCTACCTTGAAATCATTTTTAGCATTTTCTGTACTTTTGACTCTATTTTGCATGTCATGATAGTCTTTTTTCACGGTATCTCCTTGTAATATAGTTTTTTTGATTATTGAAATTTAT